>JADGQW010000091.1 GCA_017881505.1 Gemmatimonadales bacterium
GCCGGGTTCCCCCGGCCGCGCGCCTGCGGGGCCGGTGCGGGAGCTGCGGGGGTCGGGCTCGCGCGTGTGGGCGCCACCGGTCGCGGCGCGGGTTGCGTCGGCTGCTGGCGGTCTCGACCCGGTGGGGTCCGTGCGGGTACCGCGAGGGCCGGCGCGGCCGGCGTGGGGGCCACGGGTCGCGGCGGGGGCTGCGTGGGCTGCCGGCGGTCGCGACCGGTTGGGGTCGCGGGCGATGCCGGGGTCGGGGCCGGCCGGATGGGCGTCGGCGACGACTGGCGGTTCTGGTCGCGGCTCGGTGGCGCCGCCGGCGTCGCCGGCATCGGGACGGGCCGGATGGGCGTCGGCAACGTCTGCTGGTTGCGTGCGCGGCCCTGGCCCTGCTTCGGCGGGATCGTCGGCGCCGTCGGCGGTGGCGTCACCGCCGGCTGGTTGCCGTACCGCTGCCCGCGATCCGGTTGTCCCGGAGGAGTGACCGGCTGCTGGACGGCGTTCGGCTGGCCGCGGTCCTGCTGACCCGGGGGGATCGCCGGCGGCTTATTGTCGTTCGGACGGCCGCGATCCTGCTGTCCCGGAGGAGTGCCCGGCTGCTGGACGGCGTTCGGACGGCCGCGGTCCTGCTGCCCCGGAGGGCCGATCGGCTTCGGCGTCGCCCCGGCGTCGGGGCGCCGCGGTGTCATCGGCGTCCGCTGGAGCGCCACGGGAGGCTGCCGGACCACGCCGGCGTTGCCGGGACGGGCGCGATCCAATTGGGAGCCGCGCGGCGGCGGAGCGATGGCCACTCCCGCGGCGATCGGCTCGGTGGAGACCCTTATCCTGGAAAGATCGGCCGATCGGACCGGCACGGCTGCGCGTCGCACGTCACCGGAGCCCCTGAAGACATCGCGTGGCACCGCGGTCACCGCCCCCGGGACGTCCCGGTTGGCGTAGCGCACGGTATTGACGTCGACGTGCGTGACATCGATGAGCGTCACGTTCACGTTGGTGATGTTGACGTTGCGGACATAGGTGGGGCTGGTCCGATACGCCGGCACGTACACTTCGTTCCGTCCGAGCGGAACCCAACCGACGCCACCGCCGGAGCCCAGCGACAGCGAGGCGCTCCAGCCGTCTCCGCTGACGAACGCCACGAGGGCTGGGGCATAGACGGGGCGCGCACGCTCGCCGCCCGGGTACCAGCCCCACCGCCCACCGTCGTTCGCCCAACGCCCGTAGTGGAACGGCGCGAAGCCCCACGGCGCCTCATCGATCCAGGTCCATCCCCACGGCTGCACCGACTCCCAGCGCCCGCTGCGGTACGGCGCCCAGTCGGACGCGACCGAACGGGGGTACCAGACCGGGCCGTAGGAGGGGTCAACCTGCCAGTCCCCGTACTGGTCGAGGTCCTCGTACCCGATCATCTCGCGCGAGACGTAGCGTGTCGCCGGCAGGGCATCTTCCCGCCGGTCGCGTCCATCGGCCCAGCGCTCCCAGGAATCCGGCGCCAGCGCGTCGCCGTTCAGGACCGGCGCCGCCCCGTCTCCGGTCAGGGTGACCGAGGTCCCCTGGCGCAGGGCATACGTCTCATTGCCGACCTGGACGTCGGCGTCGCCCTCCCGCACGGTGATGGTGGTCCGTCGCCCATCGGGCGTCACGTCGACGCGGTAGTCTCCCGCTGAGCGCAGCAGGATGGCGCCCGCCGGTGTGTCGATCTCGTAGCTGTCGTCCTGGCTCAAGTCCCGAAGCCGGACCTTCAGGGCGCCCTGGCCGATCCGGAGCTGGATGAGGTTGTCCTGGATCGCGTCGAACGAGAGCGCGGTGCCCGCAGTGATGCGGACCGCCGAGGAACCCACGTGGATCTCGGCGCGCCCGTCGGCGTCGGCCCAGACGGCGTCGCCGGTGGTCAGCGGGTAGTTGAGCGACGCGGCGCTCCAGTCGGTCTGGCCGACGGGCAGGAGTGACACGGAGCCGGACACGTCGCTCACGCGCCCGATGCGGGCTGGCGGATCGATCGCTTGTGCCGACGCCGACTGACAGCCGCACAGGGCGGCGGCCACCAGGGCCATGGCGATGCGTTGACGGGACATCGGGCGCTCCTTGTGCGGACACCATCGCGCGACGCTGCGGGGTGGAGACGAGGCCATCGCTCCAAGTGGTGCTGGCGGCCCTCGCAGGTCGAGGGAAGGGTAGGCCGGTGCGCGGGCACGGGGTATCGCACGGAGGGGTGAATCGGGGGGTAGCACGGAAGGATGAGGCACGGGGCCCCGGGCTGGCGCGGACGCATCCAGGTCCCCGTCGCACGAATGGGCGATTGTATCCC
The DNA here is from genome assembly GCA_017881505.1 of Gemmatimonadales bacterium. Taxonomy (GTDB): domain Bacteria; phylum Gemmatimonadota; class Gemmatimonadetes; order Gemmatimonadales; family JACORV01; genus JADGQW01. Next base: position 2,297 of record JADGQW010000091.1, read on the forward strand.
TCCGGGCGATCGCGCACCTTGCGCGGGGCCCGCTTCGAGCGGACGCGGCCCCAGGGGCGTCTTCGGGGCCCTGCCGTGTCGGGCGGGGTCGGGGAGGGGCATGACGGCCAGTCGCGCGCGCCAGTTTTCGACCGCTCTGACGCACGTCATCCTGCCGATCATGCTGCTGACGGCGGCGATGATCGGCCTCGGGTTGCTCGTGACCCACGTCCTCGTGCGCGTCTGGCCGTTCACCCTGGAAGACCAGGCGGTCCGCGCACTCGTCGCCGAACGGACGCCCACCTGGGACGGCGTCAGCAACGTGATCTCGCTGGTCGCGTACACGCCGGGAGTGATCGCTGTGACGCTCGTGGCGGGGTGCGTGCTGCGCATCGTTTGCCGCCGATGGCGCGAAGCCGTCTTCCTGGCCTCGGCGGTGGTGGGCCAGGCCGTGGTATACAAGCTCACGGCCTGGGTCGTCGATCGCGCCCGCCCTCCGGTGGCGGAGCTGGACGTCTTCCCGCCGATGCGGAGCTTCTTCTCCGGCCACACCGCGGCGGCGGTCGCGCTCTACGGCGGCATCGCCGTGCTGCTCGCGCTGTCGGCGCGGCGCAGGGCGTACGCGGCGGCCGCGTGGTGTCTGCTGCCGCTCGTCCCGCTCGCGGTAGCGGTCTCCCGGGTCTATCGCGGCATGCACTATCCCAGCGACGTCGCCGCGTCGATCCTGGTCGGAGCGGCGTGCCTCTGGATCATGCGGCGCGCGATGCTCCCATCCCCAGAACGGAGAGGAGCGCCCGCGTCATGAAGCACCGGACGGCGCTGCTGATCATCCATCCCCGGGCGGGGAAGAACGTCGCCAAGCTGGCCGACCTGCTCGCGGTGTTCTCGGCGGCGGACTGGAAGACGGACATCGCGCTCAGGGAATTCGGCGGGCACACCCTGCAGCTGGCGAGGGAGGCGGCCGAAGCGGGCTATGATCTCGTGATCGGCTATGGGGGGGATGGCACGCTCAATCAGGTCGTCAACGGCGTCATGGCGGCGAAGGGCCGTCGCCCGATGGTCGGCGTCCTGCCCGGCGGGACCGCCAACGTCTGGAGCCAGGAGATCGGCATGCCCCAGGACGCGGTCCAGGCCGCCCTGCTTCTCGTCAACAGTGCGGGGCGCAAGGTCGACCTGGGGCATGTCGAGGTGGACGCGCTCCCCGGGCAGCCCGGGACGACGGACCGACCGGAAGCGGATCCGGCGGCGACCGGGAGCCGGCATCACTTCCTCCTGATGGCGGGACTGGGCCTCGACGCGGCCATCCTGCGCCGGGTGTCGCCGACACTCAAGCGGAAGATCGGGACGGCGGCCGTCGCCCTCGCCGCGGTCCGGGAGCTGCCTGCCCGGCACGGCTTCCCGCTCGAGATCCGGTCCTCGGGCGAGGGCGAGGAGGAGCGCCTGCTCTGGCGGGGCGACGCGCTCCAGGTGATCGTCGGCAACACGCGCCGCTACGGGAACATCGCGGAGCTGACGCCGGAGGCGCGCATCGATGACGGGGTGCTCGACGTCTGCGTCATCACGGCGGGAGACCCGCTCACCACGATCGGGCAGATCCTCGCGACCCTCCTGCATCGCAAGCCCCGGAACGGGCCGTCCGAGTACTTCCAGAGCGCGCACTTCTCGATGACGGTGCCTGCCTCGGTCGGTCTGCAACTGGACGGCAGCCGTGTGAAGCGCAAGGACTGCGTGGCCGCGCGGGATCGGATGACGCACAGGCAGGAGGCGGAGCCGGACGCCGTCCTGGTGACCTACCGTTTCGATGCGATGCCGCGTGCGCTGCGCGTGGTGATCCCCTGTACCTACGACGGCCCCCTCTTCGGGGACGGGGCCGGGACGGGGGACGCTCCGGCGGCCGGGGACGACCGCCCGGATCGGGCCGCCGGCGGCGCCGAGCGCGGGGGCTCCGGGAACGGGCACCACCCCATGGGCCAAGAGCAGCTCGCCGCGCTGCTGGCGCACGGGCGGCGGGTCACCGTGGTCGCGGTCGGTCCGAATCCCCTGCGCAAGGGCGCCAGCATCGTCGCCGGCGGGACCACGGAGCGCAGGACAGGCGAGTCCCGGCCGGTCGCCGTGCGCATCGACCACGACACGACGCTCCTCGGCTCTGAGGGAGAGCATCTCGCGGCCGGCGTCGCGGCCGGGCTTCCGGCGGGGGGCGTGATCGTGGTGGACGGCAGGCGGAGCAAGCGCGGCGTCATCCGGGCGAAGCACGTCGTCGTGGTCGCCTGAGCGGGATCGAGACGCCCATGCCCCCCGCCCTGTTCCCCATCGCGGTACCCGTGGTCCTGTTCGTCGTCTTCTGGGCGTTGTGCTTCCTGCCGCTCGCCGGCGTGGTCAGGGTGGGGAAGGCTGGCGCGAAGGGTGGCTCGGCGTGGATCCTGCGCAGCCGGGTGGGCCAGTGGTCTATCGGGCGTTCCGGCCCGATCGGCTCGTACGTGCCCATCCTCGTCGTGATGGTCGTCGGTGGCATCGCGGCCCTCGGTGCCGGATACCTGTTCGTGGAGCTCGCGGAGCAGGTCCGGCTCACCACCTCGGTGGTGTATCGCGCCGACCAGGTCATCCACACGTGGTTCGGTCAGGAGCGCCAGGCCGGGATGACCGTGCTCTTCAACACCGCGACGGCCATCGGCGGCACCCTCGGCATGGCGGTGCTCGTGACGGCGGTGGCGACGACGCTGCTCGTCCGGAAGGAGCGGGCCTCCGCCATCTTCGTGGTGGTCACGGCCGTGGCGGGGGGGCTCCTGAACCTGGGTCTCAAGATGATCTTCGCGCGGGCGCGGCCCGACCTGGCCTCGGCCATCGCCGTCGCGCGTTGGTACTCGTTCCCCAGCGGTCACGCCATGGGCTCGTTCATCACCTTCGGAGCGCTCGCGTACATCGTGCTCCGGCAGAACTGGCCGTGGGTGGCGAAGTCGGCGGCGCTGGCCGTCGCCCTGACGATGGTGGTCCTGGTGGGGGTGTCTCGCGTCTATCTGGGGGTCCACTGGGCGTCGGACATCGCCGGGGGATGGAGCGCCGGCACCGTGTGGTTGACCTCCACCGTCGTGGCGTTCGAGATGCTGCTCCGCCTCCGTGCGCGGCGCCGCGGCGCCGCGCCCACCAGCCCGTCTGCCGATGTCCCCGACAAGCCCGCCCCGGCCCCTCGGGCGACGACCTGAGGCCCTGCGGCGCGGAGGAGAGTCCCGGTGACCTGGAAACAGCACTTGCCCCGAAAGCGCTGGCTCGTCGTGCTCGTCACGGTGGTCGTGACCGTCGTCGGGCTCGCCCTCGCCCGCAACTTCGTCGGGGTCGAGAAGGGCATTCAGCGACAGATCCCGCATCTCTACGCGGTGCACGACCCCGCCTTCGCGCGCGCGATGGGGCTGGCCCTCGGACCGTCGATCGTGGGCGGGAACCAGGTCGTCGCCTTGTTCAATGGCGACGAGATATTCCCCGCCATGCTGCAGGCCATCCGCGGTGCGCGGACGACCATCACGATGGAGACGTACATCTACTGGGCGGGCGAGATCGGCGAGCAGTTCGCTGTCGCGCTCTCCGAACGCGCCCGGGCGGGTGTCAAGGTGCACCTGCTGGTGGACTGGGCGGGCAGCAACCAGATGGACGCGAACGCCGTGACGATGATGGAGCGGGCGGGGGTCGCGTTCCGCAAGTTCCGCCCCCTCCGCTGGTACGATCTCGGGCGGGTGAACAAGCGCACCCATCGCAAGCTGCTGGTGGTGGACGGGCGCGTCGGCTTCACCGGCGGGGTGGGGATCGCGGAGCTGTGGACCGGCCACGCGCAGGATTCCACGCATTGGCGGGACACCCATTTCCGGGTCGAGGGCCCCGTCGTGGCGCAGATGCAGGCGGCCTTCATGGACAACTGGATCGAGACCACGGGCGAAGTGCTCCATGGCGGCGACTACTTCCCGCCCCTGGAGCCCGCCGGGACCGAAGCGGCCCAGCTCTTCTACAGCTCGCCCACCGGCGGCAGCGCCAGCATGGAGCTGATGTACCTGCTGGCGATCACCGCTGCCGAGCGTTCGATCGATCTTTCCAGCTCGTACTTCGTTCCCGACGCGCTCACCCGGGACGCCCTGACGATCGCCCTCAAGCGCGGGGTCACCGTCCGGATCATCACGCCCGGGAAGTTCATGGACCGGAAGATCGTGCGCGGCGCCTCCCGCTCCCGCTGGGGCGCGATCCTCGCCGCCGGCGCCGAGATGTACGAGTACGACGCGACGATGTACCACTGCAAGGTGTTCATCGTGGACGGACTGCTCGTGTCGGTGGGGTCGACCAATTGGGACCCGCGCTCGTTCGGGCTCAATGACGAGGCGAACCTGAACGTCTACGACACGGCCTTCGCCCGCCGGCAGGAAGAGGTGTTCCGGCAGGATCTGGCGAAATCGCGCCGGGTCACCCTCGCCCAATGGCAGGCGCGGCCCTGGCGCGAGAAGCTCATGGAGCGGCTGGCGTCGTTCCTGGGTCCGATGCTGTAGCTGGGCGTGGTGCCTGGTACGGGGGTGGCCGGCTACTGGCCGAAGAGCGTCTCCTGCCCCTTGGGCGCCGCGAAGCCGAAGTGCCGGTACGCGGCAGGGGTGGCCACGCGCCCCCGCGGCGTGCGCGCCAGGAATCCCTGCTGGATGAGGAAGGGCTCGTAGACCTCTTCCAGCGTGCCGGCGTCCTCGCCCACCGCCACCGCGACGGTGTTCAGCCCCACCGGCCCTCCCTCGAACTTCTCGATGATGGTCTTGAGGAGCCGCGCGTCCATGTCGTCGAGGCCGAACTCGTCCACGTCGAGGCGCTGGAGCCCCTGGCGCGCGACCTCGAGCGTGACGGCGCCGCCTGCGCGGACCGCGGCGTAGTCGCGCACCCGGCGCAGCAGGCGGTTGGCGATCCGGGGCGTGCCGCGGCTGCGCCGCGCGATCTCGTCGGCGCCGTCGCCGTCGACCGCCACGCCGAGGATCCGTGCCGAGCGGCGCACGATCTGCGCGAGGTCCTCGGCCGGGTAGAAGTTGAGCCGCTCCACCATCCCGAACCGGGCGCGCATCGGCGGGGTCAGGAGCCCGTAGCGGGTCGTCGCGCCGATCAGCGTGAAGGGCTCGAGCGCCATCGGGATCGTCTCGGCGTGCGGCCCCTCGCTGATCCGCACGTCCACGCGCCGGTCCTCCATCGCCGGGTAGAGGAACTCCTCCAGCGTCGGACGGAGGCGGTGGACCTCGTCGATGAAGAGGATGTCCCCCGCGCGCAGGCCGGTCAGGAGCCCCACCAGGTCGCCGGGCCGCTCGAGGACCGGGCCCGTCGTGGTCCGGATGCCGACGCCCATCTCCTTGGCGAGGAGGATCGCCAGGGTCGTCTTGCCGAGGCCGGGGGGTCCGAAGAAGAGCGTATGGTCGAGCGGCTCACCGCGCCCGCGCGCGGCGTCGATGGCGATCTGGAGGTTCTCCTTCACCTTCGCCTGCCCGACGAACTCGTCGAGGCGGGAGGGGCGGAGCGACGCCTCCGTGCCGCTGTCGTCGGGGAGCGGGTCGGGCGTCGTGATCTGGGCGCGGGGGGGCACGTCAGCTCCGCGCCAGGCGGGCGAGGGCGCGCTTCACGAGGGCGGCGGTCGGGAGCGTGGCGTCCTCCGCGAGGATGCGGCGCACCGCGTCGTCGGCCTCGGACGCGGTGTAGCCGAGTTGCAGCAGCGCCTTGGCCGCGGCCTCGCTCACCGAGGAGGCGGGCGTCCCCCGCTCCGCCGCGAGGTCGTCGGTCTTGTCGCCCAGCTCGACGACGAGCTTCTCGGCCGTCTTCTTGCCGACCCCCGGCACCGCGACGAGCACGGCGATGTCGCGCTCCCGGATGGCGCGCACCACGCGCTCCGAGGGGAGCACCGAGAGCATGGCGAGCGCGAGCCGCGGGCCCACGCCGCTCGCGGTCATCAGCCGCTGGAAGACGCGGCGCTCCTCGGCGCTCGCGAAGCCGAACAGGGTCTGGCCGTCCTCGCGGATGACGAGGCAGGTGTGCAGCTCGACCGGTTGCCCGGGGTGTGGGAGCGCTGCCAGCGCCCGCGTCGGCACGAACACCTCGTAGCCGAGCCCGGAGGCGGTCCGCACCACCACGCGGTCCGCTTCCTTGAGCGCGAGGGTGCCGGCGACGAGGGCGATCATCCGACGACCGCGCGGCGCAGCACGCGCCCCGCCCGCACGGCGTGGGTCAGCGCCACCGCCACGCCGTCGGCGGCGTCGCTCGGCTGCGGCGGCGTCTTGAGGCGCAGGATGTGCGCGACCATGAGCTGGATCTGGGCCTTGGTGGCCGCGCCGGCGCCCGCCACGGCCTTCTTGATGGTCGCGGGAGGATACTCCGCCACGTCGAGGCCGGCCTGCGCGGCCGCGAGCAGGATCACGCCGCGGGCGTGGCCGAGCACCAGCGCGCTGCGGACGTTCTTCGCGACGAACACGCTCTCGACCGCCACGACGTCGGGGCCATGGCGCGCGATGAGCGCGACGAGCTCCTCGAAGATGGCCTGGAGGCGGACGGCCAGGGGGGCGCCCGCGGGGGGGCGGATGACGCCGCACTCGACGAGGCGCAGCGTTCCGTCGGCGCCGCGGTCGACCACCCCGTAGCCCGTGGCGGACGTGCCCGGATCCACCCCGAGCACGATCACACGCCTGCCAGCGCCTCGAAGTCGACGTCGAAGTTGGAGGACACCTTGGAGACGTCGTCGTGCTCCTCCAAGGCCTCCATCAGCTTCACCAGCGTCTCGGCGTTCTTCCCTTCGACCTTCACGGTGGACTTCGGGATCATCGCGATCTCGGCCGACTCGGGGACGATCCCCTTCGCCTTGAGCGCTTCCTGCACCGCATGGAGGTCGGAGACCGCGGTGGTCACGATGAACTGGTCCCCTTCCTTCACGAAGTCCGCGGCCCCGGCGTCGAGCGCGGCCTCCAGCGCCGCGTCCTCCTCGTACTGCGAGGCGTCGAGGTACACCTGCCCGCGCTTGTCGAACTGGAAAGCGACGGCGCCGCTGGCGGCGAGCTTGCCGCCGTGCCGGTCGAAGAGGTGGCGGAAGTCGGCCACGGTGCGGTTCGGGTTGTCGGTCGTCACCTCGATGAGGATGGCCGCCCCGCCGGGGCCGTACGCCTCGTAGGTGATCTCCTCGTACTGGACCCCCTCGAGGGCGCCGGTGCCCTTCTTGACCGCGCGCTCGATGTTGTCGAGGGGCATGTTCGCCTGCTTCGCGGTGTCGATGGCCGTGCGCAGGCGCGCGTTGCCCGCGGGGTCGCCCCCGCCCGAGCGGGCGGCGACCGTGATCTCCTTGATCAGTTTGGTGAAATGGGCGCCGCGCCGCGCATCCGTCACGGCCTTCTTGCGCTTGATCTGCTTCCATTTGCTGTGGCCGGCCACTGCGCACCTCCCGACGATGCCGGGAATCTATTTTCCGTGGGGGAGCCGAGCAACGCGCGCGCTTGACCGCGCCCCACGGGTTTGCGAGGTTCCAGCCCGTGAAGACCCCCCGCTCCCTCGTCGCGCTGCTCGGTCTGGCCCTCGCCGCGTGCTCCGTGAAGGAGGGCGCCCGAGAGGCCGCCCCGCCTTCTCCGGTGCTCGCCGGGGTGCCGTTCCCCGCCACCGCGCGGCTCACCGACACCACCCGGACGGTCGACGCCCTGAGAGCGCAGTTCTTCGTCGGCATGTCGGTGGACTCGCTCGCGGCGTACTACCGCCGGGAGCTCCCCAAGGCCGGCTTCCGGATCGTCGGGGACGTGACCGACGGCCCCCGGGTGGACATGTACGCGCAGCGCGACGGTCCGCCGCTCTGGGTCCAGATGCAGCCCACGCGCGACTCGGGGATCACGCAGTTCACGATCATCGGGGCGGCAGCCGGGGCGCCGGCGCCGGCGCGTCCGGAACGGCGGGACACCCTCGGGCGGCGCGCGCCCCGCTAGCGGTCGGGGTCGAGCATGTCCTCGAACCGCATCCACTCCCGGTAGAAGTACAGGTCCACGAAGCCCGTCGCGCCGTGGCGGTTCTTCGCCACGAGCAGCTCGGTCGCGCCCTCCAGGCCCCGCGACGCCTGATACATCTCCTCCCGGAACAGCCCCAGCACCACGTCGGCGTGGAACTTCACGGCGCCCAGGGCCCCGAAGTCGTCGAGGTTCGGGCGCACGTCGCGGCGCTTGGGGTTGTGGCGCGGCAGCTGCGCGGTCAGCAGCAGCGCCGTGTCGCCGGCGAGCGCCGCTTCCTTCAGCAGGCGCACGGCGGCGGCGGCCTGCTC
>JADGQW010000092.1 GCA_017881505.1 Gemmatimonadales bacterium
CCCTGCTGGACGGCGAAGTCCGAGAGCACGAGCAGCGACGGCTGGAAGGTCCCGTCGCCCTTCGCGAGCGCGATGTGGACGCCCGTCTCGCCGAAGCCGACGATGTCGGCGCGGCCGTCGCCCGTGATGTCGGCGAGGAAGCGCGGGTGCTTGTCCACCTGCCAGCCCTGCTGCACGCCGAGATCCGGGTTCACGAACCGTGCCGGCCCGAAGGTACCGTCGCCGTTCGAGAGCGCTACGTAGACGCCCGCGTCGCCGAAGCCCACGATGTCGGCGCGACCGTCGCCCGTGATGTCGGCGAGGAAGCGCGGGTACCGCTGGCGAATTTTTCGCTGGAAGGCAGCATTCGCGCCAGGACGTACCGTCAGGCTGGCGGCCGCGTTGGACGTGGCCACAGGAGGGATGGCGAAAGGGCTGGACGTCGCCCCCTTCCTGGAGCGCGCCACCAATCCTGCCGCCGTGAACGCCTTCCTCGTGGGCATCGGGTACACCTACAGGTTCCTTCCCGGAGGTCGCGAGCACTTCATGCGCGCGTTGGAACTCGACCACGACTTCATCGCCGCTCGGGGCTTCCTCGTGTCCGGCCTGGTCGCTAGTGGAGACACGGCCGCCGCCCGAACGCAGGTGCAGGTGCTCGATTCGCTCAAGCCCCAAGCGAGCCCCTTCGAGCAAGCGTTCATCGGCTGGTGCGAGGCCTTGGTCCGGGGAGACGTGGACGCCATGATCCGCCATGAGCGGGTGGCCCTGGGCTACGCGCCGCACAACAACTTCTCGCTCTTCGATCTGGCGGAGCAACTCCGGGAGACCGGGAGGTGGCAGGAAGCCGTGGCCCCGGCCCGCGAGGCGATGGCATCCGGCTGGCGCTTCGCCCCGCTCTATACGCTCTGGGGCGAGCTCGCCATCGACGCGGGCGCGCTTTCCGGGCTGCGGGACACGCTGGAAGACGCCCTGAGCTTCGCGACGCCGGATCCCCACGTTGCGGGACTGCTCGAGGCGCTCGCGCTGTTCGACGGAGACACGGGAGCCGCCCGGGGCTACGGCGCCGCGTTCCGCGCCGGGGTGGGAGCGGCCGCCGTCGCCGGAGAGTATGCCGTGCTGGCCGGCAGCTTCCGGACCCTGGCGCAGCGCGCCCGGGAGCGCGGGAAGCTGACGACGGCGGTGTCGCTCCTCCAGCGGGCCGTGGACGGCGGGGCCCAGCAGCCGATCCTGCGTCTGGAGTTGGCACGGGCCCTGGTCGAGAGCGGGAAGCGGCGGGAGGCCGAGCCTCACTACCGCGCAGCTGTGCTGACGGAACTCCGCGGTCCGGAGACGCTCTTCGCGGCGGGGGGCGTGGCGGAGCTTCTGGGCCGCGTGGGGGACGCACGCCGCGCCTACACCAAGTATCTCGAGGTCGCCCCTGACGGGCCGGACGCGGTGCGCGTCCGGGAGCGGCTTCGTGTCTTGGGACGGCCCGAGGGGTCGCCCTAGCATCTCGCGACATCCATCGAGAGGAGGACGCATGGCGAACAAAGACGCTCGCTCGAACGGGCCCTTCAACGTGGGGCTCATGGCTCTGCATGACAGGGCGTTCTTCGAGCGGCTCCTGAGCGACCCCCGGCCCGCCATGACCGACATGGTGAGGCAGGGGAAGCTGACCCTCACCGGCGCGGACATGGACGAGGTGGTGCGGCTGATCGAAGCGGGCTTCCGGCCGCTCACGCCGGCGCAAGGTCTGGCGATGTGGGATTCCTGGCACCGGACGGGACGGATAGAGGGCGTCATTTGGCCGGGGGTCATCGTCTGGCCGTGATGACCCCGCGGGAGCCAGAGTCAAGTCGCATGGCCAGCGATCCCCTGCCAGAGGAACTGGCGTGGGCGCAGCACCTGGACCGGAGAATCAGCGCTGTCCTGGAGTCCATTCCGGGCTTCGCCGATCTCCGGCCCGGGAGGGCTCTCGGCATCCGGCGCTCCGAAGGCGAGTTGCCAAGCTGGATGCGCATTCCGCTGTGGCTCGACGAGTGCTGGGCGGACGCGCGGGTGGGCGGCGTGCCCGGCGGGGACCTCGCCGAGATCCTCTGGGGTCAGTTCGCCCTCTTCCTCTTCATCCGGCTACAGGACGACGTCCTCGACCGGGCCCGCGACGACCTAAGACTGATCGTCGTCGCCGACCGCTTTCTGGTCGAATGCCTGGAGAGCTTCCAGCCATTTCCGGAGTTGAACGGAGGGTTCTGGGCGTTCTACCGCCGCTGTCTGCGGGACACGGTGGATGGCGCCCTGGCGGTCGGGCGACTGGAGAAGGAGCCCGGCGAGTTTACGGCGGAGCACCTCGGCCTTCACGCCCGGGTGGGCGGCATCTTCAAGGTGGGGGCGGCGGCCGTTTGCCGCCTCCACGGCCGCGAGGGGGATGCGGGGTGGCTCGCGCGCCTGCAGGACCAGCTGGCGATCATGGGCCAGATCGCTGACGACGTGCAGGACTTGGGCGACGATCTGCAGGACGGCCGGTTCACCTGGGTCGGCAACACGATGCTCGCCGCACGGCCCGGCGAGGCCATCTCTGCGGACGAGCGAGCGGTTCGCCTAGGTGCGGGGCTGATGCGGCCCGAGCGCGGGGCAGCGGTCGTGGAGGAGTTGCGGCGCGTCGCGCGCGCCGCGGCGGCGGAGGTCCCCGACTCGGCGCCCCGGCAGATCCACGAACTCGTCCTGGGGCTGGGCGCCGTGCCCGTAGAGTTGGAGCGGACCATGCACGAGGCGCGGGTCCGCTCCGTGTTCGGGGATCTCCTGCCGGCGACACCGTGAGCCGCGGGCCGCGCCCCGCGGCCCTAGTTCCCCCGCTTCGTCTCCACCACGATGGCGCCGCCGGCGGCCCTCAGGCCGTAGAGCGGTTCCGCCGCCTCGGCGCTCAGGATGCGGATGAGGTGGACCTGGGACGCCGAGATCTGCATCAGGTAGGAGATGTCGGCCAACTGCACGCCGTCCACGACCAGGAGTGGCGTCTCGTCGGCGTTGATGCTGCGCGGCTCCTGGATCCGCACTCCCGTCGGCTGGCCCCCCGGATCCTGGCCGGCCGTGAGCCGTGGCGCCCGCAGCCGCACCGCGTCCCAGGCGGTGCGCACCGACATCCGCGCGATCTCTTCCTCCGTGATGACCGTCCCGCCCATCGCCGAGGGGGACGTGGATGCCGCGCCCTTGGGCGGGAGGTTACACGCGCCTAGCGCGAGCAGAGCCAGAGCGGCGAGAGCCATCGCCGGCCCGACGATCATGGTGCGCCGTCTCATGGTGCGCCTCTCTTCGTGCGCCGCTGTCGTGCGCGTCTCACCGTGCGCCGCTTCACATCCCGAACCAGCGGGCGGCGCGGCTCGCGCCGAACCGCCGCTTGTCGGCGACCCCCTCGGCGGTGGGGCCCTTGAAGTCGCTCGTCGGCTTCGGGCCGCCGAGGAAGTTGACGTAGATCTCGGCGACCTGCTCCTTGCCGAACTCGATGTAGCACCGGCCGTCGCCCTGGTACGGCGCGGTCTCGCCGCCGCCGCGATGCCGGGCGATGATCTGCGCGGCCACCACCTTCCCCGCCCCCTCCGAGAAGATCCCCGCGCGCGGCGTGCCGACGCTGGTCACGTCGCCCACCGCGTAGACGTCGGGGAACCGCGTCTTCAGGGTCTTCTTGTCCACCGGGATCCAGCCCCCTTCGGCCAGCCCCGACTCCAGCACCACCTTGGGCGCGACGTGGACGGGCACCGCGAGGAGGAGATCGTAGCGGACCGCCTCGCCGGTCGAGAGGCGGAGGGTGTGGGTGTCGGGATCCACGCGGGTCGTGGCCGCGCCGACGATGCACTCGATCTTCAGCTCGGCGAAGCGGGCGAGGATCCCGTCGCCGGCGGCCTTCGACACCGGGAGGGGCGAAGGGAGCGGGGTCGTCATCACGATCCGGCAGCGGTCCCGGATGCCGCGCGAGGTGAGGTAGTCGTGCATCATCATCGCCGTCTCGCTCGGCGCCGGGGGACACTTGTACTGCGGCGTCATCACGCCGACGACCACGATCCCGCCCCTGAAGGTGGGCAGGAGATCGCGCAGCGCCACGGCGCCGGCGACGGAGTAGAACTCGTGCCCCCCCGCGGCGAGCCCCGGGGTGGCGGCGACGTCGTAGTCGGCGCCGAGGGCGACGACGAGGACGTCCGCGTCGTAGGTGCCCCGGTCGGTCGTGACGCGCCGGGCGGCGGGGTCGATGGCGGTGATGCGTTCCTGCCGGAAGGTGACGCCCGGCTTGGCGATGCGGCTGTAGGGAAGGTGGATCTGCACCGGCGCGGTGCGGCCGAACATCGCGTCGAGCTTGGCGAACCCGAGGACGAAGGAGTCGTTCTGGTCTATGAGGGTGACGTCCACCGCGGGCCCAAGGGCCTCGGACAGGCAGGTGGCGATCTCCAGCCCACCGAAGCCGGCGCCCAGGATCACGACCTTCATGACACACGCCTCCCGATCGACTCGCTGATTCGATTTGACGACGGTGCAATCAAGGGGATGGAGACGCCGCGCGCCACTCCGGAATAGCGGGGAGGCCCTGCTACCTCGTGATAGGCACGAGCAACGCCTCGCGCAGACTCACCCACAGGAACTTCGGGAAGGTCTCGTTCGCGGCGAAGGTGTGACTGATGGGGCCGCTGCGGGGAGTCTCCCCCGCGTGGTGCGGATTCGCCTGCTTCAGCGTGGTCACGTTGGCCACGAGCGACGCCAGCCCGCGCGCCGCGCCGCCGAAGATCCCGTGCGCGCTGAGGATGCCGCCCGCGCCGTGGCCCGTCACCCGGACCGACAGGTCGGTGTAGATCGGCGTGAGCGAGCCGCGCGCGACGCCGCGATGCACCGTCGCGCCGAAGGTGATCCGCTGGACCTGGCCGTCCTCGATCTTCCAGTTATCGAGGTTCTCGAGGACGAGGTTGAACGCGGTCGCGGGCATCGGGCCGAGGGTCCCGCTGAACGCCATGTCGAAGGTGGGGGCGTCGAGCGGCACGGCGATCCGGACGGCGAGCCGCCCGGCGCGCAGCAGCTGCGCCGTGGCCACGAAGGTCAGCGAGTCCGCCATGGACTGGCGGCCTTCGAGGTGACGCACCGGCGCGGCCGTGGCCTCGATGTGGCCGAAGGTCAGGACGCCGGGCGCCGCCTGATCGGGGCGCATCTCCCGGTACTCGACATCTCCCTCGCGCACCACGATCGAGTCCACGTCCACCGTCTGCCCGAGGTCCGCGATCCACCGCTGCGGTATCCGGTGCGACGAGCCATGGGGCGGGCCTCGGCGGTCGCTGGTGATCATCACGCGCAGGGAGTCCGCCGTCACGCGCCGCGCGCGCACGCCCGAGCCGAGCGCCAGGGCGCCGAGATCCAGGCCCTGCATCCGCACGCGGGCGCCGTGGACCCGGACCACGTCCGGCGGGTAGGCCCCGCGCCGCTCGAAGACGGCCAGCGGCACCGACGGCGCGAAGCCGAGGTCCTCGGCGTCGAGGGTGGAGTCGGTGAGGCTCGCCCGGAGGTGGGCGATGCGCAGCGCGGTGAAACTGTCGGGGCGCACCACGAGGCTGTCGGCCGCGAGCTCGACGACCCGGCTGAAGAGCGGCCGGTCGGCGGCCGCGGAGTCGGCCGGGTCTATCGCGAAGTCCTCCAGGTGCCACCGCACCCGCTCGAGCGCGATGCGGGTCTCCCCGCCGCTCGCGCGGGGGAGCCGGACCTCGAGGGCGACATCGGGGAAGTCCACGCGGGCGATCCGCACCCCCGGCACGTTCGCCGGCGGGCGCGGCACCGCCGCGGCCCCGGCGGAAGGGAGCGCGGCGCCCGGCGGGCGGCGGACCGCGCGCAGCGCGATGCTGCCCTTGCGGCAGCCGAACGACCCGGCGTAGAAGCCGCGGCCGAGGACCAGTCGCACCAGGTGCACGCCGCTCAACGTGCAGCGGTCGAACGCCACCTGAAGCTCGGGGAGGGGCTTCGCGGTCTTCGCGTTCGCGCCCGGGTTGGTCGTCACCCGGACGGAATCCACCGTGGCCCGGCGCAGCAGCCAGTTGAGGCGCACGCGCCCCACGTCGAGGCGGTAGACGCCCCCCGACTGATTCGAGACCGCCGCGACCGCCCAGTTGCCGACCAGCACCCTGAGTATCCCCGACGCGCGCCAGCCGACCACGCCGACCAGGACGGCCGTGAGCACGCCGAGCACCACCAGACCTCGCACCACGACCTTCCGACGCCTGCCCATATCTCCGCCTCGCTTGCCGCCGGTCGCCGACCGGCCGGCCCCTAGACCGCGGTCACGTCCTGTTCGGCATCGGGCTTCGCGTCGTCGCCCTTCGCGAAGTCGGACCCGCTGTCGTCGTCGCTTCCGCCCCGGAAGCCATCGGCCAGGTGGCCCGCGTCGCCGTTGGCGAAGAGGGCGCCCAGGTCCTCCCGGGTCCCGCTCGCGCGGCCCGTCACCTCTTCGGGGAGTGGCGTCCCGCCTTCGAGCTCGGGATCGTCGGGACGCGTCGTTTCTCCGGCGCGGTCGTGCGACGTCTGGCCCGCGTCATGAACTTTGGACATGGGAACCTCCCGTCGGTCGGCCTCTAGTGCCCTGCGATCACCACCAAGCTACGGATGGGCAGGAGGTGCGGTCATCGCACAAGAGGATGAAACGCCCGGTACCACGATTGGGGGAGTGGTAGGGCAGCGGCGCGGAGGACTAGCTTCCGGCGCCCGTCGAATCCCCGACCGGGCGCACGAGACGCGACCGTCGAGGAGCCCATGTTCCGTTGGTTGATGCGCCGGCGCCGCGAGGCGATCCGCCGTCGCCCGCTGCCGGCCGAGTGGCGCGCGATCGTGGAGAGGAACGTGCCCTACGTGGCGTGCCTGCCGGTCGCGGACCGCGACGAGCTCGCCGGCCATATCCAGGTCTTCCTCGCGGAAAAGCGGTTCGAAGGCTGCGGCGGCCTCGGGATCACCGACGAGATCCGGGTGACGATCGCGGCCCAGGCGTGCGTGCTGCTCCTGCACCGCGAAACGGACTACTTCTCCAAGCTGATCTCGATCCTCGTCTACCCGTCCACGTACGTGGTGCCGGGGGGCCGGCCCCAGCCGGGCGGGCTCGTGGCGGACGACCCGCAAGCGCGGCTCGGGGAATCGTGGGTGGACGGCGTGGTGGTGCTGGTCTGGGACAGCGTGCGCGCGGGAGCCCACGACATCCACGACGGCTACAACGTGGTCCTGCACGAATTCGCGCACCAGCTGGACCAGGAGAGCGGCGCCGGCGACGGCGTGCCGATCCTCCCCCTGCGCTCGATGTACGTGGCCTGGGCGCGCGTGCTGGGCCACGACTTCGAGGAGCTGGTCCGCGAGACCCAGCACCACCACCGCACCCTGATCGACCAGTATGGCGCCACCAATCCGGCGGAGTTCTTCGCCGTCGTCACCGAGACGTTCTTCGAGAAGCCCACGCAGTTGCGCGCGAAGTACCCCGCGCTCTACGGGCAGATGCAGCAGTTCTACCGCCAGGATCCGGCGGCGCTCGCCCTGTCCCGGTAGCGCGACATGCACACCCTGCCGTTGCCGCTCCTCGCCGTCGTCTTCCTCGCGGCCGCGTTGGCCACCTGGCTCGCCGGGACGCGTCTGTCCGCGGCGACGGACGTCCTCTCGACGCGGCTCGGGCTGGGTGAAGCGCTCAGCGGGATGATCCTGCTCGCGATCGCGACCAACCTGCCGGAGCTCGCGATCACCGTCAGCGCCTCGCTCGAGCACAATCTGGCGCTCGCCGTCGGCAACATCCTCGGCGGCATCGCGCTGCAGACCGTCGTGCTCGTCTTCCTCGACGTCTTCGGGCTCAAGAAGGGGGGTCCGCTGTCCTCCAAGGCCGCGTCGCTCGTCATCGTGCTCGAAGGCCTCCTCGTCGTGACGGTGCTCGCGCTCGCCATGGTCGGCAAGCAGTTGTCGTCGGCGCCGCTCTTCGGCTGGCTCCCCCCGGTCGAGACGCTGATCGCCGCCGCCTGGATCGGCGGCGTCTATCTCATCGCCAGGGCGCGCAAGGGGCTGCCGTGGCAGGAACGGGGCTTCGCGCCTCCGGACGGACAGCGGGAACGGCTCGGGCATTCGCGGGTCAAGAAGCACGAGACGTTCGAGAAGCAGGGGATCACGACCGGCCGCGTCGCCGTGCGGTTCGCCGTCAGCGCCGCGGTGACGCTCGTCGCGGGCGTCGCGCTCGAGCTCAGCGGCGGCGCGATCGCCACGCGGCTCGGCATCGGCGGGCTCCTCTTCGGGGCCACCATCCTCGCCGCCGCCACGGCGCTGCCCGAAGTCGCGACGGGCATGGAAGCCGTCAAGCTGCACGACTATCAACTGGCGTTCAGCGACATCTTCGGTGGCAACGCCTTCCTGCCCGTGCTCTTCCTCGTGGCGGCGCTGCTGTCCGGCGCCAACGTGCTGCAGCAGGCGCCGAAGGCGGACATCTATCTGGCCGGACTCGGCATCCTGCTCACCGTCGTGTACCTCGTCGGGCTGATCTTCCGCCCGCGCCGGCAGGTCCTGCGCATGGGGATCGATTCCCTGTGCGTCCTGGTGGTCTACGTCGTGGGCGTGTTGGGCCTGTTGTTCGTCTCGAAGGGCTGACCAAAACGGCGTGGGGCGAGAGCGGCACTCGTCGTATATTGATTGATGCGAACTCCCTGCTGGCTCCCGCTGCTCCTGCTGGCCGCCTGCCATCCGGCGCCCGCCCGCCTGTCTCCTTCCGCCTTCGCGCTCCCGGATTCGACGGCCCTCGTGGACGGCCCGACGGGCGCGCCGGTCGCCACGGCGGACCTGCTGCGCCGCGTCGGCTCGTCCGACTTCGTCCTCCTCGGCGAGGTCCACGACAACCCGTTCGCGATGGCCGCGCGCGGGTCCCTGCTCCGCACCTTCGCGGCGCGCCATCCGGCGGTCGTGTTCGAGCAGTTCGCGGCGAGCGAGGCACCCATCGCCCGTCCGGCGGCCGGCGAGAGCGTGACCGTCTGGCTCGACCGCAACGGCTTCGACCGCCGCGGCTGGAAGTGGCCGATGCACGAGCCGGTGGTGAGTGCGGCGCTGGCGGTGGGGCGCAGCCTCTGGGGGAGCAACCTGTCGCGGGCGCAACTGACGCCCATCGTGATGGGCGGGACGATGGCGGCGCCGGAGCCGCTGCGGCGGCTGATGGAGCGGGCGCCCCTCGACAGCGCGGCGCGGCTGGTGCTCGACTCGGAGATCGTCGTGGGCCACTGCCGCCAGCTCCCGGAGACGATGGTCCCCGGGATGGTCGCGGCGCAGGAGATGCGCGACGCCGCCATGACCCACGCGCTGCTCCTGGCGGCCCCGGGCGGGCCGGCGTGGCTCATCGCCGGGAACGGCCACGTGCGGCGCGACATCGCCGTGCCGCGGATCCTGACGCGCGTCGCGCCGGGGAAGCGGCTGCTGGTGGTGGGGCTGCTCGAGCGCGAGGAGGACGGCTCGGCGCCCAAGGCGGACGAGCGGCGGAGCTACGACCTGGTCATCATCACGCCCCGCACCGCGCGGCCCGACCCCTGCGAGCAGTTGCGGCAGCCAGGGGCGATCAGATAGCGTCCCGGCCGGCGATTTCGCGCCGCTCGCATCCTTCTTGCGGTGGCAAGGGCCGCCCACGGCGCTGCCGCCTCCCGGATGGCCGGCCTCGCCACGACGCCTTGTCATAGTCTGGCTGATGGAGAGAGCACCAATGGCGAAGATGATCACGGAGGAGTGCATCAACTGCGGGGCGTGCGAGGCCGACTGCCCGAACGAGGCGATCTCGCAGGGGGACTCGGTCTACCTGATCGACTGGGAGAAGTGCACCGAGTGCGTCGGCCACTTCGACAGCCCGAAGTGCCTCGAGGTGTGCCCGGTGGACGGCGTCATCATCCCGAACCCGGCTCACGTGGAGTCCAAGGAGCAGCTGCAGGCGAAGTACGCCAAGATGAACTAGGGCCCGACGTCTGAAGACCTGGAGCCCCGAGCTGGCAGCCGGCCGCCGACTCGGGGCTTCCCACATCGGTCCCATCCCCGATAGAACCAGTCGCAAATTCGTCTCGTTGACGGAACGCTTCCTGCGGCGGTATTGAGTCCTATCCGCTCACCGGGACTGTCCAATGGTCATCACCCGTCGTCTCGCGATCCTCCTCGGCCTCGCCCTCCTCGCCTGCCCCCGCGGCGGGTCGGCGCAGCTCCCCAGCACCAACCCCTTCGCGGCGCCGAGCCCTCTGCTCTACCAGGCGCCGGACTTCACGAGGATCCACAACACCGACTTCCAGCCGGCCATCGAAGAGGGGATGCGCCAGCAGCTCGCGGAGGTGGCGGCGGTCATCCACGACCCGGCCGCTCCGACGTTCGAGAACACGATCCTCCCCCTCGAGCGCATGGGGCAGCTGCTCTCGCGCGTGCAGCGGGTCTTCGGCGCGCTCACGGCGTCCAACACGAACGACACCCTCCAGGCCATCCAGCGGGCCCTCGCGCCCCGGCTGGCCGCGCACCGCGACGCGATCTCCCTCAACGACACCCTGTTC
>JADGQW010000255.1 GCA_017881505.1 Gemmatimonadales bacterium
AGTCCGTGGAGGTTCCCGACGGCCGCCAGCGCCGTATCCGCGATCCGACGGAACTTGATGATCGTGTCGATCGCCGAGTTGCCGGTGTGGATCACGTACGTGGTGTCCAGCGTGGCGGGCTTGACGCGGCCCTTGATCGTCGTCGTATACCCCGAGACGATCAGGACCGTATCCGTCGAGCGCGTCACGCTGAGCGTGCTCTTCGCGGCCGGATTCCCCGTCTGTGGCGCGGGGCTGCCCACGACCGACGCCGGCACGATGATGGCGGTGAGAGCGGTGCCCGCGACGGCGGTGCCGGCCACCGGGTTCAAGGTGCCCGTGCCGGTCACGCCGGCGGGCGCCCAGGTCGTGACGAGGAACGGTGAGCGCGACCCTGGCGCGCTCAGCGTCCCCTTGAGGGCGGCGTTCACCGCCACGGCGGTGTAGGCCGTGACCGCTCCCGGCGCGACGTTCGCGAAGGTGGCGGTGCCCGCCAGCGGCGCCGCCGAGGTGCGCGGGACGATGTCCACATCCACGTTGCCGACGGCCGCGCCCCCGAGGTGGATCACCCGGAACGCCAGCCCGGCGGGCGCGGGTACGGTGTCCACGGACACGAGCGAGTGCACCCCGTTGAGGGTGCGCGCGCTCCCCCAGAGGTAAAAGGTGTAGTTGACGCCGGCACTCAGATTCACCGTGGTGTCGAAGACGACCTGCGACGACACGACGGGGTCCAATCCGTTCATAAAGATGCGGACCTCGACGTCCCGTCCCGCCTCCACCGGAGAGAACGGCGGCAGGAAGTTGGTCGCGATCCCGTTGGGCGAGCCGCCCGTCCGGAAGGCCGCGGCGCCCGCGCTGGGGGCGTCGCCGATGAAGTTGACGATGCGGAAGTCCACGGCTCCCGTATCGTTGACGAGGTTCACGTAGCGCAGCCCCGCGAGGGGCCCCTGGGGCTGCAGGACACCCTGCTTGGTGTCCTTGCAGGCCACCAGCGCCACGCTCACCATGCACGCCACACACACTCGATACCAGGTCATTGCAGGCTCACAGTAGAAGGTTGGAGCCACCGGTTTCTCAGTTGCCGTTGGGCGGTGCCGGCGGCTTGTTGGAGTCCGAGGCCGTGCCGAACCCGAGGAGATCCCTCGTGAGCACGAAGGCCACGAACCCCGCCGTCCCTGCCGCCACCGCCACCGCTGTCCGGCCCGGCGAGATCCGCCGGGCGAACTTCCGACGCACGTACCCCGCACCCACGGCGATCCGCTCACCCTCCCAGCGCGACGGGACGCCCCACAGGTTCACCACGTTCGTCACGCCCAGCACGTACTGCGAGTCGGAGCGCTCGACCAGCGCCCCCTCGAGGCGCGCCACATCGAGACCCAGGACGGGCCCCATGGCGATTCGCCCTGCGTCGGTGAGCTCGAGCACGAGGCGCGTCCCGGGTGCCGGGGCGGGCGCGGTCTCCTCGAGCGGCTGATTCACGTAGCAGCCGCCGCAGAGCAGGACCACGCCCAGAAGACCGACCGGCACCCGGTGCACCGCATGCTCCTAGTAGCCGAAATTGCCGACGCCGACGGCGCCGCCGGGGTTCCCGACCCCGCCCATGTTGTAGAACGGGTGCCGGCGGGTGTCCATCTCGCCGTACGGCACCGGCCAGTGGAGGGGCGTGCCGTCGGGCAGGTCGCCCCAGCCGCGGCCGGAATAGAACTGAGAGATATAGGAGACGTACATCGTCTCCAACCGGTACTCCCACTTCATCGCGTCCATCATGGTGCCGCACGCCGTCGAGGTGTAGCCCGGCGCCTGCGGCACGTGCGGCACGCAAGCGGCGCCACCCGGCACCACCTGGGTGCCCGTGGTGACGACGCCCGCGAGCTGCGGGAGGCCGTTCGCCACGCGCGTGAGATCGATCAGGGTCGCGGCGCCAGCGAAGTCGTTCAGCCGGATCCGGGCCTCGGCCTGCAGCAGATCGTTCTGGGCCTTCACGAAGAACGGGAAATTGCCGACGCGCGACGCCTGGTACCAGGCAATGAACCGGTACCAGTCGTAATACGTCGACCACGGCGCCGCGTCCGGATCCGCCGTTGCACGGTTCCGGAAGTACGGCTTGAGGATCGGGTACGTCCCGGTCGGCACCGCGGGCGAGTTGGTGATCTGGAGCGCGCGGGTGTCGCCCGCCGGGAAGCGCTGGTCCTTCGTGCGGATCAGGAACTGGAACTTGTTCGTGGCGGCCAGCCAGGCGTCGTAGGCGCCCGTCGAGTCCGCTTGCCCGCCGATCATCGCGTTCAGCTGGCCCCACTGCTGGTACAGGTACCACTGGTTGCCGTTGGCGACCCAGCCCGACGTACCAGTCGTGGCCACGCTGACGTCGGCCGTGATGCCCGCGGCGGCGTCGACCCGCACCGAATCCCACAGGACCGCGGCCCGGTCCGTCGGCGTCCGCGCCACGTTCGCGCGGAAGTACGCCTTGAAGCTCTTGGCGAGCTGGATGAACTGCGCCTGGGTCGGCGCGTAACCGTTGATCCAGGTGTTGGGGAGCGGGAACCCGTTCGCGCCCGTCGCCGTCCCGGCGGTGTTGGCCCAGGTGACGGCGGAGTCGAGCGCGTGGAGCGCCGCGACGTTCACGGTGTTGTAGTCCGTCAGGTCGGGGATGATCGCTAGATCGGCGTACGGGTCCACGACCGTGCTGGAGTCGAACGTGAGTGCCAGGTACCCCTCGGCGAGACCGAGGCAGAACCACCCGAAGGCCTTCGCCCGGGCGTTCTGCTTGTTGTCGCCCAGCGTCACGCCGCCCAGAGTGAAGCGGTTGATGCCGTCGGCGGACGACCGCTCGGCGCGCGACAGCGCGCTGAAGTCGAGACCGTTCTCCGTCTGGTACGGGTTGCCTCGCGTGTTGTCGAGGAAGGGCCGCGGGATGGAGCTGCGCGGGCCCAGGCCCCAATTGGCGAGGTTGGAGGCGTTCTCCCACGACATCGTCCGGGCCGAAGGCGCCACGCCGTCGGTCCCGAAGGTGCCGTTGTAGATGGTGGCGAACGAGCCGCTGATGAGCGCCTCGACGTCCGTCGGGCGCCCCAGGACCCGCAGCCGGTCCGGGTTGTTCAGGTTCTGCAC
>JADGQW010000256.1 GCA_017881505.1 Gemmatimonadales bacterium
TCGTCGCCCAGCAGGATGAGATGAAGAGCCGCATGTCGCGGATGGGTGGCGGCGTGCCCGGCATGACGACGAACCAGCCGCGCCCCGCCGGCGGCGGCCCCGGCCGCGACCACTAGGCCGGGGACCGCGCGATGATCCTCTGGGAACTGTGGCTCGTGGCCCTCGCGGCCATCCGGGCCAACAAGCTGCGCAGCTTCCTGACGATGCTGGGCATCATCATCGGCGTCGGCGCGGTCATCACGATGGTCGCGCTCGGTGCCGGCGCCCAGAAGGCGGTGTCCGACAACATCCAGGCACTGGGGAGCAACCTGCTCACCATCATGCCCGGCCAGATGTTCATGCAGGGGGGCGCGAGCGATCAGCGGGTGAGCCTCACCATCGCCGACGCCGACTCCATCCGCGCGCACGCCCGGCACATCCTCGCCGTGGTGCCCGAGCTCTCGCGCAACCTGCAGACGAAGTACCAGAACAAGAACTCCAACGTCTCGGTCACCGGCACGGTGCCGGAGTACTTCCCGACCCGCAACTACGAGCTCCAGTCGGGCAGGTTCTTCACCGCGGGCGACAACGAGGCGCGGCGCCGGGTGGCCGTCATCGGCTCCGCGGTCCCCGACCTCTTCGGCGTCAACGGCATCGCGATGGTGGGCCAGGAGATCCAGGTCCGCGGCATCACCTTCACCGTCATCGGGATGACGAAGACCAAGGGCTCGCAGGGAGGGTTCCAGAACCCCGACGAGCAAATCTGGATCCCGCTCCTCACCGCCCGGTACCGCGTCCACGGCACCGACCGGGTGCGCAACGTGAACGTGAAGGTGGCGAACGCCAGCGACATGAACCTGGCGATGATCGAGATCGAGCGGGTGCTCCGGCGCACCCACAAGATCCGGCCGGCGGGCGCCAACAATTTCATGATCCGCAACCAGGCGGACATCCTGCAGACGGTGCAGCAGACCACCCAGACCTTCACGATGCTGCTGGCCGGCATCGCGGCCGTGTCGCTCCTGGTGGGCGGCATCGGCATCATGAACATCATGCTGGTCTCGGTGACGGAACGCACCCGCGAGATCGGCGTCCGCAAGGCGCTCGGCGCCACCAAGGGCGCCATCCTCTTCCAGTTCCTCGTCGAGGCGCTGGTGCTCTGCCTCGTCGGTGGCGGCCTCGGCGTGCTGTTCGGCGGCGGGGGCGCGATCGCGGCGAGCAAGATCTTCCACTGGAACACGCTCATCTCGCCGATGTCCATCGCGCTGGCGTTCCTCTTCAGCTTCGCGGTGGGGCTCTTCTTCGGGATGTGGCCGGCGCGCCGCGCCGCCCAGATGGACCCGATCGTCGCGCTGAGGTACGAGTGAGGCAGTAGCCAGGAGCCACGTACAGAACGACAGCTGCCAGACGCCAAGGGGACAGAGACCCACCCCTTGGCGTCTTGGCGTCTGGTCCCTGAACCCTGTCCCTCGGCGTCTTGGCGTCTGGCTCCTGGTAGCTAAATTCCCTCCCCTATGCTCCCCGCCCTCGCCCTCGTCGCCCTCGTCGCCCAGGCCGCCACCGACAGCGGCCCCGTGTTCGACGGCCGCCAGCGCCAGCTCCACGTCCGGATCCCCCGCTTCGAGGAGACGGTCGTCGTGGACGGCTCGCTCGACGAGCCGGTGTGGTCCCGCGCGGCCCGCCTGACGGGCTTCTCGCAGTACCAGCCCGTGGACTCGCGTCCCGCCGAGGAGCGGACCGAGGTCTTCGTCTGGTACAGCGCCACCGCGATCCACTTCGGCATCCGTGCGTACGAAGCCCACGGCGACGTCGTCCGGGCCACGCGCGCCGACCGCGACAACATCGGCAGCGACGACCAGATCCAGATCCTCCTCGACACCTACAACGACCGGCGGCGCGCCTTCCTGTTCGGCGTGAACCCGTTCGGCGTGCAGCAGGACGGCATCCGCAGCGACCAGTACGCGGGCGGGGCCGGCGGGACGTTCACGGGGGGCGGCGGCGTCGCCAACATGAACATCCTCGACGGCAACGTGGACCTGAACCCCGACTTCGTCTTCGACTCGCGGGGGCGCCTCACCCCCTGGGGGTACGAGGTCGAGATCCGCATCCCCTTCAAGAGTCTCCGCTACCAGGACGGAAACCCGCAGGACTGGAGCATCAACGTCCTGCGCCGCACCCAGCACTCGGGGTACCAGGACTCGTGGACCCCGGTGGTGCGCGCGAGCGCCAGCTTCCTCAACCAGTCGGGGTGGCTCGAGGGGCTCCACGACCTGCATCGGGGCCTGGTGCTCGAGGCCACGCCGACCGCCACCAGCCGCCTCGGCGGCAGTCCCGGCGCCTCGGGGTGGGGCTACCGCGACACCACCGAGCTGGGCCTCAGCGTCCGCTACGGCGTCACGCCGAACCTGAACATCGACGGCACGGTGAACCCCGACTTCTCCCAGGTCGAGGCCGACGTCGGCCAGGTCACGATCAACCAGCGCTTCGCCCTCTTCTTCCCGGAGAAGCGGCCCTTCTTCCTCGAGGGGCTGGAGCTCTTCGACTCGCCGAACCAGCTCATCTACACGCGTCAGATCGGGAACCCCGACTTCGGCGCCAAGCTGGCGGGGAAGCTCGGCGCTCTCAACGTCGCGGCCCTCGCCGCGGAGGATGCGCGCACCCAGTCCCTCACCGGCAGCCACCCCCTCATCGGAGCGATGCGCCTCCGCCGCGACATCGGCAGCAGCTCCGCGATCGGCGTGGTGGCCACGGACCGGGAGGACGGCTCCGACTACTCGCGCCTCGCCGGCGCGGACGTGCGCATCGTGCACTCGCGCCTCTACTTCGTCGAGCTGCAAGCGGTGCAGTCGTGGACCGACTCGGCCGGCTCCCGCATCGCCGGACCGCTCGTCGAGGCCACGTGGGACCGCACCGGGCGCGCGTGGGGCTTCAACTACAATGTGACCGCCATCGCGCCGGGGTTCCGGGCGCGCGTCGGCTTCGTGAACCGCGTCGGCGTCATCAACTCCCACGCCTTCAACCGCTTCACCATCTACGGGAAGCGCGGCGCCTTCCTCGAGACCGCCTCGGCGTACCTGCA
>JADGQW010000013.1 GCA_017881505.1 Gemmatimonadales bacterium
CCTGCGCGGCGCGCTGCGCCCCCTGGCCGAGCTGTCCCGAGAGCGCCCGCACCCGCCGTTCGTCCGCCGTCCGCGGCACCCAGTGGCAGCCGCAGCGCGTGCACACGCCCTGCGTGACCGTCTCCCGGCCTCCCGTCGCACCGGCGCCCGCCGTCTGGAAGAACTCCTTCGCGAGCGCGTCACTCACGGCCGAGCGCTTCGCGGCTACCGCCCGGATTGCGGTGGAGCCGCACTGGGGACAGGACCCGGCCACTGCTGGGGCAGTCATGTGCGCCTTCCGCGTGGGACGCCGACGATACCGAGCGACTCCTCCCGGGGTCGCCAGGGAGGTCCCCGGTACGACGCGGCCCCGGATCGCTCCGGGGCCGCGGATTTCTCATCACCCATCACCCATCACTCATCACCCATCACTCCGGGTGGCGGTGCGGGGTGGCTGGGCTCAGTACATCCCCCCCATCCCGCCACCGGGCGGCATGGGCATGTCCTTCTTGTCTTCCTTCCTCTCGACCACGACGGCCTCGGTCGTCAGCAGCAGGCCGGCGATGGACGAGGCGTTCTGCAGGGCGCTGCGGGTGACCTTGGTCGGGTCGATGACGCCGGCCGCGACCATGTCCTCGTAGACGTCCGTCTGCGCGTTGTAGCCGTAGTTCTTGTCCTTCGACTCGCGCACCCTCTCGACGATGATGGAGCCCTCGGCGCCCGCGTTCTGGGCGATCATCCGGATGGGCTCCTCGAGGGCGCGGCGCACGATCTCGGCGCCGACCTTCTCATCCCCCTCGAGCTTCATCTTCGCCACGACGCCCTGGCAGCGCAGCAGCGCGACGCCGCCGCCGGGGACGATCCCCTCCTCCACCGCCGCGCGGGTCGCGTGCAGCGCGTCCTCGACCCGGGCCTTCTTCTCCTTCATCTCCGTTTCGGTCGCCGCGCCGACGTTGATCACCGCCACGCCGCCGGCCAGCTTCGCGAGCCGCTCCTGGAGCTTCTCCTTGTCGTAATCCGACGTGGACTTCTCGATCTGCGCCCGGATCTCGCCGATGCGCCCCTCGATGTCCTTCTTCTTCCCGCCGCCGTCCACGAGGGTGGTGTTGTCCTTGTCCACCACGACGCGCTTCGCCTTGCCCAGGTCGTTCAGCGTGGCGTTCTCGAGCTTGAAACCGAGCTCCTCGCTGATCACCTGGCCGCCGGTGAGGATCGCGATGTCCCGCAGCATCTCCTTGCGACGGTCGCCGAAGCCGGGGGCCTTCACGCCCACCACCTTCAGCGTGCCCCGCAGCTTGTTCACGACCAGCGTGGCCAGCGCCTCGCCCTCGATGTCCTCCGCGATGATCAGGAGGGGCTTGCCCATCTGGGCGACCTTCTCGAGGACCGGGAGGAGGTCCTTCATCGAGCTGACCTTCTTGTCGTGGATCAGGATCAGCGCGTCCTCCTGCACCGTCTCCATCTTCTCGGCGTCGGTCACGAAGTAGGGCGAGACGTAGCCGCGGTCGAACTGCATCCCGTCCACCGTCTCCAGCATCGTCTCGAGGCCCTTCGCCTCCTCGACCGTGATGACGCCGTCCTTGCCGACCTTCTCCATCGCGTCGGCGATGATGTCGCCGATGGTGGCGTCGTTGTTGGCCGAGATCGACCCGACCTGGGAGATCTCCTTCTTGCCGGTCGTCGCGACCGACATCTTCTTGAGCTCCGCGATCACCGTCTCGACGGCCTTGTCGATGCCCCGCTTCAGGGCCATCGGGCTGCTCCCGGCCGTCACGTTCTTCAGCCCCTCACGCACGATCGCCTGGGCCAGCACCGTCGCCGTCGTGGTGCCGTCCCCCGCGATGTCGGAGGTCTTGGTGGCGACCTCCTTCAGCATCTGCGCGCCCATGTTCTCGATCGGGTCGGGCAGCTCGATCTCCTTCGCCACCGTCACGCCGTCCTTGGTGACCAGCGGATTGCCGAACTTCCGGTCGAGGACGACGTTGCGCCCCTTGGGGCCCAGCGTCGCCTTCACCGCCTCGGCGAGCTGGTCCACGCCCCGCTTCAGCTTCGCGCGGGCGTCCACACCGAAGATCAGTTCCTTGGCAGCCATCCCGTTCACTCCCTCTCAGTTGATGCGTCGCTC
Source organism: Gemmatimonadales bacterium (assembly GCA_017881505.1). Classification (GTDB taxonomy): domain Bacteria; phylum Gemmatimonadota; class Gemmatimonadetes; order Gemmatimonadales; family JACORV01; genus JADGQW01. The sequence continues at coordinate 2,105 of JADGQW010000013.1, forward strand.
AGCCGACGACGGCGAGGACGTCCGATTCCTTGACGATGAGCAGCGTCTCGTTGTCGATCGTGACCTCGGTGCCGCTGTACTTCCCGTACAGCACCTTGTCGCCGACCTTCAGCTCCATCTTCACGTGCTCGCCCTTCTCGTACCGCCCCGGACCGACGGCGAGGACATCGCCCTGCTGGGGCTTCTCCTTCGCGGTGTCCGGGATGTACAACCCGCCCCGCATCTGCTCCGTCTCCTCCAACGGCCGGATCACCACCCGGTCCGCCAGCGGACTGACCTTGGACTTCCCCTTGCCGCCCGTTGCCATCGTGCTCCTACCTCCTGCGACGGTGTGGTATGGCCGGAGGCGACGCGCCTCCTCGAGGACCGACTGACTTGGTGTTAGCACTCCTTCGCAACGAGTGCTAACAACGAGGGGAAACATAGCGCCGCCCGCATCCCTGTCAAGGCGCGGACGGCGCTTTCGTAACGCTTTATATCACAAGCTGTTACATCACACTACCTCGGCGCTGTCCTGCGCCTCGCCGGCCCGCCGCGGTCGAGCCGCGTCGTATCGATCCAGAGGCTGTCGGGGAGGCCGGGAGGTGCCGCCCCCACCGCGTGGCAGGCGTCGCAGGTGAGATACGCCTTGAAGAGATGGTCGGCGTGCCGGAGCGCGCGCCCGGTGGAGGAATCGCGGTCGGCCTGGACCTCCTCGATCCCGTAGTGGCAGGACATGCAGCTCCCCGCCTGCACCGGGGGGCCGAGCTCCGGGAGGGCCGGCGCGACGCGTCCGGCGCTCCGGTAGGCCCGCGCCCCGAGGTCGAGCGCGTGACGCATGATCCGGTCGCTCGCGGGGAGGTTGTGGAGCGGCCCCGCCGTCCGGAGGAACGCCAGGAGGGCGCGCGCATCGCGCAGCTGCGCGCCGGCGGCCGGCGCGCGCGCGGGATCCCCCATCGCGCGGGAGGCGGTGTCGAGATACGCGGTCACCCACGCCTCGCGCCGCTCGTAGCCGCGGCGCCAGCGCGGCAGGATGCCGGCCCACTGCCGGCCGTGGCACCCGGTGCACGCCGCCTCGTTCGCCTTGAGCGGATGCCCCATGCGCGGTCCCGGCTGGCCCGGCGCGACGTGGCACGAGCGGCACGTGACGCCGCCCATGAACATGGGGCTGGGGCGGATCGGCTCCCCCGGCAGCAGCCCGAGGATGAGCCGTTGCTCCGCGGCGTGGACGTCGGTGTGGCACCCGGCGCAGCGCGCGGTCGGCACGATGTCGGCGGGGTGGTTGCGGCGCTTGTGACCCGGCTTGTGGCAGTCGGTGCAGTTCAGTTCGACCGAGGTGCTCATCGCGACGACGCGGTGCCGCACGGGCGCGTGGCAACTCGAACACGCGTACCCGCGGTGCCCGGCGTGGAGCGAGTCGGCGCTCCGGACCGCGAGGACCGTGGAGTCGCGGTGGCAGCCCCGGCAGTGGTCCGTCTGCGCCGGGTTCCCCTCGACCACCTGGTAGTGGCAGCGCGTGCAGGGCACCTGCTCGTCGTCGAGCTGGGCGTGCGAGATCGGCACGCCCTGGCTGGTGTGCGGCGTATGCCGGGGGTGCGCGTGACAGGTGCGGCAATCAGGCTGGCGCCCGCCGGTCTCCGTGAGGTCCTTCGCGTGGCAGAGCGCGCACGCGGTGGTGTCCGCGCGGAGGACGGTGCTCCCCGGCGCGTGGGTGTGGCACGAGGCGCACGGGACGACGCGGCCGCTCCCCCTGCCGTGCTCCCGGTGGAGGAAGGTGACGGTGCGCAGGCGCATCGAGTCCGCGCCCGCGGGGTGGCACCCGTTGGCGGCGCACCCGGCGTCGGGGACGCTCGCGCGACCGGAGTCCGCGGCCGCGCCGCGGTGGCAGCCCACGCACGCCACCTGCGCGTGCGGGTCGACGGGCGGGGCGCCGCGCCTGCCGCAGCCGGCGGCGAGCGCCGCGACGGCCGCGAGGAGGAGCGCGGGGCCGAGGGGACGGTTCAGCACAGCGACCCCCACAGGATGAGACCGATCAGGACGAGCCCCCAGCCCAGGAGCAGCAGGCCCACGAAGGCGCCGAGGAAGTTGAGCCACGCCGGAGGCGGGGGCGCGGGTTTGTCGGCGATGGCCTTCAGGCTCACCGGCTCGGTGCGCACCCGCTCGGCGATCGGCTCCGCCATCAGCGGGTGCTCCTCGAGCATGTACTCCAGCGACGCGCGGCCGGTGAACATCACCGCGTCGAGGGGCCACTTCTCCGGCCGGAGGTGCACGTTGAAGAAGTGGATCGTGAAGATGAACGCCGTCGCGATCATCGCCTCCCACGAGTGGATGATGATCGCCACGTTGAAGAGGATGCCCGGGAAGAACCGCGCGAAGAACTCCGGGAACCAGAGCATCAGCCCCGTGAACCCGATGGCGAACACCCCCCACGCCTCGGCGAAGTAGTCGAACTTCTCCATGTAGCTGAAGCGGCCGAACCGCGGGTGCGGCCCCCGGCCGAAGAAGTACTTCATCATGGCGAGGACGTCGCGCACGTCCTGCAGGCGGGGCAGGATCGAGTTCGGGCCGATCAGGAGGTCCCGCTTGCGGGGCGCGCGCACCAGCCGCCCCGTCATGTAGACGACGTACAGCACGAAGTAGCCGAACATCACCAGGCCGCTCGAGCGGTGGATCCGCCCCGCCATCTCCGCCCCGCCCAGGAACGACATCAGCCCCGGGGCCCACGCGGCGCAGCTGAACCGCAGGGGGAGTCCCGTCGTCACCAGGACGAAGAAGGTGATGATGATCAGCGCGTGGACGATCCGGAACACGACGTTGAAGCGCCACATGTACGGCGCCCCGCCCCGCAGCGCCGAGTCCATCGGCACCCGCTCGCCGTGGGCCCGCGAGGCGGCGAGCCGCCGGCGGCGCTCGTACCAGTTGCGGCCGAACCAGATCGCCGCGTGCGTCCCCCACACGACCATCGTGCCGAAGAGGACGCTGTTCATGAACAGCCAGACCCAGAAGAGGAGCGGGCTGGCGGTGCGGTCGCGCGGGTTGGCGTGGGGGAGGTAGCCGGCGAAGCGGCCGCTCGCGTCGGTGTGGCACCGGCGGCAGGTCGCGAGCCGGTTGGCCGGCGCGACGGACGAGAAGGGATCGCTGGCGGGCCGGACGTCGTGCGGCGTGTGGCAGTCGGCGCACTTCGCCGCCGCCCTCGAGCCGACGGTGGTGGCCTGCCCGTGGTAGCTGTCCCGGAAGGTGCTGCCGTAGTCCGGGTGGCATCCGCTGCAGTTGCCCACCACCGCGCGCCGCCACGACGGGTCCTTCGCGTGGCGGATGCCGTGCACGCCGTGGCAGGAGACGCAGGTCGCCGCCGACCGGGCCGGCGCCCTCACGTCCCGCGCCTGCCGGGCCGCGGTGGTCCCGTGGATGTCGCGCCAGTAGCTCGCGGCCTCCCGGCCGTGGCACTGGCTGCACTGCCGGGCCAGCGCCACGTCGATCCCGTGAGTGGCGGGATCGGGGACGGGCCGGATGTCGTGCTCGCCGTGGCAGCGGGTGCACGCCACCGAGTCCACGTGCACGTCGCGCAGCTCGCGGCGCACCGCGTCCTGGTGGCAGCGGGTGCACGCCCCGCGCATCGCGGCGCGCCCCTCGGCGGTCCGCAGGAACCCGGCGATCGGCGGGCGGTGCGAGCCGTGGCAGTCCTGGCACTTGGCCCGCGCGCCCCCCGGTCCGTGCGGCCCGTGCACGCTGAGGCGCCAGAGGGTGTCCTGCGCGATGTGGCAGCGCGCGCAGTTCACGATCCGGGCCCGCCGGGCGTCGTGGGGGAAGCCCGTCACCTCGGTATGGCACCCGGCGCAAGGCACGCCGAGGTGCTTGTCGCGCGCCAGCGCGCTGCGGATGACGACCAGCGAGTCGGGGATCTCCCGGCCCCCGCCGGCGGCGCTGCTCAGGAACTCGCGGCTGCCGTGGCACCGCTCACACGCCGGGGACGTCTGCGCGGCGGCCGGCCAGGCCGCCGCGAGCGTCGTCAGGAGGACGGCGGCGAGCCGCGTCAGCACAACTGTACCCATAGGATCATCCCCACCAGGACCAGGCCCACGCTCAGCGCCCCGAGGCCCAGGACCGCGGCCGTCAGGGTCATCCAGCGCGGCGGCGGCGGCGCGACCTGATCGGGCACCGCCCGCTCGCTCGCCGGCGAGCCGGCGAGATCGCCCCACTGCTCCGCGACGAGCGGGTGCTCCTCGCGGAGCACGTCGAGTCGCGCCCGGCCGGTGAACATCGTGCCGTCCACCGGGAACTTGTCGGGCCGCATGTGCACGTTGAAGAAGTGGATGATGAACATGAAGCCCGCGGCGAGCACCGCCTCTTCCCCGTGGAAGATCGCCGCCACGTTGAACGCCCAGCCGGGCAGGATCACGGTGAAGAACGCCGGGAACCACCGGACCAGGCCGGACCCGCCCAGCAGGATGATGCCCCAGAACGCGCCGAAATAGTGGAACTTCTCGTTGTAGCCGTAGCGCCCGAACCGCGGGTACGGCGCCTTGCCGAAGAACCACTTGAACATCTGCACGAAGTCGCGGAGATCCTGCGGGCCCGGCACCATCGAGTTCGGCCCCCACAGCATGCCCTTCCGGTCCTTGCTCTTCGCGAACGCGATCGCCACGTCCACCAGGTGCGCGAGGAAATACGCCACCGTGATGCCGCCGGCGGTCCGGTGGATGATCCCCGCCGTCCGCGTCCCGCCGATCAGCGCCATGAGCTGCGAGGCCCACACCGCGCACGAGAACCGCAGCGGCAGTCCCGTGATGATCAGGGTGAAGAAGCTCACCACCGAGATGCCGTGCAGGATCCGGTGCGTGAGGCGGAACCGCCACACGTACGGCCCGCTGCCACGGTCCGCGCTGTCGAGGGGCGTGTGCTTCGGCGCCTTCGGCGGCAGGCCCAGGGCGATGCGGCGCTGCCGCTCGGCCCACTTGAGCCGGAGCGAGCGCCACAGCCAGAAGATCGTGTGCAGCCCGAAGACCGAGAACGTGAAGAAGATGATCACGTTCATCAGCAGCCACGCGCCCCAGATCTCCGGACCCTCGGAGAGGTGGCTGGGCCGCGGGTGCGGCCGGTAGGCGACGAAGTTGGGGCGCGACGCCTTGGCGTGGCACCGCGCGCAGGTCGCGACGCGGCGCGCCGCGGAGACGCTCGAGCGCGGGTCGGTCGGGGGGAAGACCTGGTGCGCCGTGTGACAATCCGCGCACCGCGCGGCCCGGTAGTAGCCGAGGCGGTTGGCGCGTCCGTGGTACGTGTCGCGGTACGACGCGCCTTCGTCCGCGTGGCAGGCCGCGCACTTCTCGACCAGGCCCACCTCGCGGTCGATGGCGCGCGCCGGCTCGATGCCGTGGCCGCCGTGGCAGTCCACGCAGGTGGCCGCCGCGTGGCCGTTCACCAGCGGCGCGCCCCGCGCCTGCGCCTCGGCGGTGGTGCCGTGGTGGTCCGCGCGCCACGCCGTCAGCTCTGCCTGGTGGCAGGCGCCGCAGCGCTCGGCGATCCCGACCGGCACACCGTGCGTCGCGGGGTCGCGCACCGGCTGGATCATGTGCGCGCCGTGGCACGAGGCGCAGTTCACCTTCCCGAGGTGCACGTCCCCCGGCTTGAAGGCGCGGTCCGGATGGCAGGAGACGCACTGCCCGGTGAGGTGCCGAAGCCCCTCCCCCGACTGGAGCGCCGCCGCCGGGAGCATGCCGTGCGTGCCGTGGCACGCCTTGCACGCCGCCTCCGGCTGCCCGTGGCGCCCGCCGTGCGGGCCCGCACGCCAGAGGGAGTCGGCCGGCGCGTGGCAGGTGCCGCAGGGGACCGTCGCGCGCGGCCCGCCCAAGGGGTGCGGGGTCACGCCGGGCGCCGGATGGCAGCGTACGCACGGCACGCCCCGGTGCGGGCTGGCCGCCAGGCTCTGCGGCGTGACGAAGAGCGACTCGGCGATGAAGGTGCGGGGCGTGCTGCGCCGCAGCACCTCGTGGTCCCCGTGGCAGAGAAGGCAGCTCGCACTCTCGTGCCGCTCCGAGGTCGTCGCCTCCCGCTGCGCGCTCGCGGGCCCCGCCCAGAGCGCCGCGGCCGCCAGGACCAGGCCCAGCAGCCCGTAGCGCCGCATCCGCGTGCGAATCTGGTGCCGGCTGATGCCCAGCACCGTCGCCGCGCGCGACTGGTTGCCGTGCGCCTTCTCCAGGGCCGAGACGAGGAGGCGGCGCTCGACCTCGGTGAGCGTGCCGGCGTCGGCGGAGCCGGCGGCCGCGCCCGCGAGGCCGGTGGCGAGGCCGGGTTGCGCGACCTCCGGCGGGAGTTCGGGAATCCCGATCGCGGACCCGTCGGCCAGCAGGACGGCGCGTTCCATGACGTTCCTCAGCTCCCGCACGTTGCCGGGCCAGGGATAGGCGGTGAGGAGCGCGAGGGCCTCGGGGGTGATCTCGCCGATGCGCTTGGCGAACTCGCGGGCGAAGTGCGCGACGAAGTGCTTGGCGAGCGGCCCGATGTCGTCCAGGCGCTCGCGAAGGGGCGGCAGCGTGATGGGGATGACCCGCAGCCGGTAGTAGAGGTCGGCGCGGAACCGGCCCGCGGCCACCTCCCCCGCGAGGTCCCGGTTGGTCGCCGTCATGATCCGCACGTCCACCGTGAGGTCCCGCGTGCCGCCGAGGCGGCGGAAGGTCTTCTCCTCGATGAACCGCAGCAGCTTCGCCTGCACCCCCGGCGTCAGCTCGCCGATCTCGTCGAGGAACAGCGTCCCGTGGTCCGCCATCTCCACCAGGCCGCGCTTGGCCGCGTGCGCGTCGGTGAAAGCGCCCTTCTCGTGCCCGAAGAGCTCCGACTCCATCAGCGTCTCGGGCAGCGACGCGATGGTGACGTTGAGGAACGGCCCGGAGGCGCGCCGGCTCAGCCGGTGCAGCGCCTGCGCGATGGCGCCCTTCCCCGTGCCGCTCTCGCCTTCGATGAGCACCGTCGTGGCGTCGACCGAGGCGAGCCGCTCGACCAACTCGAAGACCCGCTTCATCGGCGCCGACTCGGCGATGACCGTGGTGCCGGCGTGCGAGCTCCGGTCCCGCAGCGCCGCCACCTCGCGGCGCAGCGCCGTCACCTCGAGCGCCTGGCGCACCGTCGCCACCGCCCGGTCGAGCGAGAACGGCTTCTCGAGATAGTCGCGCGCGCCGAGCTTGAGCGCCTCGACCGCCGAGGCCACCGTCGCGTGCGCCGTCATCATCACGAACACCGCCGCGCCGCGGGGCGCCGCCTCGCGCACCAAGTCGAGGCTCTCGCCGTCGGGGAGCCGGAGGTCGCACAGCGCCACGTCGGGCTCCCCCTGGTCGAAGGCGCGCCGCGCCTCCGCGATCGTGCTCGCGGTCTGCACCTCGAGCCCCTCCTGGCGCAGCCGCTCCGCCAGGATGCTCTGCAGCAGCGGATCATCCTCGAGGATCAGGACGCGTTCGCCTGCCATGCCGCCTCCCCCACCGGGAGCTCCAGGTGGAACGTCGTCCCCTTCCCGACCTCGCTCTCGACCCACAGCCGGCCGCCGTGCGCGGAGACCACCCGCAGCACCAGCGGCAGCCCGAGCCCCGTGCCGAGCGCCTTCGTCGAGAAGAACGGCTTCAGGATCCTGTCGAGGTTCTCCGGGGGGATGCCGGAACCCGTGTCGGCGACCTCCACGACGACCGCCCCCGTATGCCGCCGCGTCGTCACGACGAGCCGCCCCCCGTCCGCCATCGCCTCCACCCCGTTGAGACAGAGGTTGAGCACCGCCTGCTCGATGCGCCCGGCGTCCCCCAGCATCGCGTCGGCGGCGGGGTCGTAGGTGCGCACCACCGCCACGCGATCCATCCCCGGCCGGCCGGCGAGCCGCGCCAGCGCGGCGTCGATGGTGGTGTGGAGCGACATCGGCTTCGGCTCGAGCCCCACCGGCCGCGCGAGACTCAGCATGTCCCGCAGCGTCTCGTCCACGTGCGCGAGCTCGCCGGAGACCCGGCCCAGCAGCTCCCGCTGCGCCTCGCTCATCGCATACTCGTGCCCGATGAACTCGACCGCGCTCTGGATCCCCGCCAAGGGCCGCTTGATCTCGTGCGCCACCTGCGACGCCAGCGCCCCCACCTCGGCGAACCCCGCGCGCTCCGTCAGCTCGCGCCGCTGCGACTCGACCTGCCGCTCGAGGGTGCGGAAGGGCCGGATCACCTCGCGCTCCATCATCGCGCCGAGCACCACCGCGTAGCCGATCCCCAGCACCGCGGTCAGGAGGAGTCCGAAGGTCCTCCCCCGCCGGATCCCGTCCTCGATCCGCCGCACCTCGATCGGGAACTCGAGCACCCCGCGCCCCCCCGGACCGCCCACACCGGAAAGGGGCAGCACGACGCTGTAAACGGCCTCGCCGCGCCCGCCGAACACCTTGCCGTCGGGCGGAATGTCCCACGGGTCGGGAAGCGGCGGCCCGGAACGCCGCACCCCTTCCTCGGCCGCCACGCTCGACATCAGGATCGAGCCGTCCCGTCCGACCACCCGATAGCCCGCGAAGGGGGCGCGCGTCCCCATCGTGTCGAGCTGCGCGCGGATCCACCCCGCCTCCCCGTGCGCGAGCCCCGACTCCACCGAGCTGCGCGCCGTGCCCGCCATCATCAGGGCGTGCTCGTTGGTGAGCGCGTACTGCTCCTGCTCCCAGTAGCGGAGCGAGAACGTCGTCGCGACCCCCAGCACCACCAGCAGGGCGCCGAGGATCGTGATGGCCACCTTGGCCCGGATCGAGAGATCGCGCAGTCCCATCAGGTGTTCAGAAAGGCGCAATCCGCGTGCCGTTTCGCACGCGGATCGCGCCGAGGGGGTGATGAAGGGCTACAGAGCCAGCAGTCCGAGGGCTGCTCCGGCGGTCAGATGGGCCCCGACCGCCGTCGCCAGGCCCCGCTTCCAGAAGAGATATCCGAACGCCACACTCGGAATTGCAAGACGCACCGCCGCGAAGGCGACGAGGGACCCGGCTCCGGGGAGGCCGAGCGCCGGCACACCGCGCAGGTGGAAGAGGAGGTCCAGCACCGTGCCGGCCGCGATGGCGAGCACCGCCGCGCGGGCGCCGGTGGCGTGGATCCGCGCCGCGAGCACGAAGGCCACCGTCACGGCGAAGAGGCGGAAGAAGAGCTCGTTCGTGAACGCGTCGGAGAGGGCCATCAGCATCGCGCCGGCGACGCCCAGCCGGGCGGCGTCGGAGGGGAGATGGAGCGCGCCGCGGTAGAAGGGGAGCGCGATCACGGCGAGCGCCAGGCCCGACGCGACGGCGATGGCGGCGCTGAGCCCCGCGCGCTTCAGCGTGTCGGACGAGGGGAGCGCGGCCTCGCGCAGGTCGGGACGGAAGCGCTTCACGAGCCACAGGCCCACGGTGATGACGGGGCCGAAGAACCAGATGGTCGCCAGGACGGCGAAGAGCATCGCGGCTTCGGTGGTGAGCCGGGTGGCGAACGGCCATAGCGTCGGCGGCTGGACGAGGAAGCTCGCCACCAGCGCCACCAGCGTCGCGCCCACCAGCACGGTACCCGCGGCGCGATGCGGCCAGCGCGCGAACGCCAGCTGCGCGGCGCGGAGGCCGATGCTGCCCGCGAAGTAGATCGTGACGACCATGACCAGCCACGCGAGCGCCGAAATGGCCGTCGCGATCAGGTGCTTGCCGCCGAGCGCCATCGGCATCGCCGCGACCCACCCGGCGAGGAGCCAGCCGAGGAGGAGCGAGGGCACCAGGTAGAGGAGCCCGTGCACGATCGCGGCCCACGCCTGCCGGACCGTGGTGCCTTCCGGCCGGCCGAAGATCCCCAGGGCGACGCCGTGCGCCAGCCCGATCACGGCACCGAGGGCGAAGAGCGTCGCGCTCGCGGTCAGCATCAGGTGGCCGCTGAGCCGGTTGGTGATCAGCATCAGGACGACGGCCGCGCCGCCGAAGAGCATCCCGCCTGCGAGCGTCCAGCTGATGACGACGGCCGCCGGGAGATCGATCCCGCGGTGCGGCATGTTGGTGCCGGCTGCGGCGGGTTCGTGCGGTCGGGGAGTGTGCGCGTTCACGTGGTGCCTCCTGCCTGCGTTGAGTGCGGTCCCTCTCTGACTTCCGCCCTCAGGTAAGGCATCAGCGATGCCACGTGGAACGCGCGAACGCGTCAGCGCGCTATCTCGTTGTGCGCCGAGGCGTTAGGGAATACTACCGTGATGGCTGGTCCGTAGGACTGCCGACGGAAGTAGCGCCGTTCGGCACAGGTTGCTGCGCGATTCGGAACAGGTGCGCAGGTCTGAACGGCGGATTGGAGGAAACGCGGCGCGCACGGGCGCCGGGACGGAGGTGCTAGGCGGCGAACGCGACCAGGACCGCCACGTCGGTCACGGCCCAGGCGGCGAGCGCCGCGTAGAAGCCGCGCTCATGCTGCGCCGAGGTCCACGAGGCGTGCCCGCTGTACCAGGGAGCGAGGACCCGGAGCCAGCCGCCGAGGGCTATGGCCAGACCCAGGACCGCCCACCACCGCGCGTGCGCGAGGGCCGCGGCGGCGGCGAAGAAGGCGAAGGCGAGGAGCGTCGCGCCGATCGCCACGACGAGGCTCCGCCGCATCCCGAGGATGAGGGCGAGGGTGCGGTCGCCGCGGCGCTGGTCCTCCTCGAACTGGTAGATCTGCGTCAGCGGGTAGAGCGCGGCGAAGAGCGGGCAGAAGCCGACGAGCACGAGCCCGTGGACGAGGTCCAGCGGCCGCCCCGTCGCCGCCCAGCCGGCGTAGGGCGTGATCGTGCCGAAGCCCCACATGTTGATCACCCAGTCCACACCGGCGACCGCCTTGAAGCGGAGAGGCGGGACCGAGTACCCGAGGCTGAGCGCGAAGCAGATGGCGTACGCGACCGTGTAGCCCGCCGGCAGCGTGAAGGCCAGCGCCTGCCCCGCCGCGAGGAGACCGAACGAGAAGGCGAGGAGGTGCGCCGGCGGGGGCGGCGGCGCGAGGAGGTAACCGATGTCCCCCTCGTCGCGGTCGTACACGCTGTTGATCGCCAGCGTGCCGCCGTTCAGGAAGACCACCCAGATCACCAGCGCCCACGCCAGCGTGCCCAGGTGCGTCCCGGAGACCGCATGCAGGAGGCCGGTCGCGAGCGCGAACCCCAGCGCCGTGTGCGCCGTCATGATCGGCCATTCCGCCGGCCGGAGGTGCAGCAGGTACGAGAAGCCGTCGCCCGGGACGAGCCGATACCCGGCCCGGCGCCAGGGGTTGAGGGCGCGCGGATCGGCCGTCACGCGCCGCCGGCCGTCAGGATGCCGTGCGCGATGCGGAGCCCCCGCAGCGTGAGGTCCGGGTGCACCTCCTCGATCTCGGAGGAGAACTTCGAGATCAGCGCGGCCAGGCCTCCCGTGGAGACGACCTTGGGGACGCGCGGCGTCGGCCACTCGGCCTTGATCCGCCGTACCATCCCGTCCACCGCGTCGGCCGTCCCGTAGAGGAGCCCCGCCTTGAGGCACTCGTCCGTGCGCTTGCCGATGGCGTGCGCCGGCGGCGTGAGCTCGGTGGGGGAGAGCTTGGCCGCCCGGCGGACGAGGCTCTCCGCCGACGTCAGGAGCCCCGGCGCGATGATCCCTCCGAGGAAGTGGCCGTCGGCGGTGACGCAGTCGAGGGTGGTCGCGGTGCCGAAGTCCACGACGATGGTGTCGAGCCCGAAGAGCCGGCTCGCGGCCAGGGTGTTCACCACACGGTCGGCGCCGACGGTGAGGGGCTCGTCCACGTCGAGCGTGACGGGGAGCGGGGAGTCGGGGGCCACGACCACGGCGGCGGTGCCGGTGGCCGTGAGGAGGCCTTCGGCCATCGCGTCCGTCGTGGGCGGGACCACCGAGCAGAGGACCGTTCCCGTGACGGAAGTGATGTCGAGGCCCGCCTCGTCGAAGAGGGCGCGCAGGACCATCGCCCACTCGTCGGGGGTGCGGTCCGGACGGGTGGTCACGCGCCACGAGCGTTCGAGGTCCTCGCCGCCGAAGAGGCCGAGGCTGATCTCGGTGTTGCCGATGTCGAGGGCGAGCAGCATGGGACCCTACGCTAGGAGGCGATGACGCGGCGGTCAAGCGCGCCGCCGCTCACGCGGACGACCAGGGCGCCGTCGGGATCGAGGTCCACGGTCTCCTCCGCCCCCGGGTCGCGCCACTCCGCGCGCAGGAAGGCGCGGCGTTCCTCCTCCGTCAGCGCGGCCGGGAGCGCCTCGAGCGCCCGGAGCCGAGGCACCAGCGCGGCCACGAGGGCGAGGCGCGACACCTCCGGCGCGACGTCCGCCAGCGCGATCGCCCTGCCCCGCACGGCGCCGTCCAGCGGCCCGCGGACGTTGAGGCCGATCCCCACGGCCACCCACCCCCCCGCGCCGCCGCTGCGGCGCGCCTCGCACAGGATGCCCCCCGCCTTGCGGTCGGCCACGATGACGTCGTTCGGCCAGCGGAGCCGCGCGGCGACGGCGGGCGCGGCGGCGGCGAGGGCCTCGGCGGTCGCGAGCCCTGCGCGGATCGCGAGCGCGCCCCCTGCCGTCCGCGCGGGGGGCCGCAGGAGCACCGACATCCAGACGCCCACCCCCGCGGGGGAGTGCCACGTGCGCCCCAGGCGGCCGCGGCCCGCGGTCTGTTCGTCGGCGAGGACGACGGCGCCCCCGGGAGCGCCCGCTTCGCCGAGGCGGTGGGCCTCGTCCTGGGTGGAGGGGATGCTGGACTGGAGGACGACGAGGGGAGCGCCGGTCAGCCGCTCGAGTCCCGCGGCGTCGAGCCCCTCGTAGCGGCTCAACGCCGGAGGCCCCAGAGGACGAGGGTCACGGTCCCGAGGACCCAGAGGTACGGCGCGAAGCGGTGGAACGCGCGGGCGCGGAGGAAGCGCCGCAACAGGCCGATGGCGAAGAGGCCGCTCACGAACGCGGTGACGAACGCCACCGCCACCGGAGCGACCCCCACCTGGTGGATGCCGTGCGCGATGTCCTTCGATTCGAGGAGCGCCGCGCCCGCGATCGCGGGAACGCCGAGGACGAAGGAGAAGTTGGCCGCCTTGACGGGGTCCATCCCGCCCCAGACCGCCGCGGTGATGGTGCAGCCGGAGCGCGAGATCGCCGGCGCGATCGCCGCCGCCTGCCCCAGACCGATCCACACCGCCGTCGCCGGCGACGGCCGCTCCTTCGTCCCCCCCATGCGCGTGCGCGTGGTCCACAGGATGGCGCCCATCGCGAGGAAGGCGGCGCCGACGAAGAGGAGGCTCGTGTACAGCGCCTCGATCTGGTGGCGGAAGGCGAGCCCCACGACGGCGGTCGGCACCGACGCGATGACGTACAGCCCGACGTCCCGCCAGGCGCGCTTGTCGCCTCGCAGGACGCCCCCCGCCAGCTCGAGGAGCGGCGCGCGGAACGCGATGACGATCGCCGCCAGCGTCGCCACGTGCACGGCGACGTCGAGGAAGATCCCCGTCAGCTCCCCCGACGCGCGGAGCCCGAGGAGGTTCTCGGCGAGGGCGAGGTGCCCGTCGGAGGAGACGGGAAGGAATTCGGTGAGGCCCTGGATCAGACCGAGGATGAAGGCGTCGAGGAGGCTCACAGGCGGTCCCAGAGGAGGCCGACGAGGCCGAGGAGCATCGCGAGCTTGAGGCCGGCGCGGGCCCCCTCCGCCTCCTCCCGCAGCAGGCGGCCGGTGACGGCGACGACGCCCACCACGATGAGGATCGCCACGGATCCGTAGCGCGCGCCGTAGGGGCCCGCAAGCCACGGCAGCAGCGCCACCGGGACGAACAGCGCCAGGGGGAGCGCGGCGGCGAGGAACCCGGCGCGCCGGCCCCACGCGATGGGGATGGTGCGCCGCTGCGCCGCGAGGTCGCCGGGGATGTCCTCGAGGTCCTTCACGATCTCCCGCGCGAGGTGGAGGAGCGCGGCGAGCCAGAAAGGCACCAGCCCCGCGTGCCAGTCGCCGACGGCGCCGGCGCCGAACACCAGGGGCAGGCTCCCGACCACGGCGACGACCAGGTTCCCGAGCACCGGGCGCGGCTTGAGCAGCGGCGAGTACGCCAGCATCAGCGCGAGCGCCGGCACCGCGATGATGAAAGGGGTGCGGCCTGCGAGCCACGCGAGGAGGAGGCCCAGGCCCCCCGCCACGCCTCCCACAGTGACCGCCACGTCGTGCGGCACGGCCCCGCTGGGGAGGGGGCGATGCGGCTTGTTGATGCGGTCCGCTTCTACGTCCCACAGGTCGTTCGCGGCGTTCCCCGCCGCGCCGAGGCAGGCGGCGGAGAGGATGGCGAGCAGCAGCTCGCGGGGCACCGCGACGCGCCCCATCGCGAGGGTCCCGCCGATCGCGACCCCCGCCCCCGCCATCATCAGGTTGCGCCCGCGCACGAGCGCGCCGACCTCAGCCCCCAACCACCGCCGCATAGAGCGCCTCGTACCGGGGAATCACCTTGTCGATGTCGAAGAGGGCGGCCCGCGCGCGCGCCGCCGCCGAGGCCGCCCGCCAGCGGTCCCGGTCGCACAACAGATCGAGCGCGCCCCGGGCCAGCCCCTCCACGTCGCCCACCTCGCCGAGGAAGCCGGATACGCCGTGCTCGACGACCTCCGGGAGGCCGCCGACGCGCGTGCCCACCACCGGCACGCCGGTGGCCATCGCCTCGAGCGCGGAGAGGCCGAAGGACTCGGTCTGGCTCGGCAGGAGGTAGAGGTCCGCCGAGCGGAGCGCCCCCGCCACGTCCTCGATCTTGCCCACGCACCGCACCCGCGCCGCCACCCCGAGGGCCTCGGCCTCGCGCTGCGCCGCGTCGCGGTCGGGGCCGTCCCCCACCAGCACCAGCCGCGCCGGCAGCTCCTGCTGGACCCGCGCGAAGATCCGCACGATGTCGAGGAGGCGCTTCACCGGCCGCATGTTCGAGATGTGCATCAGCACCTTCTCGCCGGCTGGCGTCGGGCGCGGGTCGGGCGCCGGATGGAAGAGGTCGAGGCTGACGAAGTTGGGGATGACCTCGATGCCGCAGTCCCCGCAGCCGAAGGCGCGGTACGTCTCGTCGCGGAGGAACTCCGACACCGCGGTGACGGCGTCCGACTTCTCGATGGAGAACCGCGTGATGGAGAAGTACGACGGATCCTGCCCGACCAGGGTGATGTCGGTGCCGTGGAGCGTGGTCACGATGCGGAAGCGGTGCTTGTCGGCCACGATCTCCCGGGCGAGCCAGGCGCTCGTCGCGTGCGGGATGGCGTAGTGCGCGTGGATCACGTCGAGGCGCTCGCGGACGGCGACCTGCTCGAGCGTCACGGCGAGCGCGAGCGAATACGGCGGGTGCTCGAAGAGCGGGTAGCTCCCGATCCGCACCTCGTGGAACGTGACCCGCTCGTTGAAGCCGTGCAGCCGGAAGGGCTGGGCGTAGGAGATGAAATGGACGTCGTGGCCCCGGAGGGCGAGGGCGAGCCCGAGCTCCGTCGCCACCGCGCCGGAACCACCGTAGGTCGGATAGCACACGATGCCGATGCGCATGGATCAGCTCCCCGCCGCACGATACCCGTCGACCACCTGGCGCGCCAGCACGTCCGGCGCGGCGCGCGCATCGAGCCGCACTACCGGCCCCGCGAGCTGGTGCCGGAACCACGTGTCCTGGCGCTTGGCGTAGCGGCGCGTCGCTTGTGCGATGGCGTCCACCAGCCCGTCCCCCGCGCGCCGCCCCTCGAGATGCGCCACGATCTCGCGATAGCCCACGGCGCTCAGCCCTGGCGCGTCGGGCGGCACGCCCGCGGCGAGGCACCCGCGCACCTCCGCCACCCACCCGGCCTCCAGCATCGCGCGGGTGCGGCGGGCGATGCGCGCATGCAGTTCGGCGCGGTCCAGCGTCAGCACGAAGTACCACGCCGCGACGTCGCCGGGCGCCGTCACGCGGGCGGTCTGGAGCGCCGACAGCGGCCGGCCCGCCAGGAGCGCCACCTCCACCGCGCGTTGCGCCCGCTGGCGCCCGCCGCCGCGGAACCGGGGATCGAGCCGCCGCGCCCAGCGCTCCACCGCCCCCGGGAGCTGGGCGCGCAGCCATACACCGAGCCGCGCCCGCCGTTCCGCGCCGAGGTCCGGCTCCGGGAACAGCCCGTCGAACAGCGCGCGCAGGTAGAGGCCCGTACCGCCCACCACCAGCGGCGTCCGGCCGCGCGCGGCGATGTCCGCGATCCACCCGGCCGCGTCGCGCGCGTACCGCCCGGCGGAATACCGCTCGCGCGGGTCCACGATCCCCACGCCGTGGTAGGGCGCCGCCGCCCGCTCGGCGTCCGTCGGCGCCGCCGTGCCGATCGGGAGTCCGCGGTAGATCTGCCGGGAGTCCGCCGAGACGATCTCGACCGGCAGGAGGCCCGCCAACGCGGTGGCCACGGCGGTCTTCCCGACGCCGGTGGGCCCGACCAGGACGGGGACGCGCACCGCTCAGCGCCGCCCGAAGCGCCGGTGGAGCTCCAGGAGAGGGAGCTGGACGATCGTGGGCCGCCCGTGGACGTCGTGCGCGGGGAGTTCGGCGGCCATGAGCCGCTGCACCAGCTCGTTCATCTCCGCCGTGGTGAGGGGCTGCCCCGCCTTGATCGCCGCCCGGCAGGCGAAGGTGGAGGCGAACCGCTCGACGCGGTTGTGCAGCCCGCCGAAGCGGCCCCCCGCCAGGTCCGCCACCACCTCGCGGAGACACCGCTCCGCGTCGAAGCGTGCATGCGGCGCCGGCGTGGCGTGCACGATCAGTGCCGAGCCGCCGAACGGTTCCGCCTCGTAGCCGAGCTGCCCGAGGAGGTCGCCGTTCGCCTCCACCGCCTCGAGCTCCGCGGGCGCCAGCGTGATGGTGAGCGGGAAGAGGAGCTTCTGGCCTCCGGCGGCGCCCTCGGTGAGGGTGCGCATCGCGCGCTCGTAGAGGATCCGCTCGTGCGCCGAGTGCTGGTCCACGATCAGGAGGCCGTCGGGCGCCTCGACGAGCAGGTAGGTCTGGTGCAGCTGCGCCAACACGCGCAGCTCGGACGCGTGGATCGGCGGCTCCGCCGCCGCACCCTCGGGCGCGGGCGCTTCGCCCTCGGACGGCGCGGCATCGTCCCCACCCGCGGCGCCGAACAGGTCCCGCGCGAGCCCCGCGGACGCGGGCGGGGCCACCGCGCGGTGCTCCCACGGCATCGCCGACCCCGCGCTGTACGGCGCCGACGCCGCGAGGGGGCCGAGCGCCTCGTGGACCGCCGCCTCGACTGCGGCCTCGACGGCGTAGCGGTCCCGGAAGCGCACCTCGAGCTTCGCCGGGTGCACGTTGACGTCCACGTCGCCCGCCGGGACCTCGAGGCGCAGGACGAGGCTCGGCCGCACGCCCGGGGGCACCGTCGCACGGTACCCCCGTTCCGCCGCGCGGACCAGGAACGGGTCGCGGAAGGGGCGGCCGTTCACGAACAGGTAGGCCATCCGTCCCGACGCGGCGGCCTCGGCGGGCCGCTGGACCAGCCCCCGGACCGTGACGCTCCCCGACGCGTGGTCCACGGGCAGCAGCGTCGCCGCCAGTTGCTGCCCGAAGAGCTGCGCCGCGCGGTCGGCGAGGGAACCCGCGGGCAGCGCCTCGACCACCGCGTGCCCGTCGGCCAGGAGGGTGAGCCCGAGGTCGGGGCGCGCCAGGGCGAGCGTCGTCACCACCTCGGTGCAGGCCCGCACTTCGCTCCGGGTGGAGCGGAGGAACTTCCGCCGCGCCGGCGTATTGAAGAAGAGGGCGCGCACCGTGACGGTCGTCCCCGGCTGGCGTACCCGGTCTTCGAGCGCGGTCACGGCGCCCCCCGCCGCGGCGATCCGCGTGCCCACCGCCTCGCCCGCGCTCGCCGTTTCCAGCTCGAAGCGGCTCACCGCCGCGATGCTTGGCAGCGCCTCGCCGCGGAACCCGAAGGTCGCCACCCCCACGAGATCGTCCGCCGATCGGATCTTGCTGGTGGCGTGCCGGTCGAGGGCGAGGAGCGCATCCTCGCGGCCCATCCCCTCCCCGTCGTCGGCAACGCGGACCAGTGTCTTGCCCCCCGCCTCGATCTCGACGGCCACGGCGGACGCCCCCGCGTCCACCGCGTTCTCGAGCAGCTCCTTCACCACGGAGGCGGGGCGCTCCACGACCTCCCCCGCGGCGATGCGGTTGGCGACGGCGTCGCTCAGGATGGCGATGCGGCGGGCGGTCACGGGCGTGGGGCGCGCGCTCAGCCGAGCGCCTGGAGGACCGCGGCGCGCACGTCGGGCGTCCCGTCGTCGCGGAGCCGCTCGAGGGCCGCCCCGATCTCGCTGAGAATCGTCTCGACGGGCTGGAGGTCCACCGGCTACCGCGCGCCGTGGGGGCGGGGGCGGCGCGAGGGCGTCGCGCGGGCGGGCCCCTGCGCCGGCGCGGAGCGTCCCGCCGGAGCCGGCAGGCCGATCGCGCGGTAGAGCGCGGCGAGCTCCCGCTCGGTGAGCGGCCGCACGTGTCCGGCCGCGAGGTCGCCGAGCTCCACCGGACCGTACGCGACGCGCACCAGGCGCCGCACACCGAGGCCAAGCTCCGCGGCCATCCGCCGCACCACGCGCGTCCGCCCCTCCCGCAGCGTCACCTCGAGCACGCCGCCCGACTTCCGCGCATCGAAGCGCCACGCCGCGGGACGCACCGGCGGCCCGCCGTCGTCGAGCGCGACGCCGCGGGCGAGGATCGCCTCGGCGGACACGGGCGGCCGCCCCGTCACGTCCACATAGTAGGTGCGGTCCACCTGCCAGCGCGGGTGCATCAGGCGGTTCGCCGCGTCGCCGTCAGTGGTGAAGAGGAGGAGTCCCTCGGAGAGGACGTCGAGGCGCCCCACGGCCACCAGGCCAGTGCTCGTGCCGTCCACGAAGCCGAAGACGCTCGGGTAGCGTGGGGTCGCCGCGCGGGAGGTGACGTAGCCGGGGGGTTTGTGGAGGGCGACCCAGACGGTGCCCGGAAGGGACAGGGTCCGGCCATCGACGGTGACGCGGTCGGCGAGCGGGTCCACCGGGTCGCCGGGGCCCACCGGCGGGCGGCCGTTGAGCAGCACCCGGCCGGCGCGCACCAGGTCCGCGGCGCCGCGCCGCGACGTGACGCCCGCCCGCGCGAGGAAGCGCGCGAGCCGGATCGGCATCAGCCCGCCGCCTCCTGGGGCGGCGCAAGCGCGATCGAGAGCTCGTCGGAGCGCGGGAGGTCGCCCAGGTCGCTGAGGCCGAGGTACTCGAGGAACTGCGGCGTGGTGGCGTAGAGGAGCGGCCTGCCGAGCCCCTCCGAGCGCCCGGTCACCTCGATCAGCCCGCGCTCCTGCAGGAGGCGGAGCACCCCCGCCGAGGAGACGCCGCGGATCTCCTCCACCTCGGCGCGGCCGACCGGCTGGCGGTACGCGATGATCGCGAGGACCTCGAGCGCCGCCGCCGAAAGGCGTACGGGCCGCGCGGCGAACGCCGCCCGCTCGATCGCCTCCGCGAACGCCTGGCGCGTCAGGACCTGGTAGCCGCCGGCGATCTCGGCCACTTCCACGCCGTGCCCTTCGTTGTCGTAGTGCTCCTTCAGCTCCTGCACCGCGCGCAGCCAGTCGGCGTCGGTGGCCTCGGCGTCGAGCGTGGCGAGCTCGTCGAGGGCGAGGGGTCGGGGGGCGGCGAAGAGCGCCGCCTCAAGCAGTCGCGTACGCTGGTCCACGGTCGATGACGAACGGGGTGAAGGGTCTGGACTGCTTGAGCGAGAGCTGGCCGCGGCGCGCCAGCTCCAGCAGGGCCACGAGCGAGGAGAGGACGTCCACGATGCTCGGCGCGGCGCCGAGGAGGTCGCGCCAGGAGAACGCCGTGCGCTCCGCGAGGAGCTCCAGGATGCGCGCCGTCGCCGCTTCGACGTCGAGGGGGCGCGGCACCACCCGATGGATGATCGGATCGGGCATCATCGCGAGCACGTGCTCGACCGCCTCGAGCAGCTCCTCGATGGTGAACTCGAGCGGGGGCGGCGGCGTGTCGGGCGCGGGGGGCACGAAGCCCCGTGCGAAGCGCGCGGCGCGGCCGCGTGACGCGGCGTCGAGCCAATCGGCGATCTCCCGCACCTGCTGGTACTCGAGGAGGCGCCGGACCAGCTCGTGGCGCGGGTCCTCCCACGGCTCCTCGTCGCCGCGGCGCGGCAGGAGCATCTGCGCCTTGATCCGCAGGAGGCGCGCCGCCATCTCCAGGTACTCGGCGGCCTCGTCGAGCCCGAGGGCGTGGATCGCCTGGAGGAACTGGTCGGCGATGCGGGCCACGGGGATGTCCCAGATGTCGATCTCCTCCCGCCGGATCAGGGAGAGGAGGAGGTCGAGGGGGCCCGCGTAGCGGTCGAGGGACACGACGAATCCCGTGTCCTGCGGCACGCCCGCCGCGGTCCCGGGGGCCGCGCTCATCGCACCACCGACGGCAGGGCGACGTCACGCACCAACGCCATCGCGCCACCGTAGAGGAGGTTCACCGGCCACAGGACGACGGCCCAGAACCCGTTGACGAACGACAGCGCCAGGATGAGCACGAACCCGAAACGCCCCAGGCGACGGTATCGCACGCCCCACGCCGGAGACAGCAGGTGGTAGAAGAGGTGCGAGCCGTCGAGGGGCGGGATCGGCACGAGATTGAAGATCGCCAACGAGAAATTGATGAACACGCCGTACTGGAGCATCGTCTGCAACGACCCGAAGACGCCGGCGCGCGAAGGGGCGATGCCGCCCACGAAGAGCACGACCGCGAGCAGGCAGGCGGAAGCGACGCCGAGGAGCAGGTTCGTGACGATCCCCGCCGACGAGACGATGAGGTCGCCCTTCACATAATTGCGGAACCTCCGCGGATCCACCGGCACGGGCTTGGCCGCCCCGAACGTGAACGCCCCCTTGGTCATCAGGAAGAGGCCGATGGGGACGAGCACGCTCATCACCGGATCGATGTGCGGGAGCGGGTTGAGGGTCAGGCGGCCCAGCGCGTGGGCGGTGTCGTCCCCCTGCCGGTAGGCGGTCCACGCGTGGGCGTACTCGTGCGCGACCACGGAGAAGAGCAGGATCGGCAGAGCCAGGACGAGGGCGGTCACCGGCGACGCGGGGCTCCGGAAGAGGGGAAGACGGGGGAACGTAACGGAGCCGGAAACCCTTGTCAAAACGTGAATTGACGGCTAGTCTTCGGCCTCCTGAAGGGCGTTCGAACCGACGCGGAGAGCGACGTGCCCAAGATCCGTTCTGCGAAGAAGAAGATGCGGCAGACCCGCACCCACACCCTGGCCAACCGGGCTCGGCGCTCAGCCATCAAGACGGCGGTGAAGAAGGCGCGGCAGGAGCCGACGGCGGAGTCGGTGAAGGCGGCGGTGAGCGCCCTCGATCGCGGCGCGCATAAGGGCCTCCTCCACCCCAACGCGGCGGCACGCAAGAAGTCGCGGCTGCAGAAGCGGCTGGCGAAGGGCGCGGCGGCGCAGTAGTCCGCGGCCCGCGCGGCCCGCATCGCCGATGGTCCCGAGGTGGCGCCCGACACGGCGCCACTTCGCGTTTTCAGAACGCCGAGAGCTCCGCCCCGCACTTCTCGCAGTACCACTCGGTCGGCAGGTTGTAGGTCCCGCACTCGGTGCAGCGCAGCGTCTTCGACGACGGGTCCACTTCCCACGGCGGCGCCGGCAGACGGCCCGGCTTGTCCGTCCCCTTCGCCCCGCCCTTGCCTCCCGACCGCACCTCGGCGGGGACTTCCGGCTGGTCGGGCTCCGGCGGTTCGTCCGGACCACCGAGGACCATCTCCTCCTCGACCACCGGCGGCTCGGCGCGCCGGGACGGCTCGCCGCCGCGCTTCGACGAACGGCCGGCGGACGCCGCCTTCGCCTCCGCGGCCGCCTTCGCCTCTGCCGCGGCCTTCGCCTCTGCGGCGGCCTTCGCCTCTGCCGCGGCCTTGGCGTCGGTAGCCGCCTTGGCTTCCGCCGCCGCCTTGGCCTCCGCCGCGGCCCTCGCATCGGCGGCGGCCTTCGCGTCCGCAGCCGCCTTGGCCTCCGCGGCGGCCTTCAGCTCGGCAGCGACCTTCGCCTCGGCCGCCGCGCGCGCATCGGCTTCGCCCTTCGCCGCCTCTTGCTCGGCGCGTGCGACGGAGCGGATGAACGCCAACTCGTCGAGCGCCTCGATCTTCGACGCCGCATTCGCCAGGTCGGCGGCGGCGGGCCCCGTCCCGCCCGGGGGCGCGTTGGGGATCGCCGGCGCGGGCACCGAGGTCAGCGCATCCACGACGCCCGGGGCGGGAGCCGGCGGCGCGGCCGGGGCGGCGCCCTGCCCCTCCGGCGACTGGCCGGCGATGAGGCCGAGGACCTCCTCCATGCGCGCGAGGTCCCGCTCCGCGGCCTCGAGTTCCTCCCCTGTCTGCGCCAGGAACGCCGCGTGCTCCGCACCCAGCTCGGCGAGTTGCGCCTCGTCGTACTCGCCGACGGCGTGGCGCAGCCGCACCTCGGCGAGCGCCTCCTCACGGGCGCCCCGCTCCGCGGTGATCTCGTCGCGGCGCTGTTCCAGCTCGGCGAGGGCCGTCTCGAGGTCGCTCTCGTGACGGGTGAGCTGCTTCAGCACGCCCTCGAGCCGGGCGCGGTAGTCCCCGCGCACCCGCTCCACCACGTTCGGGGGCATCCCCGCCGCGTCGGGCTGCGCGAGCTTCGTCAGCCACGCCTCGTACTGGCGGCGCTCCTCGAGGAGCCGCTCGACCGCGGCCTGCGCCTTGCTGCTCTTGCGGCTCATCGCCCGCTCCGGTCAGGGGCGTCGGGGCGGTCCCCCGCCGTGTGCACCACTTTCCCGCCGACGATCGTCCAGCGCACGGCGCCGCGCAGGCGGCGCCCCGCGAACGGCGTGTTGCGGCTCTTCGAGAAGAAGCGCGACGGGTCCACCGTCCATTCCTGGCCGGGGTCGAAGACGACCACGTCGGCGGGGCCGCCGGGCCGCAGGGCGCCCCCGGGAAGGTGCGCGATCGCCGCGGGGCGCGCCGCCATCCGGTCGACGAGTTGCGCCAGCGTCAGCGTGCCCGGCTCCACCAGCTCCGTCAGCGCGAGGCCGAGCGCCGTCTCGAGCCCCACCACGCCGAAGGGGGCGTTGTCGAACTCCGCCTCCTTGGCGTCGTAGTGGTGCGGCGCGTGGTCGGTCGCGATGCAGTCGATGGTCCCGTCGGCCAGCGCGCCCCGCAGCGCCGCCAGGTCGCCCGCCTCCCGCAGCGGCGGGTTCATCTTCGCGTTGGTGTCGTACCCCTCGCACGCCGCGTCGGTCAGGGTGAAGTGGTGCGGCGTGACCTCGGCCGTCACCCGCAGGCCGCGCGTCTTCGCCTCGCGGATCAACGCCACCGCCCCCGCAGTGGAGACATGCGCGAAGTGCACGTGGCCGCCGGTCAGCGCGGCGAGCGCGATGTCGCGGGCCACGATGACGTCCTCGGACGAGCGCGGGATGCCCTTGAGCCCGAGGCGCGTGGAGGTCACGCCCTCGTGCATCGCGCCGCCGTGCGAGAGGGTCACGTCCTCGCAGTGGTCGATGACGGGGATGTCGAAGGTGCGGGCATACTCCAGCGCCGTGCGCATGAGGTGCGCGGTGGCCACCGGCCGGCCGTCGTCGGACACCGCCACGGCGCCGGCTGCGACGAGTTCCCCGAACTCCGCCAGCTGCTCCCCCTTCTGCCCGACCGACACCGCGCCGATCGGGTAGACGCGCGCGAACCCCGCGAGCCCCGCCTGCCGCACGATGAAGCCGACGGCGGCCTGGTTGTCGGTGACGGGGTCGGTGTTGGGCATCGCGCACACGGCGGAGAAGCCCCCGGCCGCCGCCGCCCGCGCGCCGGTCGCGATCGTCTCGACGTCCTCGCGCCCCGGCTCCCGGAGGTGGGCGTGCAGGTCCACGAACCCCGGGGCCGCGACGAGCCCCTTCCCCTCGAGGACCGTCGCGCCGTCGGGCGTGCCGAGGGCGCGGCCGATCCCCTTCACCAGCCCTCCCTCGAGGAGGAGGTCGGCCACCTCGTCCCGGCCGTTCGCCGGGTCCAGCACCCGCGCGCCACGGAGGAGGATCGGCTTCATCGGTCCGACGCTCCCTTCGCCGCTTCGGCCAGCTCCGGCTTCCCGCCCGCCAGCAGATAGAGCACCGCCATCCGCACCGCCACCCCGTTGGTCACCTGGTTGAGGATCACCGAATGCGGGCCGTCCGCCACGCGGGAGTCGATCTCCACCCCGCGATTCATCGGTCCCGGGTGCATGATGAGGAGGTCGCGCGGCGCCCGCTCCAGGCGCTCCATCGTGACCCCGAAGACCCGGTAGTACTCGCGGACCGAGGGGATGTACCCCGTCTGCATCCGCTCCAGCTGGAGCCGCAGGACGTTGATGACGTCCGCCCAGGCGATCGCCTCTTCCACGCGCCGGAAGACCTGGACGCCGAGCGCCTCGATCCCGAGGGGCAGCAGGCTCGCGGGCCCGCAGACCGCCACCTCGGCGCCGAGCTTGAGGAGCCCCCAGATGTTCGACCGGGCCACGCGCGAGTGCAGCACGTCGCCCACGATGCAGACCTTCGTGCCCGCGATGGGCCGGTGGTCGCGGATGGTGAGCAGGTCGAGGAGCCCCTGCGTCGGGTGCTCGTGCTTCCCGTCGCCCGCGTTGATGACGCTCGAGACGATCCGGTCGGCCAGGAACTTCGCGGCCCCGCTCGAGCCGTGGCGCATCACCACCATGTCGATGCGCATCGCCTCGAGGTTCCGCGCCGTGTCCACCAGCGTCTCCCCCTTCACGACCGAGGAGCCGCTCGCCGCCACGTTCACCGTGTCGGCGGAGAGGCGCTTCTCGGCGAACTCGAAGGAGATGCGGGTGCGGGTGGAGGCTTCGAAGAAGAGGTTGACGATCGTCTTGCCGCGGAGGGCGGGGACCTTCTTGATGGCCCGCTCCGACACCTCCTTGAACGGCTCCGCGGTGTCGAGGATGAGGCGGATCTGGTCCCCGCTCAGGTGCTCGAGCCCGAGGAGGTCCTTGCCGAGGGCGCCGCTCACGGCCGGCCTCCTCCGCGCACCACTTCCACCGCGTCGCGCCCGTCCAGCTCCTTCACGAACACCTCCACCTTGTCGCCGGGGCTCGTGGGCACCCGCTCGCCGACGACGTCGGCCTGCACCGGCAGCTCGCGGCCGCCACGATCCACCAGGACCGCGAGGCCGATGCGCGCGGGGCGGCCGAAGTCGGCCAGCTCGTCGAGCGCCGCGCGGACCGTGCGCCCCGTGAAGAGGACGTCGTCCACGATCCACGCCACCCGGCCGTCGAGGTCCACCGGCAGGTGGGTCGGGCCGACGAGGGGGCGCGGCCCGACGACCTCGAGATCGTCCCGGTACAGGGTGATGTCAAGCGCCCCGCGCGGCACCTCCGCCCCGGTCTCCTTGGCGAGGAGCGCGGCGAGGCGCACGGCGAGTTCCACACCCCGGCGCTGGATGCCCACCAGGACCAGGGGGACGGGATCGGGGGTCTGGCGGAGGATGTCCAGCGCCATGCGGTGGAGTGTGCGCGCGAAGGCGCGCTCATCCAGCAGGAGCTGGCGCTCGGAAGGCGGCATATTGAGAGGGAAACGTACGACTTCGGGTGGGAGGAATCAACGCGGAAGGCAGCGGGTCGCCGGGACCCGGGGCCCTCAGAACGCTTCCTCCTCCGCCGGCGGCGCCGGCGGCGCCAGCGGCCTCCCCTCGCGCCGCCCCTCCCGGTCTCTCGCCACCTCGAGGGCGATGGCCCTGAGCAGCCCCGCCTCCCGCCCATCGGGGGCGGCGCGGTGCGTCAGGTCCCGCAGGGTGCGCAGGACCGGCTCCACCACGTGGTTCCGGAGGAAGCCGATGGCATCGAGCGCCCGCTCCGCGTCGGCGAAGAGCTGTTCCAGCTCCCCGGCCGTGGCCGGGGGCGCGTCGCGCCGCGGGGACTTGAAGGGGCGCTCGCCCGCTCCGCGCGCCAGCGCCAGCTCGTAGAGCATCAGCGCGACCGCGTGGGCGAGGTTGAGGGACGGGTAGTCGGGGCTGGTGGGGATCGTGACGAGGCGATGGCAGCGGTCGAGCGCCTCGTTGGGCAGGCCCTTGTCCTCGCGGCCGAAGAGGAGCGCCACGGGGCCCTGCTCCGCGAGATCCAGCAGCGCGGGGGCCGCGTCGCGGGGACGCTGCACCGTGCGCTTCGCGGTGCGCTCCCGGGCCGTGAGGCCGGCCACGTGCACGCAGTCGGCCAGCGCGGCGTCGAGGGTATCGAAGCGGGCGGTGCGGGCCAGCACATCGGCGCTCCGGTGCGCGATCCCCTCGACGCGCCACAGGTCGAACTCCCGTGGCGCCACCAGCCGCAGGTCGGCGACGGCGAAGTTCTTCATCGCGCGGACGACGTGCGCGACGTTGACCAGCTCCTGGGGTTCGTGCAGGACGACGACAATCATCGGGCCGCGTGGCGCTCGGTGTGCTGCGGGGGGGAACGGATGGGGTGGGATTCGAACCCACGAGCCCCTTTTGGGGGCCACACGCTCTCCGGGCGTGCGCCTTCAACCTCTCGGCCACCCATCCCGAGTCGGAACTGCAGCGGACAGGGTGGGATTTGAACCCACGATACCGTCACCGGTATACCGGTTTTCGAGACCGGCGCCTTCAGCCGCTCGGCCACCTGTCCGGAGGGCGGAATAGTAACGGGACCGCCGTCCCCTTCCAAGCGGCGGTCCCCCGCGGGCCGCCCGCACCGGGGCTCAGCGGCGCCCGGCGAAGAAGGCGCGGAGCAGCGCCCCGCATTCCTCCGCAAGGACGCCGCCGCGCACCTCCGCGCGGTGATTGAGCCGCGCGTGCCGCAGGAGGTCGTGGAGGGAGCCGGCCATCCCCGCCTTCTCGTCCCACGCGCCGAATACCACCCGCGGCACCCGGTCCAGGACCAGCGCGCCGCAGCACATCGCGCACGGCTCGAGGGTCACGTAGAGCGCCGTGTCCGCGAAGGCGTCGGGCCCCCGGACGCCGGCCGCCCACGCGGCGTCGAGGCATTCGAACTCCGCGTGGCGCCGCGGGTCCGCCTTCTCGCGCATCCGGTTCCGGCCGCTCACGACCACCGCGTCACCGCGGAGGAGCACCGCGCCCACGGGGACCTCCCCCGCCGCCCCCGCCGCGCGGGCCTCCGCGAGCGCGAGCCGCATCGCCCGCTCGTCGGCCGCGCGCGGATCAGCCACCGACGCCGCTCCCGCCAGCGACGCGCGTGAACGCGAGCCCTTCGCTGCCCGGGGCCACGTCGGCGCGGATCAAGTCCCCCTCGCCGTATGCGCCCTCCAGCACCGCGAGCGCGAGAGGGTTCTGGAGGAGACGCTGGATGGAGCGCTTGAGGGGGCGCGCGCCGTATGCGGGGTCGTAGCCGTCCCGCGCGAGGCGCTTCCGGGCCGCAGGAGTCACCTCGAGGCGGAGCTTCTGCCCGGCGACGAGGCGCTCCACGCGCGCGAGCTGGAGGTCCACGATGCGCTCCAGCTCCGCCTCGCCCAGCGGGCGGAACACGACCACGTCGTCCACGCGGTTCAGGAACTCCGGGCGGAACTGCT
>JADGQW010000093.1 GCA_017881505.1 Gemmatimonadales bacterium
CACCAACGACCTCCCGCGCAGCGGAGCGCTGTGGATCGGCCGGGGGCGCAACGTCACGTATGGCGGCCATCTCCTCTGGCGGCCGGTCGGCGGTCTGCTTTTCGGCGTGGAGTTCCGGCGGATCGA
Organism: Gemmatimonadales bacterium; assembly: GCA_017881505.1. Lineage (GTDB taxonomy): Bacteria > Gemmatimonadota > Gemmatimonadetes > Gemmatimonadales > JACORV01 > JADGQW01. The sequence goes on from JADGQW010000093.1 coordinate 127, forward strand.
GACGACGTGGCAGACGGTGGCGGCGCACGGCGTCGCCACCAGCGACCACATCAACGCCTACGCGGGCGTGGCCTTCTAGCTAGCGGCCGGTCCGCCTCCGCACGGCGGTCCACGTCCCGAGCTGGAACTCGGAGCCGCTCTCCAGAAGCGTGTACCACACGTCTCCTCGCAGCGTCGCGCCGCGCAGCCTGCCGCGCAGCGTGACGGCCGCCTTGCGTGGCGTCACCCACCGGACCGTGACGCTGTCCCCGCTTCCCGGCCACCACACCGCCGCCTGCGTGGTACGACCCCGGGGGGGCATCGTGTAGCCCGGGAGGGAGACCTCGGCACGCAGCTGGATGCTCGAGGGCACCGAGGGGTCGGGCGCGGCCGTGGGCGTCGGGGTCAACTGGACCAGCGCCGCGAGCGGCACCGTGACCACCCTCCCGCGCGGAGGCCGCCGGGGTGGTGCCGGCTGCGGCGCCGGAATCGTCCGCCCCTGGATCACCGCCTGGAGGTCGAAGGTGCCGACCATCGCATTCGGAGGCGCCGCCCCGTTCATGGCCGCCGCCGACGCCTCTTCGGGAGCCGGCGCGGGGGCCGGCGCCGAATGCGCGCACGCCGCCGCGGCGGCGAGGGACACCGCCGTCACGCAGTACCAGCCAGCCGTCCGCACGCGCATCACCGCCTCGTCGCGCTGCTGTCCAGGCCGACCAGCGTCGCCGGGCTCGGCCCCCGCTCGCGGCGCGCGCGCGCCGCGACCCGCTCGGCCTGGCGGAACACCCGCAGGAAGTTGAGGCCGATCACCTTCTCCACGTCGCGGTCGCTGTAGCCCCGCCGCAGCAGCTCCGCGGTGAGCCGGGGGAACATCGACACGTCGGTCAGCCCCTGTGGCGCGCAGTCGATGCCGTCGAAGTCGCTGCCGTACCCCACGTGGTCAATGCCCGCCACCGCGCGGATGTGGTCGATGTGGTCCGCGACCGCGCCGAGGCCCGGCGGAGGCGGCGGCGGGTTCGCCGCGTTCCACGCGCTCACCGCCGCCCGCAGCCCCGCCGTGTCGGTGCCGAACTGGGCCCGCAGCTCGCGGACGCGCGCCGCCTGCAGATCGTCGTACCGCGCGCGGACGCTGTCCACGAAGCCGCAGTTGAAGTTCACCATCACGATCCCGCCGTTCGCGCGGACCATCTGGAGGATGTCGTCGGGCACGTTGCGCGGGACGTTCGTGAGGGCGCGCGCCGAGGAGTGCGAGAAGATCACCGGCGCCGCGGAGACCCGCATCGCCTGGACCATCGTCGAATCGGAGACGTGCGCGAGGTCCACGAGCATCCCGAGGCGGTTCATCTCGCGGACCACCTCGCGGCCGAAGGGGGAGAGCCCGTTCGCCCGCACGGTGTCGCTGTTCGCGTCGGCCCACGCCTGTCCGTTGTTCCACGTCAGCGTCATGTAGCGGACGCCCAGCGCGTAGAGCTCCCGCAACACGCCGAGGGAGTTCTCCATCGAGTGGCCGCCCTCCACGCCGAGCAGCGCCGCGATCCGGTGCTGCCGGTGGATGCGCGTGATGTCGGCGGCGCTCCGCGCGAGCGCGAAGGTCCGCGGCCAGCGCGCGACCATCTGGTCCAGGAGATCGATCTGCTCGAGGGTGAGGCGCAGGGAGCCCCGCCGCGCCCCGGCGCCCGGCGAGACCCAGATGGACCAGAACTGCGCCCCCACCCCGCCGGCCCGCAGGCGCGGGATGTCCGTCATCAGCTCCGTGTCCGGGAGGGCGATGTTCGCGCTGTCCCACGAGCTCCGGTACCTCCCCACCACCGACTCGGCGAGATCGTTGTGCCCGTCCACCATCGGGACCGCGCGGTGCAGCCGCAACGCCCGGCGGAGGAGGGCCGCGTCGGACTGGGCGTGCAGGGGCGCCGCGACGGCGGCGCATAGGACCAGTGCCAGGGGGATACGCATAGAAGGGGACGTTACCCATCGCCCCCGGTGCAGCACAACCGGCGGTTCCGCCAGCGCGGGCCTTCGCCCCCGAACGCACGACGGGCGGCCCGGATCGGGCCGCCCGTCCGCTCCCGGGAGAGAACGTCTAGTTGAAGACGAGATGCGCCGGGCCGAAGACGCCATCCACCTGGTCCATCAGCTCGCCGAAGCTGACGAAGATGTCCCGCAGCGCCTGGAGGTCCTGCGCCGTCAGCGTATGGCCGGCGACCCCGACGATCGTGGGATCCCCCTCCGTGCCGGTCACGGTCGCCACCGTCACGCCGTTGAAGAGGATATTCCCGGCGGCGCTGCTGTCCGTCGCGGTCAGGTCCACCTCCACGGAGTTCCCTCCGTTGGACACCCGCCAGAGCACCGTGGTGCTCCCCGTCCCGAGGTTGAGGGACATCTGGACGAGGGCCTGGAAGCCGTTCGACCCCGTGAGCGTGTAGCTGACCCCGATCCCCGCGATGGTGATCTGGTTCTGCAGGTTGAAGTCGAGGCGCGCCGTCCCGTCGGTGATGTACCCCTGCGCGCCGAGCCCGATGCCCACGGTGCTCAAGGTCCCCGTTATCGTGTAGTCGGCGATGGTCTGCGACAGGTAGCGGATGAGCACGCCGAGCTTGTTGGCCTGGGCGTTGCTCAGGTCGGTGAGATCCACGTAGCCGACCACGATCAGCGGCTTCTGCGGCCTGTGGAGGACGGTGTCCCCCACCAGGTACAGCTTGAAGCGCACGCCGTTCGCGGGCGCGCCCGTCGCCGCCGAATCCACCGCGTAGCGGTTGAGGGTCGTGTCCCACACGAGCGTCTTGCCCAGCACGTTCAGGGGGAAGATGGCCTGTGGCGACGCCGGACTGCGCAGCGAGAGCCCGAGCAGCGCGGCCCGCTGCGCGCTCGAGAGCGTGAACCCTAGCGAGCCGCCGGGGAGCGGCGGCAGCACGACCGCGGCCGCTGTGGCGGCCCCGGCGACGGCGCTGAAGCCGAAGGAGCCCGAGAGTTCGCGCAGGCTCTGGAAGACGAGGTTGGTGGAGAACTGGTCCGTGAGGCCCGAGACGCCCGTGGCGACGGCCTGGGGATCCACGTTCTCGGGGCGGTTGACGTCGCTGCTGCAGGCGGCGGCCGCCAGGGCCGTCACGAGGGCGAACGCGAGGTGCGGGGATCTCAACTGCGTCACGGCGTCCACTCCTGCTCGGGTCCGGTTCCGGTGCACGCTCCGCAATCTACCCGGGATCCCCTGTCCGGAGTGTGACGGCGGCCACAGCCGGCCGGCGCGGGCGCTACCGCTCGAACCAGCGGAACAGCGCAAGCGCCCGGGAGACGAAGGCGTCGAGCGCACCGGGCCAGACCGGGTAGTTGGGCTCCAGGTACGCAAGCCGCGGCCCGATGCCGGCGAGGACGCAGAGCGGATGGTGCTCCAGTGCGTTCAGCACGTCGGCCGTGAAGGCGCGGCGGACCGCCCCCTCGTCTTCTCCGCGCAGGAGGTACCGCGCTGAGAAGTCGGGATGATCGGGGAAGTCGATGTCCTGGCTGCCGAAGGTCGCCGAGATGCGGTCGAGCGCGCTCTCGGGCCGCAGGGCGAAGGGCGGCACGTCGACCCGCGGCGATCGGTACACGGCGAGCGTCTCGGCGTGCGCGCGCTTCTTCCGGCCGCCGGTGCGGTCGGCGATGGTTAGCGTCGCCTCGCCCTCGGTGCGAGCCAGCACGTTGGTGAGCTGCCCGCGCTTCCCCTCGCCAACGAGCGGGAGCGCCGCGAGCGCGGCGAGGAGGTCGTCCGGCGGGTGGGGAAGGAGCGTGAACTGCAGGGCGCGACCGGCCTCTTCCAGTTCCAGCGTGCGGCCGGCGCCTTCGGTGAGACTGACGATGGCGGGCATATGCTCCGTCCAGGTTGAGGGTCGGTGCCCAGCTTCCTAGACGGCAACCGCCGTGCCGCGCCGTCGCGCGTTATCCCTCGGAACCCGGCGGCAAGAGCGTGATCGCGCACTCCGTCAGCCCGGCAGGCCACAGGGGCGTGAACGACATGCCCTGCAGCGTCTTCTCCAGCCCCCGTTCGGATTTGGCGACAGTTTCTATCGGGAATTGCCAGAGGGGGGCGTCCGGCTCGACGCGCATCGCGAGGGGCGCTCCGAAGGAGAGTTCGGGGGCGAATCGTCCCTCGCCGAGCGGGCCCTCGAAAGCCAGCCGGTAGCGCACGCAGACACGCCCGTCGGCCGCGACGACGATCTCCTTCGACAGGTTCTCGTAGCCGCCTTCGGGCTCGAGGCGTACGCGCACCTCGCCGCCTGACGCGTCGACGGCGAACCGCATCCGCGCGCGCGCCCAGCTGGCGAGGGGCGCGAAGTCGCCGGAAGCGTACTTCTCGAACGGGAGGGCCGCGGGGAGGACCCGGTCCACGAACAGCGCGCGGTCCTCGTGGTCGGTCGGCGGGTGGCCGGGGTGCTCCTCGAGGGGGTGCGGGCCGGCGTCGTGGTACGCCTCCCGGCGGCGGGTCAGCGCGCCGGTGTGGTTCGTGAGACCCGGCAGCAGCGTGAGCTCCTCGATCGCGCCGCCGCGGGCCGGCGCCACGAGCACGGAACAGGCGGCCGAGTGGATCCACACCTCGTCGTTGCCGTCACCGTCCACGTCGCGCACCTCGTACGCGAGGGGCTCGCCCGCCCGCAGCTCGCGCTCGGCGAGGGCGAGGTGGTGCCACACCGCCGCGCGGAGGTGGGGGAGGTAGAGGCCGCCGAAGACGCCGTGCCAGTAGGCGTCGTTGCACTGGGCGCGGCCGATCGCGCGACGCGCCGCGGGGGGATCGCCCCGCTCGCGGCACAGCGCCGAGAGCGCCAGCATCTTCTTGTGGGCGCGATTGGCCTCGGGGTATTTCACGAGGAAGTTGCGCCAGTGAGAGCCGCGGACGAGCGCGCCGTCGGGACCCGCGATCCGCGCCTCCCCCAGCTCGTGCTCGAGGTGCCGCAGGCGGCCCGCCGCGCGAGGCGGCAGCGCCCACGCCTCCATCTCCCGGTACGACGCCGTGGGGAGGTACGCGAGCCCGCCGCTCGGCGTCTCGGCCAGCGCCTCGGCGAAGGTGCTGAGGCGCAGCACGCCGCGCGCCGCCGCGGCGCTCATCGCCTCCAGGAACCGGTCGAGCCAGCCGCGCTGGTACACCCACTCCTGCGTCCCCGGCCACCCGCCGAACTTCTCCCCGTCGTCGGCGAGGACCGCGAGGCGGTGGCCGTCGTCGCGCAACCGCTCGAGGTACGCGACGACGTCGGCGGGCGGCTGGAAGGGCACGAGATAGCGGAGGTGCTCGTCGATCGGGAAGAGCGCGACGCCCTTGCCGCCGCTCTCCGTGCGGAACGGCGCGTGCAGCTGCTCCCGCTCGAACCCCGTGACGAGGAAGTGGCGGTCGTCCACCAGCGCGAAGCGCACCCCCGCGTCGGCGAGGTCGGCCGCGAGTTCCGGCTCCCAGACACGCTCGGTGAGCCAGAGCCCCTGCGCGTCCACTCCGAAGCGCCGGCGCAGCGCCTCCCGCATCCAGCCGATCTGCTCGAGGCGGTCCGCGCGGGGGAGCGCCGCCAGGACGGGCTCGTAGAACCCCGCCAGGAGCAGCTCCACGCGGCCCTCGGCGGCGAGCCGGCCCACGAGGTCGAGGTAGGCGGCGCCCTCGTGCGTCTCGAGCCATTCGAGGAGCGGACCCGAGAGGTGGAGCGCCACGGGGAGGAAGCCGTGCGCGGCGATCCGCTCGAGGAAGGGCCGGTACACGTCGCGCACGTGATCGGCGAAGATGTGATCGAAGTTGCCGACCGGCTGGTGGTTGTGCATCCCGAAGGCGAACCGGATCGGCTCCACCTCAGGTCCCTTCGGCGGCGAAGCCCAGCCGCCGCGCGAGGGGCGCGAGGGCGCGCGCTCCGGCGGCGGGGAGCGCCGACCACCAGCGCCAGAACTGCGTCTGCACCTCGAAGGGCACCGGCCAGCGCTGCAGCGCGAAGAGGTCGAGCAGCGCCGTGACGTCCCCGGTCGGGGCCTCCGCGCCCCCCGCCATCAGCACCCGCACCGCCCGCATCAGCGCCCGCGCGTACACCTCGGCGGCGACCGCGGCGCCGGCCTGGAGCGCCGTCGTGTCGTCGGGGGCGAGGGCGCGCGCGGCGAGGGCCGCGGTGAGCGCCGCACGCACCGCCCCCCGCTCCCGCTCGAGCAGTTCGGCGACCTGCAGCGTCACGGGCTTGGCCCCGGGCACTCCGACGCGGACCGCCACCTGCAGCTCGCCGCTCCGCTGCACGCCGACCTGCGCCGACCACGTGCGGCCGGTCCGCAGGTGCGTGAGGCCGATCCGATCGCCCCGCTCCTCGGCGGCGTAGCAGTAGGCGCGGTCGGCCGGCCACCCGGGGACGACGCGCCGGGCGGCCGCGTACGACGCGGCCACGCGGGCGACCGGCGGCAGCGCCGGACGGGCGTGGTCCAGGTAGATACGGCGCGCGTCCCCCACGACCGGGTCGTTGCTGACGGCGCCGGCGAGGCGGAGCGCCAATCCCGTGTCGAGCCGCGCCGCCTCGGGGCCGGCGAGCTCGATGGCGCGCGCGGCGTACCGCAGCACCTGGAGGGGCTCGAGGCCGCCCAGGTCATCGAAGAACCAGGCGCACGACGTGAACATCCGCAGCGCGTCCCGCTCCATCTCCAGCAGCTCCCGCGCGCGCACCGACTCCGCGTCGGAGAGAGGGCGGGCCGCGTGTTCGCCGACGAACGACGTGTCGGACCGGCCCGGCGTCCCGAACGACGCCGCGTACGCGTCACGCGCGGCCCACGGCTCGGCGAAGAGCGCACCGCCGTCGCGCTCGTACACGGCGTGGAGCTCCCCCCCCAGCCATTCCACCGCCGCGCGGAGCGGCGCGCGCCAGCGCTGGTGCCAGCCCTTCTCCGGCGCCGTGCGGCAGCCGCAGTCGCCGCGCCACCGCTCCACCCCGTGCACGCAGCTCCACGAGCTGGGCTCCACCAGCTGCACGTCCTCCGCCGGTGGCTGCGCGGCGAGGATCGCGGCGAAGTTGGAGAGGGTCGCGCCGCGCGCCTCCCGCACCTCCGCGAGCATCCGCACCAGCGCCATCTCGCCGAACCGATGGTGGTGGCCGAAGGTCTCGCCGTCCGTCGCCACGGCGACGACGGACGGGCGGTCGTCCGCGCCGGCCAGCAGCCGCCGCGCCCACGCCACGCCGTCCTCGAGCGCCGACCCGAACGCCACGTCGTGCGAGAGGGGGCCGTCGTAGATGCACAGGGCGAGCTCGCGTCCCGAGGCCGTGCGATAGCGCCCGGGCATTCCGCGGGCGGGGGGCCGCGTGACCTGGTGCGGCGCCAGCACCGTGAAGGCGATCCCCTCCGCGGCGAGGACGTCGAGGGTCTCGGCATCCACCGCCGTCTCGGGGAGCCAGAACCCTTCCGGCGCGCGGCCGTAGCGGCGCCGGAAGTCGGCGATACCCCAGCGGACCTCGGTGATCTTGTCGCGGCGGGATGCGAGCGGGAGGATGACGTGGTGGTAGGGGTGGGCCAGCGCGTTCCCGAAGCCGAGGCGCACGCGGCTCGCGCGGTCCGCCGCGAGGACCTGCGCGTACGTGTCGGGGGCCTCGCGCTCCAGCCAGTTCAGCAGCGTCGGTCCCACGTCGAAGCTGGTCCACGCGAGCGCGTTCTCGATCCGCGCGATGCGGCCGTCCGCCGCGGGGACGCGCGCCGCCGTCACCGCCCGATAGCACTCGCGCTCGATCCGCTCGTTCCAGTCGTGGGACGGCGCCGCCGTGGCCTCCGCCTCGACGAACTCGATCCAGGGGTTCTCGCGGGGGGGCTGGTAGTAGTGGCCGTGGACGACGACCGCGCGCACGCGCCGCGCCTCAGGCCACGCCGGGCGCGCCGCTCGCGCGGAGCACGCCCGCGAGGGCGGCGAGCACCTCGGGGAAGCAGTCGTCGCGGCGGCGCTCCTCCTCCGCGAACCGCGTCACACCGCCTAGGTCGCCGCCCGCGGCCGCCGCCTCCAGCCCGCCGACGAGGCGCTCGGCGGCGTCGCAGTGCCCGGTGAAGCGCCGCTCGGCGTAGTCGGCCACGGCGCCCGTCGAGATGATGAACGGCCAGTCCGACGCCTGCGCCAGCAGCAGCGCGCGCGCTGCCTGCGCCAGCACGGGGTGCGCCGCGGGCACGCCGAGCGCGCCGCGCGCCGCGCTCCAGAACCGTTCCTCCAGCGTCCACAGCCGCCGCCACGTCCACGCGGTCCCTGGGTTGAGCCACATCGAGAAGTCGCCCCCCGCGCCCCACGACCCCTCGGCGAGCTGAACGGTCTCGACGGGCGGACGTTCAGCGAGGTGCTGCGACGCGGTCACCGCCCGCACCGTCGGATGTCCCGCGAGGCCGCGGTACATGGCGGCGAGGAAGTCCACTCCCTCGAACCACCAGTGGCCGAACAGCTCCGTGTCGAACGGCACAGCCACGAGGCCGTCGGCCGGACCGCCGCCGTCGGCGAGCCCGGCGAGCACCGACACGAAGTGCGACGCGTGGAGCGACGCGCGGGCGAGCGCGGCGCCGGGGTCGTAGGGCTGCTTGGCCCCGAGGTCGGAGCCCGGCCAGGAGACGCGCCACAGCTTGAGCCCGCCCGGCCAGCGGATCTTGTGGAACTCGAGGTACGCCTCGTCCCCCGGGTAGCCCTCCTGGCGGCTCCACACCTGCATCGAGGAGCGCGGGTCGCGCACCAGCGCCGTCGCCGCACCGCGACCGCCGGCGGAGACTACGCGATAGGCACGGTACGGGGTGCGCACCGACGGCTCGGCGCGATACCGCCCCGCGTCGTGCCGCTCCGCGTCGAACCGCTCGGCGCCAAGGGGGATGTCCGCGTACCCGCCGAGGGCGTTCCCCGCCTGGGCGAGGTGCGCGTCGGTGAAGAAGAAGCGCAGCCCCTGCTCCGCCAGGAACTCCTCGATGCCCGGCCGGATCCGCGGGTGGGGGGCATCGGGCACCGGCTGCCAGAAGCCGCGAGGGCGGTACGCGCACTCGGGGATCCACGCGCCCGCGGGGTCGCGCCCGAACAGCCGCCGGTGCTCCATCCGCCCCACCGCCAGCTGCAGCCGGATGCTCTCGTCCCTCGCGAGGAGCGGCAGGAACCCGTGCGTCGCCGCCGACGTGATGATCTCCAGGCGCCCGCAGTCCTCGAGCACGCCGAACGCGCCGGGGAGGTCGTGGTCCTCCGCCTCGAACAGCGCGCGCAGGCGCTTGAGCCGCGCCTCCCAGAAGTCCACCAGCGGCAGGAGGTGTGCCTCCCCCGTTTCCGGGAGGGTCCGCCGCGCCTCGCCGCACGCCGCGATCCGCTGCGCGAGGAACGCCTCGAACTCCGTGGCGAAGTCGGGATGGGCGAGCTGCGCCGCGAGGACGGGGGTGATGCCGAGCGTCACCGGGGCCGGCACGCGGCGCGACGCCAGGCCGTGCAGCACCTCGAGGAGCGGGAGGTAGGTGTCGAGCGCCGCCTCGCACAACCAATCGGAGCCGTGCGGCCAGCGTCCGTGGTGGAGGACCCACGGCAGGTGACTGTGGAGACCGAGGACGAAATCCACCCGGGTCACCCGGCCGCCGGCGCCGTGACCAGCGCCCTGCGATAGACCGCCGCGTAGGCCTCCGCCGACGGGCCCCACGAGAAGTCCCGCACCATCGCCTCACGCACCATCGCCTCCCATCGAACGGGATCCGCGTACACCGCGACCGCCCTGCGCACCACCTCCACCAGCGCCTCCGGAGTGAAGGCGTCGAACTGGAAGCCCGTCACGCCGTCCGCGACCGTGTCCGCCAGTCCCCCGACGCGCCGCACGATCGGGACGGTGCCCATCCGCTGCGACTCCATCTGCGTCAGCCCGCACGGCTCATAGAGGGAGGGCACGAGGAAGAAGTCCGCGCCCGCCATCAGCCGGTGCGCCAGCCGCTCGCTGAATTGGATCTTCACCCCCGCACGCTGGTGCGAGTGGGCGGCGAAGTCGGTGAGCGCCGCCTCGAGCCGCGGCTCGCCGTGGCCCGAGAAGATGAACTGCGCCCCGGTCCCGAGCAGGGCGGCGGCGCCGCCGATCACGAGGTCCAGCCCCTTCTGGGTCACGAGGCGCCCCGTCAATCCGACGAGCGGCACGTCCCGATGCTGCGGGAGGCCGAAGGCGCGCTGGATGGACGCCTTGCAGCGCCGCTTCCCCGAGAGGTCGGCGATCCAGTAGTTCGACGGCAGGTGGGCGTCGTGCTCCGGGTCCCAGAGCGTCTGGTCGATCCCGTTCACGATGCCCGAGAAGCGGTCGCCGAGCGCGATGAAGGCGTCGTGCAGCCCGAATCCGCCGACCGGTGTCCGGAGCTCCGC
>JADGQW010000094.1 GCA_017881505.1 Gemmatimonadales bacterium
CGAGCTTCCACTGCAGCACCGCCGCCACCAGCGTCCCCGCGACGAGGAACGGCCAGTTGTGCGCCAGCGTCCCGAGCACCTGCCGCGCCGTCAGCATCAGCCATGCGTCCATCGTCCCCTCCCTTCGCGTCGCACCGTCCACCGCCGGCCAGAGAATACATTGATACAATTCAATATAGTAGGCGAAAAAGGGGGGCGCCCGTCACCGGCGCCCCGTTCCCGCCGCGCCTACGCCAGCTCGCCCAGGCCCGCCACGATCCGTGCGCGCAGCGCGGCCAGCGCCTCCCGCCGGACCCGGTAGTAGACCCACAGGCCGTGCTTCTCGCTGCTCACCAGCCCCGCCTCACGCAGCACCTTGAGGTGGTGCGACACCGTGGGCTGCTTCACCGGCACCGCCGCGTCGAGGTCGCACACGCAGACCTGGCCCTCGTTCCGCAGCAGGACGTCGAGGAGCTGGAGCCGCACGGGGTGCGCCAGGGTCTCCAGGTCGGCCGTGAGCCGCTCGGCTTCCGCGGTACGGACGACCGACTTCGCCGAGGGCACGCAGCACCGCTCGCCGCGCCGGCGATCGGCAAGGGGCTTCGGGGCGATGACGGACAGGGTCCGGGGCATCAGGTACCTCCTGGGGCCAACCTACACAATCAATTGATGCTTGTCAATACGTTGCGACAACGCCCCGGTTTCACTCCCGGCCGGAACCTCATCACTCATCGCTCATCACTCCTCACTCATCACCCATCACTCATCACGCTTGTCCGACGCATTCCTCCCCTGCCTCGATCTGCACGGTCATGTGCTGAATCCCGAACCCCCGCACCCGGCGGGTGATCTCCTCGAGCACCGGCTGGTGGTCAGCGGCGCGGGGAGCCGTGACGTGGCCGCTCATCGCGACCATCCCGCTGCTCACGGTCCAGACGTGGAGGTCGTGGACGCCGGTCACGCCGGGGACGGTGGCGATGGCGTCGGTTAGGGCGGCGAGGGAGACGTGGGCGGGGGTGGCCTCGAGGAGCACGTCCACCGCCTCGCCCACGAGCCGCACCGCGCTCACGAGAATAAGGAGCGAGAGACCGATGGAGAGGAGGGGGTCGGCGGGGAGCCAGCCGGTGAGGGCGATGATCGCGCCCGCGGCGATGGCCGCCAGGGAGCCGAGGACGTCGCTCAGGACGTGGAGGTAGGCGCCGCGGACGTTGAGGCTCTCCCCCTTGGCGCCGTGGAGGATGGCGACGGCGGCGAGGTTGGCGGCGAGGCCGGCCACGGCGACGGCGAGGAGGAGGCCGGAGCGGACGGCCTGCGGGTGATGGAGCCGCTGGAGGGCCTCGAGGACGATCCCCACCGTGACGGCGATGAGGAGGGCGCCGTTCACCAGGGCGGCGAGGATCTCGAGCCGGTAGTAGCCGTACGTCTTCTGGGCGGTGGCGGGCCGCCGGGCGATCCACACCGCGAAGAGGGAGAGGCCCACGGCGCCGGCGTCCGTGAGCATGTGGGCGGCGTCGGCGAGGAGGACGAGGGCCCCCGACAGGAGGCCGCCGCCCACCTCCACCAGAGCGAAGACGATGGTGATCCCCAGCACCCAGGCGAGGGCGCGGCGGCTCTCCGTCCGCGGCGGGCGGTGGACGCAGTTCACGTCCTCCGCCGCGGCGCGCGGATGCGATTCGCCCGGGTGCGTGCTAGCTTGCCCCATCGTCTCCGGCCTGGACTCCGCGGTGGACTCGCTCCTGACTCGTTTCGGCGTCGTCGCCTTCCTGGTGCTGGCGAACGCCTTCTTCGTGGCCGCCGAGTTCGCGCTCGTGGCGGTGCGGCGCACGCGCATCGACGCGATGATACGACGGGGCGACGCGAAAGCCAAGCTCGTCCGCCGCGCCTTCCTCTCCCTCGACCGCTCCATCGCCGGGACCCAGCTGGGCATCACCGCGGCGAGCCTCGGCCTCGGCTGGGTGGGGGAGCCGGCGGTGGCCCGCTCCATCGAGGCGGCGTTCGCGTGGCTGCCGAACCCTCTCGCGCTGGTGCTGACGCACGGGGCGGCCGCGGTCCTGGCATTCGCCCTCATCACCTTCCTCCAGATCGTCCTCGGCGAGCTGACGCCGCGCGCCGTCGCCCTCCTCTACCCCGAGGCGACGAGCCGGTGGCTGGCGGGGCCGCTGATGGCCTGGACCGCCGCGACCAATCCGTTCATCTGGCTGGTGAAGTCGAGCGCCAACCTCTTCCTGCGCGGGTTCGGCCTGCGGATCCCCAAGCAGTTGGAGCGGCTCCACTCCCCCGAGGAGCTGCGGATGCTGGTGGAGCAGAGCCAGAAGGCGGGGAAGCTCGACCGCGACGACGCCCGGCTCCTCACGGGGGTGTTCGAGTTCTCGGAGAAGAACGCGCGGGAGGTGATGACGCCGCGGACGCAGATCGTGGCGCTCCCCGCCTCGGCGACGCTCCCGGAGGCCGCGGACCGCATCGCGGCGGCCGCGCGGTCCCGCTATCCGGTGTACCGCGGCTCGCTCGACGACATCGCGGGGATCGTGCACGCCAAGGACGTGCTCGCCGCGCTGCGGCAGGCGACCCCGCCCGCCGACATCGGCCCCCTGCTGCGGCCCGCCCACTTCGTCCCCGGCTCGCGCGAAGTGGAGGACGTCCTGGCCGACATGAAGCTCCTCAAGGTGCACATGGCAATCGTCCTCGACGAGTTCGGCGGCACGGCGGGGCTGGTGACGATGGAGGACCTGCTCGAGGAGATCGTCGGGCAGATCGAGGACGAGTACGACCGGCCGACGCGCCGTGCCCCGCCCGCGCCGGCGGGCGCGGCCGCGTGCGCGGGGAGCGAGCCGCTCGCGGACGTGGGCCAGCGCCTCGGCGTGCGCCTGGCAAGCAAGGACTACACCACGCTGGGCGGCTACCTCTTCGGGGCGCTGGGGCGGCTGCCGCGGGTCGGGGACCGGGTGGCGGTGGAGGGGGGGAACTTCGAGATCCTCACGATGGAAGGGCGCAGGGTGGGTGAAGCACGCTTCGTCCGATCGAAGGCGTGAGAGGGTGAAAGGTCATCTGACCGTCCTCACCCGCTGGTCTTCATGATCCTCACCGCGATCGCCGCCGCCATCTTCACCGCCTCCCGCATGGACGAGGGATCCGCGAGGCCCTTCCCCGCGATATCGAGCGCCGTCCCGTGGTCGGGCGCGGTGCGCGGCACCGGCAGGCCGAGGGTGACGTTCACGGCCTTCCCGAACGACGCCACCTTGATCGCCGTCATCCCCACGTCGTGGTAGGGCGCCAGCACCGCGTCGAACTCCCCGTTCATCGCGCGGACGAACACCGTGTCGGCGGAGAGCGGGCCCTCGATGCCGAGCTCGCGCGCGGCGGGGCCGAGGGTGCGTTCCTCCTCGTGGCCGAAGAGGCCCCCCTCGCCGGCGTGCGGGTTCAGGGCGCACAGGGCGATGCGGGCGCGCGGGATGCCGAACCAGTCGCGCAGGCCGCGGCGCAGGGTGTCGCCGGCGGCGATGATGCGCTCGAGGGTGAGGATGGCGATGGCGTCACGCAGTGCGACGTGGGTCGTGATGAGCGCCACCCGCAGGCGGTCGGAGGCGAGCATCATCACCACCTGCTTCGCCCCGCAGAGGTCCTTCAGCAGCTCGGTATGGCCGGGGAACTTGTAGCCGCCGGCGTGGAGGGCCTGCTTGTGGCCGGGGCCGGTGACGATGGCATCCACCTCGCCCGCGCGCCACAACCGGACCGCGGCCTCCACGCTGAGGCCGGTGAGGCGGCCGGCGAGGGCGAGCGCGCCGCCGGCGCGTCCCCCTTCCCAGCGGCCCACGCCCACGCGGCGGGCGGCCGGCATCGCCGCGATCACGTCGTCGGGCCCCACGAGGGTGATCTCGGCGTCCGCGGCGTCCAGGGCGGCGGCGGCCACCTCGGGGCCGATGCCCCGGGGGTCGCCGACGGTGACGGCGAGCCGCGGCCTAGAAACGGATGTCGACGTAGGTCTGGCGGCGGAGGGTGCTGAGCAGCTCCTCGACCGCGCGGGTCCGCCGGATCTCCGCCTGCAGGCGCGTCCGGACCTCGGGGTCGTCGAAGCGATACGGCCGCTCGGGGGACACGTCGTCCACCTTCACAACGACGTACTTGGTGTGCAGCGAGTCCTCGGGGGTGAGCGCGAAGACGGGGGTGATCTCCCCGGCGGTCGCGCCGTCGAGGATGGACGCGTAGACGGCGGGGAGCTGGGTGCGGGGCAGCGGGCCGACGGACTTGAGCTCGATGGTGTCGGCGTAGAGGGTGTAGAGCGTGTCGAAGTTCGCGCCGCGGGAGAGCCGGGCGGCGACGGTGTCCGCGATGGTGCGGGCCGCGTCCAGCTCGCGGCTGGTGAGCACGGGGGTGAGGAGGATGTGCCGCGCCTTGATCTCGCCCGGCTGGACCCGGTCCACCAGGATGATGTGGTACCCGAAGGGCGTGGTGACGATGTCCGAGATCGTCCCAGGGCGCATCCGGAAGGCGACCCGCTCGAAGGCGTCCACCATCTGGCCGCGGCGGAACCAGCCGAGGTCGCCGCCGCGCTCCTTCGAGCCGGGGTCGTCGCTGAGGCGGCGCGCCACCACCGAGAAGTCCGCGCCGCGCCGCACCTCGGCGAGCGCCGACTCCGCGCGCACCAGCGCGGCCGCGCGCTGGGCGGGGGTGGGCTCCGGCTTCACGACGATCTGGTGGAAGGTGATCGTGGCGGGGCGGGTCTGCGCCTGCCCTTGCGCGACCGCCTGGTCGAAGGCCCGCCGCACGTCCGCGTCGCTCGCGGCGCTGCCGCGGAGCTTCCCTTCCCCCTGCAGCTTCTCGAGGTAGCGCTGCGTGTAGGCCGAGCGGCGCTGCTCGTCGCTCAGCCAGCGACGGTACTCCTCCGTGGTGTTGAACCCCGCGGCGACGAGCTGGTTGCGGAACTCCGTCTCGCTCTGGAACTGGCCGCGGACCTGCCGCACCTGCTGGTCCACGGCGCTCTGCACGTCGGCGTCGGTGACGACGATGGTGGTGTCCTGCCGGGCCTTCTGGTAGAGCACCTCCTCGTCCACCATCTGCTGTAGGGTCAGGCGGCGGACGGCGGTACGGCCGGCGGAATCCGCTGGGACGCGCGTGCCGGCCGCCTGCGCGAGGAGGAGCTTCTCCTCGACCTCCGAGAGGAGGATGGCGCGGTCGCCGACGACGGCCACCACCCGGTCGATGACCTGCGCGGCGGACGCCGGCCGCTGCTGGGCGCAAAGCGGCGCGGGCGCCGCCATCAAGGCCAGCGCCCACGCCACCGCCGCCGGGCGGAGCGTCATGCTACGGCCGGCCCGGGGCCGCCCCGCGCGGCGCGGGAGCGGGCCGCGGTGTCGGGGGCATCGCCTGCCCCGGCGCGCCGACGGGCGGGCCGCCGGGCGCGGGGGTCATGTTCGGCGCGCCGGTGCTCGGCGTGCCCGGCCCGCGGATCAGCTTCGCCTGCTCGAGCGCCCGGTCCACCCCCGCCGGCGAGATGCTCCACGGGTATTGGTCGCGGAGCCGGTCGGCGAGGAACGGCGGGATCTCGAAGAAGGGCCGCTGGGGCGGGTTGCTCGTGATCGCCGTGAAGTAGGCGTCCACGCGCCGCGCCACCGCCTCGGCGCGCGTGCGGTGGCCCACCGTGTCCGCCGCGAGGGACTCGGGGGTGAGCCCGAGGGCGTCCTTCAGCTGGGCGATGTCGGTGCGGAACTTCATGACGATCGTGTCGCGCTCGGCCGGCGTGAGGCTCAGGTGGTGCTCCCGCACCATCAGGAGGAGCACCTCGTTGCGCGCGATGCTCTTCACGAACTCGCGGAGCGTCGAGTCGTCGGCCTGCAGCACCATCCCCCGCGTCTGGGCGGGGAACGCCTGGAGCCAGCGCGCCATCATGCTCGCCGTCAGGGAGCCGCCGTGGTACGTCGCCAGCACGCGGCCGCTCTTCTTCGCGGAGCGCAGGTCGTTGACCGTCGAGCGGACGGTGGCCGCGGCGGAGCCGCGCACCTTGATGCCGGACTTGTTGGCGAGGCTATCGAGGAACAGGGAGTCGCGGCGGCCGATGTCGATCTCCCGCAGGCGGATCCGGAACGAGTCGCGGACCTCGTCGAGGGAGGGGCGGCGGATGATGTGGTAGCCGAACGCCGTCTCCACGATGCCGGAGGTCTGGCCGGGCTGGAGCGACCAGCCGGCGTCCTCGAAGCCCTTCACGAGCACCCCCCGGCCCACCAGGCCGAGGGAGCCGCCGTTGACGGCGGTCGCCTTGTCGTCGGACTTGAGCGCGGCGAGGCGCGCGAACGGCGCGCCCGCGTGCAGCTGGCTGAGGTACCCCTCGGCGAGGCGGCGCTTCGCGGCCTTGACCGCAGGGGTCGTGTCCTGCTTCACCGCCACCAGGATGTGGTCGAGCCAGCGGTCGGCGCCGACGTTGTACGCGCTGTCCACCTGGTGCTCGGTGAGCGTCGCCTTGGCGGTGATCAGGCTGTCGTGCAGCTGGTTGGCGAGGCGCTGCATCACCGCCGGCCAGCTCGCCGCCATCACCGTCGCCGTGTCGGTCAGGCTGTCGCCCGCGGCCACCGACTGCGCGAGCAGCTGGTAGTCCACCCAGAGGTCCGCCACCCGGTCGATGACGTCGCGGCGGAGCTGGACCGCCTTCTGCGGCGCGAGGAGCTCCGCGAGCCGCGCGGCGGTGAGTTCCTGGCCCGCAGCCCGCGCCACCACGTCGGCGTGGGCGGAGAAGACGTCACGGAAGTTCGAGCAACCGGCGAGGGCGAAGGCGGTCGCGGAGAGGATCGCCAGGCGGCGAAGCATCGTTGCTGCTCCTACGAAGAAGGATCGTGCACGGCACGGGAGAGGGCGCGCACCAGGCCGGACAGGAGCGGGACTCCGCCGAGGCGCTGGAGGCGGAGCACCAGCGGCACGGTGCGCCGGACGTCGGCGGCGAACTGGACGTCGTCCATCGCCAGCGTCAGGTTCGCGAGCCGCGGCGCCGCGCCCTTCCGGAAGACCAGGCGGGCCTCGTCGCCGCGGACAAGGACCGTCTCGAGCCCGAGCCGGACGCCGAGCACCCGCAGGTGGGCCAGCGCGACCAGGGCTTCGGCTGCCTCGGGGAGCCGGCCGAACCGATCGGCCATCTCCCCGCGCAGACTTTCAATCTCACCACTAGTCTGGCTGCGCGCCAGACGCCGGTAGAGGTCCAGCTTGGCGGCGTCGTCTTCCACATAGGTGTCCGCCAGGAACGCCGGCTGGTCGAGGAGCACGTCGGGGGGCGGGAAAGCCGGCGCCGTCCCTTCGCCCCGGAGGTGGCGTACCGTCTCCTCGAGGAGCCGCAGGTAGAGGTCCACCCCCACCGACAGCGCGAACCCCGACTGCTCGGCGCCGAGGATGTTCCCGGCACCCCGGAGCTCCAGGTCCTTGAGGGCGATGCGGTACCCGGCGCCCAGCTCGGTGTGGTGCTGCAGCGTCAGCAGCCGCGCTTCAGCCTCCGGGGCCGCGTCGTCGGGGACGATGAGATAGCAGTACGCGCGCCGGTGGCTGCGCCCCACGCGGCCGCGCAGCTGGTAGAGCTGGGCGAGGCCGAACTGGTCCGCGTGGTGGACGATCATCGTGTTGGCGTTCGGGACGTCGAGCCCCGACTCCACGATCATCGTCGAGACGAGGATCTGCGCCTCCCCCGAGACGAAGCGGCGCATCACCTCGTCGAGCTGGCGCGGCGGCATGGCCCCGTGGCCCACCGCCACGCTGGCGCGCGGCGCCAGGCGCCGGACCCGCTCCGCGATCGTCTCGATCGTCTCGATCCGGTTGTGCACCACGTAGACCTGGCCGCCGCGGTCGAGCTCCCGCGCCAGCGCTTCCTCCAGCAGCTCGTCGTCCCACGGCTCCACGAACGTCAGCACCGGCGAGCGGTCGCGCGGCGGCGTCTCGATCAGCGTGAGGTCCCGGAGCCCCGCCAGGCTGAGCTGCAGGGTCCGCGGGATGGGCGTCGCGGTGAGGGTCAGGACGTCGGCCGCGAGGCGCAGGGTCTTGAGCCGCTCCTTGTGCTCCACGCCGAAGCGGTGCTCCTCGTCCACCACGATGAGGCCGAGGTCCTTGAAGAGGACGTCCGCGGAGAGAAGCCGGTGCGTGCCGATGACGATGTCCACCAGGCCGGCGGCGAGCGCCGCGAGCGCCGCCTTCTGCTCCTTCGGCGCGCGGAAGCGCGACAGCACGAAGAGGCGCACGGGATAGTCGGCCAGCCGCTCCCCGAAGGTGCGCCCGTGCTGCTCCGCGAGGATCGTGGTCGGCGCCAGCACCGCCACCTGTTTCCCCGCCTGCACCGCCTTGAACGCGGCGCGCACCGCCACCTCGGTCTTCCCGTACCCCACGTCCCCCACGACCAGCCGGTCCATCGGCCGCGGCCGCTCCATGTCGCGCTTCACGGCCTCCGTGGCGTCGCGCTGGTCGGGGGTGTCCTCGTAGAGGAACGACGACTCGAGCTCCCGCTGCCACCGGGTGTCGGCGGGGAAGGCGAAGCCGGGGACGACCTGGCGCCGGGCGTAGAGGTCGAGGAGCTCCACGGCGAGGCGATTGATCGCGGCCTGGACCTGGTCGCGCTGCCGCTTCCACCGCTTCCCGCCGAGGTGGTGGAGCTTGGGGGCCGGCGCGTCGGGGGCGGCCTCCACGCTGCGGTAGCGCTCCAGCTGGTCGATGCGGTAGAGGGGGACGTGGAGGAAGTCCCCGCCCTCGTACTCCACCGCAGCCACGTCGAGGGTGCCCTCGCTGACCTGGATGGTCTGGATGCCGCGGTAGATCCCGATGCCGTGGTCGAGGTGGACGACCACGTCCCCGGGCTTGAGGGGCTCGGCGGCGCCGGCGGGCGGGGCCACGCGGTAGCGCCGCGGCCGGCGGATGCGCCGCGCGCGCCGGAACACCTCGTGGTCGGTGAAGACCGTGAGTCCCGGGAGGGCGAAGCCGCCGTCTAGGGCGCCCAAGGCGAGGGAGAGCCCGGCGGGGAAGTGGCCCGGCCCCTCCGTGAGCAGCTCCTCGAGGCGCTCGATCTGGCCCTCGTTGTCGCACAGGACGAGGGCGCGCTCCCCCGCGGGGGGGCGGAGACGCGAGAGGTCGCGGGTGACGGCCGGCGGCGGCCCCACGGGGAGCGCCTGCTCCGCCGTGGCGACGCCGAGGAGGAGCCGGGCGAACCCCTCGCGGGCCAGGGCGCAGCGCTCGGGAGGGAGGAGCAGCTCCTCGCGCGGCGGCACGTCCTCGCCGAGGCGGCGCGCGACCTCGGCGTGGTGCTCGGCCTCGGTCCACGCCCGGGCGATCTCGTCCGAGAGCCGGTCGGGCCCCTCCTCGACGAGGAGCGCGCCCGAGGGGAGCATGTCGAGGAGGGAGCGCCGCACCGTCCCGGGCGCGTCGCCCAGGGACGCGCGCGGATCCACCGGCAGCACCGTGACCCGTTCCAGCGGCGCCAGGGAGCGTTGGGTCCCGAGGTCGAAGGTCCGGAGCGACACCAGCTCCTCCCCCCAGAACTCCGCCCGCGCCGGCTCGGCCATCCCGAAGCCGTACACGTCCACGATCCCGCCGCGCACCGAGTACTGGGCCACGTCCGTCACGTGCGGCGAGCGCGCGTAACCCAGGCGGTCGAGCCGCTCCGTCACCGCGCGGAAGGTCGAGCCGGGGGCGATCTCCAGGCGCGCCGCCTCGAGCGCCGCGGGCATCAGGGTGCGCTCCGCCGTGGCACGCGCCGTGGTCACGAGGACGCGCACGCCGCCGCGCGTGAGCTGCTCAAGCGTCTCGACCCGCTCCCCCGCGATCTCGTAGTGCGGCTCGTCCTCGCCCAGCCCCTCGCGCTGCGGGTAGAGCGCCACCTGCGCCTCCCCGAGAAGGACGGTGAGGTCGGCGAGCCAGCGCTCCGCCTCGGGAGGCGCGGGCGTGAGCACCGCGAGGAGCCGCTGCGGCTGGGCCTCCGCGATCGCGGCGACGAGCACCGCCCCCGCGGACCCGGGGAGGGGCCGCAGCGCCGTGGAGCGCCGCGGCGCGGGCAGAGCCTCGAGGAGCGCGCGGACGCCGGGGAGGTCGCGGAACGCGGCGACGAGGGTCGGGAGCGGCACGGGTCAGTCCCCCCTCCGGCGCACGCCGGCCGCCGCGAGGGACTCGATCACGAGCACGGCGAGGGCCGCCGCGAGGAGCCACGGCGCGACGTCGCTCCGGCCGGCGCCCGCGAACCGCACCGCGGCGTATGCCCGCGCCGTCTCGACCACGCGCACCGTGGCGTGCGGGAAGGCCGCCGCCACCTCGGCGGCCGTGGCCCGCGTGAGGTCCGACTCGCGGGGGTCGGGGGCCACGACGAGCATCCCGACGGTGTCGCCGCCCGCGAGGAGCGGGTATACGCCGGGCGTGGCGGGCGCCGCGGCCGGCGCGCCGCCGCGCGCGATCGCGCTCCCCGCCGCG
>JADGQW010000095.1 GCA_017881505.1 Gemmatimonadales bacterium
GGCCGCCTCGAAGCAGCCGATCGCCTTCGTGAGCCGCCGCCGCGCGAACCAGCCGGGCGCGCCGCCGGCCCGCGCCTCCGCCAGGAGGATCTCGCCCCGGACAGGCTTCCATCCTCCCTGGTAGTGCCGGTCATGCTCGCGGGCTTCGGCTTCCGTGAAATCGCGCACCGTGGACGTCTCCGCCAGCTGCCTCGGGGGTCGCCCAATGGTAAAACGATGGTGAGCGGTCGAAGGTGCGGGCAGGCCGTGCGCCCCGCAAGCACCCGCAGGCAAACCGCGGGAGCCCCGCGCCGTTGCCACGCCGTCCCCTCGCGCCTATGCTGGAGTCCGCCTCTCCTGCCTCGGAGCGCATCCATGACCGACGGAATCCTGCAGGGCACCCTCGGGCGCACCGGCCTGCCCGTCAGCCGCCTCGGCCTCGCGGCGTCCTATCGCCCGGGGGAGCGCACCGTGGAGCGCGCGCTCGACGAAGGCGTCTCCTACTTCTTCTGCTTCGGCCTCGACGGCCAGATGATCCGGGTCCTCCGGCGCCTCCCCCCCGACCGCCGGGATCGCATCGTCATCGGCACCGGCGCCTACAACTACATCTGGTGGCGCCAGGACATCGAGAAGACCCTGGAGAAGCGCCTGCGCCAACTCCGGACCGACCACATCGACGTCTTCCACTTCCTCGGAGTCATGAAGCCCCGGGACCTGACGCCGCGCGTCCTCGACCAACTGGAGAAGCTCCGCCACGATCCGCGCGTCGGGGCCGTCGGCATCTCGTGCCACCACCGCCGGCTCGCGGGACAACTCGCCGGCGAGGGGAAGCTCGACTGCCTGATGGTCCGGTACAACGCGGCACACCGGGGGGCCGAGGCCGACATCTTTCCGCACCTGGCGGCGCACGACCCCGGCGTGGTCGCGTACACCGCCACCCGCTGGAGCTTCCTGCTGCGGCGCACCAGGGGATGGCCGAAGGCGTCGCCGATCCCCACCGCGGGCCAGTGTTACCGATTCGTGCTGAGCAACCCGGCCGTGGACGTCTGCCTGACCGCACCCCGCTCCGAGCGCGAACTCCTCGAGAACCTCGCCGCCGTGCGGCAGGGTCCGTTGCCCGAGGACGAGCTGGCGTTCCTGCGGTCGTACGGCGACGCGGTCCACCGCAACGCCGGGTGGTTCATGTAGGGGAAGGCGGGTGGAGCCGGCGGGACTAGGCGAGGTAGCGCGCGAGGCGCTCGAACATCGGCGGCCAGCGCGTGGACGGCTCGCGTCCCGCGACGCCGTACTCGGCCAGCGCGACGTGCGTCCCCCGCGGCGTGCGCCGCAGGATCACCGTCAGTTCCGTCGCGCCGGGCGCGCCGCCCCGCGGCGGCAGCCCCAGACGGAGGAATCGCCCGTCCAGCGAGGCGAGGGTCTCCGCCCCGTCCAGGACGCCGTCGCTCCAGCGCTCCAGCACGTAGGGATCGGTGAGCGACCGCCAGGTGGGGTCCACCGCCGCGGGGATCTCCCCCGACGCGACGTACCGCTCCCTCCCGCGCAGCGCCTCGGCGGGGCGCGCATCCACACCGCTCTCGACGAGCACGCCGAGCGCCGCGAGCGCCTGCAGCCACGCGGCGAAGTAGCCGCCGATCGCCTCGTCCCACGCCGGCCCCTCCCCCAGGCCGCGGTGCCGCAGGTCGAGGAGCGTCCCGGCGCCCACCTCGGCGAGGTCCACCACGACCTCGGTCGCGGCGCCGAGGGCCGCGGTGTGCGGCCACGGCGCGCGGAGCCGCGTCGGCGGATCGAGGACGCAGCCCTCCGGCCACTGCGGCGCGGGGAGCGCGTCCAGCACGATCTCGGCCCGGTGGAGCCACGCCTCCCAGACCGCGGCGCGCGGCGCCGCCACGAAGCTCTGGATGCGGACCTGCTGCGCTGTCAGGGCGCCTGCCGGACGTTCGCGCTCAGCAGGAGGGCGCCGTGCGGATCCACGGCCAGTCCGGTCGGTGCGCGGGGGAGGGTGAAGGTGAACGTCTGCTCGGCGCGCCGGGGATCGAGCGCGAGGACGCGGTCCATCGCCGGCCCGGCGGCGGCTGTGAAGCGCACCGCGACGCGCGGCAGGCGGAAGCGCCCCCACGCGGCGGGCTGCGCCTGCGCGACGCGCAGCACGACCCGGCGCCCCGCGCCCGGCGCTCGCCACGTCACGTCGAGCCGCGGATAGCCCGGCTGGTAGAGCCACTGCCGGAAGAACCACCGCAGGTCCTTCCCCGCCGCGCGCTCCACGACGCGCTCGAAATCCTCGCTCACCACCGACGAGTCACGGTAGGTCGCGTAGTACCGCCGGATGGCGCGGAAGAAGGCGGAGTCGCCCACCTCGCCGCGCAGCATGTGCAGCACCCACGCGCCCTTGTTGTAGCTGTTCGCGTTGAGGAGACCCATCAGGTCTTCGGCGGCCGCGTCCACCACGGGGCGGCCCACGACGTCGGAGGCGAAGTACCCCCGCGCCTCGCTGCGCATCCCCTGGGCGAGGGCGGAATCGTCGCCGAGGGCCGCCGCGAAGACGAGGTCGAAATAGGTCGCGAAGCCTTCCGAGAGCCACAGGTGCCGCCAGTCGCGCTCCGTCACCGCGTCGCCGAACCACTGGTGCGCCGTCTCGTGCCGCACGACGCCCTCGCGCATGTGGCGCCCCACGTACATCCCGTTGGCGTAGAAGATGGCGGCGGCGTTCTCCATCCCGCCGAAGCGCGTGGACGACTCGACGTGCGCCAGCTTGCGCCACGGGAAGGGGCCGATGAGGCGGCTCCCCGCCTCGACGATCGCGGTGGCGCGCCGGAACGGCACCGAATCGGCGAAGGCCGAGTCCTCGGGGTACGTCCACACCTCCATGGCGCTGCTGTCCCGGCCGGTCACGGCCGGCGCGTGGCGGCTCACGGCGAACGGCGCGGCCCCGAAGACCATCGTGTAGGTGGGGATCGGCCGCGCCTCGACGTACGTCCACCGGCGGCGACCGCCCGGCGCGTCGCGCACCGCCACGAACGCGCCGTTCGCGATCACGCGCATCGCGGCGGGGGCGTCGATCTCCCACGTCACGGAGGCCTTGTAGGCGGGATGGTCCACGCAGGGGATGAACCCCCGTGCGCGGTCGGGCCAGTCGTCGGCGAACACGATGCGCCGCCCGCGGGCGTCGGTGGCGCTGATGAGCCCGTCGGCGGGACGGCCCGCGTACGCGACCGTGATCGTCTCGGTGTCGGGCCGCGGGACCGCGGGGAGGACCACGCGCAGGACCCGGCCGTCGTAGGCCGCGGCGAGCGGCCGGCCGGCGTCGCCGAGGACTTCGTGCACCGCCATCCCGACGAGGTCGAGGGGCACGGTGTCCGGCACACCCGCGCGGAGCCGGCGGAGACGGACCTGGGCACGGCCGGCGATCGTGTCGCCGCTGTCGGGAAGGGTGACGCTGAAGCGGTAGCCGAGGATCCCGACGGTGAGGCGCGGGGGCGCCGCCCGCTCGGGCGCCGGCCCCGCCGCCTGGGCGCGGAGCGGGGCGGCCGCGGCGAGACCGAAGGCGAACGCCGCCGCCGCCCGGCGCACTAGAAGAGACTCTTGAGCTTGCCGGCGATGCCGCCGCCGGCGTCGCCACCGGCGGCGGCGTCCTCGAGCGCCTTCGCGAACTCGAGCGCCGACTGGTAGCGGTCGCCCGGCTCCGTCTCGATCGCCTTCATCAGCGCCTTCTCGAAGGCGGGGGAGAAGTTGAGGTCGGGCCGCGAGCGCCGCAGCGGGACCGGCTGGCCGCGGAGCCGCGCGATCATCAGGTCCTGCGAGGTCTTCCCTTCGAACGGCAGCTTGGTGGTGAACATCTCGAACGCCACCAGGCCCAGGGCGTAGATGTCCGACCGGCCGTCGAGGATCTTGCCGCGGATCTGCTCGGGGCTCATGAACTCCGGCGTGCCGAGGATGATGCCGGTGGCGGTCAGCTTCGCCATCCCCGGCTCCGCCTTCTTCTCCTTGGCGAGGCCGAAGTCCATCACCACGGCCCGGAGCGCACCGCCCTCCTGCGGCTCCACGAAGATGTTCTCGGGCTTGAGGTCGCGGTGCACGATCTGGAGGTCGTGCGCGTACTGCAGCCCCTCGCAGACCTGCCGCATGAGGGGGACGCCCACGGCGAGGGAGAGCGCGCCCTCGCGGACCTCCTTGTCCGAGAGCAGCTCGCCCCGCAGCAGCGGCATGACGAGGTAGATCAGCCCTTCGGCCGTCTCGCCGAGCCGGAAGATCGGGCAGACGTTGGGGTGCTTCAGCCGCATCGCGAGGCCGGCCTCGCGGCGCAGGCGGTCGGCCGCCGTCTTGTCCTGGGCGAGCTTGGGGGTCATGATCTTGACCGCCACGTGCTCGTTGGTCGAGATGTCGGCCGCCTCGTAGACGTACGACATCCCTCCCTCGCCCAGCTTCTTCAGCACCTTGTAGCGGCCGTCCACGATCTGGTCGCGGATCGTCTTGGCGGGGTCGGTGCCGGTGGGCTTCGGCTTGACCGCCATGCGGATCTGCGTGGTGCTCGCGGGGGCTTCGGCGGCTCCGGCGGCGGGCGCCGCGGCGCCCGCGGCGTCGGGCACGTCCACCAGCGCGGTCCCGTCGCGCGGACAGAAGCGGGCGTCCCCCTGGTAGAGGCGCTGGCAGGTCGGGCAGCGTTTCTGGGTCACGTGCGCACCACGTTGCGGCCTTCGGCCTTGGCGCGGTACAGGGCCGCGTCGGCGAGGGCCAGGAAGGACTCGGGCGACATCGCGCGCTCGTCGGGCACGGACGCCACCCCGATGGACACGGTCACGCTCACCGGCACGTCCGCCGTGCCGAAGTTGTGCGCCTGGATCCGCTGGCGCGCCCGCTCGGCGACGATCGTCGCCCCGTGCAGCGCCGTCTCGGGGAGGATGACCACGAACTCCTCGCCCCCGTACCGCCCCACGGTGTCCACGGAGCGCCCCTCGCGGCGCAGCAGCTCGCCGATCTGTTGCAGGGCCTGGTCGCCGGCGAGGTGCCCCCGCTTGTCGTTCACGTCCTTGAAGTGGTCGAGGTCCACCATCAGGACCGTGAGGACGAGGTTGTAGCGTTGCGCCCGCTCCCACTCGCGCTCCAGCTGCTCGATCAGCGCCCGGCGGTTGAGGCAGCCGGTGAGCGAGTCGTGCGCCGCGAGGTGCTCGAGCCGCTCCCGATCGGAGACGATGGACGCGAAGTCATGCGCCTTCTCGATCGCCGCGACGGCCGCCTTGATGACCGTGTCGGCGAAGTGGGCGTCGCCGTGGGTCAGGGACGGCTCGTCCCGCGTGGTCCGCAGGAAGAGCACGCCCGCCTGCTGGTCCCGCATCCGGAAGGGGAGCGCCACCACCGAGCCGATCTGCACCTCGAGGCCGTCGCGCTCCCACCCCGCCCGCACGTCGGCGAAGAGCGGGTCCTTGGCGACGTCCTCGACGATCACCACCTGGTCGGTCTCGAGCGCCTTCAGGATCTCGGGGTAGCGGCCGAGCTGGATCCGCAGGTTGCGGAGCATCGGGTTCTCGTACGCCGCCACCACGGTGCCGAAGATGTCGCCAGGCTTGGCGAGCACCAGCGAGCAGCGCGACTTGCTGAGGGCGCGGGCCACCCGGCGGGCGAGGATGTGGTAGATCTCCTCCGGCTTGAGGGAGTCGGTCACCTCGTGGAGGATGTCCACCATCTTCGCCTGCGAGACCGCCTCGTCGTGCGCCGCGCGCAGCTCGCGGCTCCGCGCCAGGCGCGACTCGATCCGCGCCGTCAGCTCCCGCACCCGGAACGGCTTCGGCACGAAGTCCGCCGCCCCCAGCCCGAACGACTGGACCGTCGCGTCCTCGGGGGGCATGGACGAGACCATCAGGACGGGGAGGTCGGTCCACCGCGGGTCGCTCTTGATGCGGCGCAGCAGCTCCAGCCCGTCCACCTTCGGCATCATGATGTCGAGCAGGAGGAGGTCGGGCGTCTCTCTCTCGAGCTGCTCCAGGAGGTGCTCGCCGTCGGGGAGGCCGACGACCTGCGCCCCCATCTCCCGCAGGATGAACGTCAGGGTGTTCACCAGCGCGGCGTCGTCGTCCGCGACGAGGACCTTGGTGCCGGTGAGGGTGGGCGCGACGCCCGTCACGCGGCGCCGCCGAGCAGGCGCACCAGGCCCTCCCACTCGATGTTCCCCCCCGAAAGCACCGCCACCACCGGCCCGCGGACGCTCCCCGTCTGCTGCGCGAGGAGCCACGCCAGCGTGGCGGCCCCCGAGGGTTCCACCACCAGCTTCAGCCGGTCCACGGCGTAGCGGACCGCTTCGGTCATCGCGGCGTCGGACACCACGGCGGAACGGTCGGTGAAGCGCACCAGATGGCGGTAGTTGATGGCGCCGACGCTGAGGGTGATGAGCCCGTCGGCGATGCTCCCCGTCTTCTCGAGCACCACCCGCTCGCCCCTCTGGCGGGAGGTGAAGAACTTGGGCGCGCCGTCGGGCTCCACCGTCACCACCTCCGCCGACGGCCGCAGCGCCTTCACCGCCGTCGCCACCCCGGAGCTGAGGCCGCCGCCCCCCACCGGCACGCACACGGTGCCCAGGTCGGGGCAGTCCTCCACGATCTCCAGCCCCACCGTCCCCTGCCCGGCGATGATCGCCTCGTGGTCGAACGGCGGCGCCATCGCCAGGCCGTCCCGCTCGGCGATCTCCTTCGCCCGGTTGTAGCGATCGGCCGACGTGCGCCCGGCGATCTCCACTTCGCCCCCGAGCCGCTCCACCCCGCGCCGCTTCGCGTCCGGCACCGTCTCCGGCATCACGATCACCGCGCGAATGCCAAGTCGCTTGGCCACGTACGCAACGGCCTGCCCGTGGTTCCCCGAGGAGTACGTGATGACGCCCGTGGCCCCCTCGCGCACCAGACGACGCACCAGCGTCCAGGCGCCGCGGAGCTTGAAGGCCCCCACGCGCTGCAGCGACTCCGGCTTCACGAAGACGGGGGTGCCGAGCTGCTCGCTCAGCGCGTCGGCGGGGAGGAGGGGCGTGCGCACGGCCACGCCGACGAGGTCAGCCGCCGCCGCGCGGATGCTCTCCAATGACACGAAGTCGGTGGGTGCAGCGACCGTCACAGGCGACCGGGACCGTTGGGAGAGGGGGAAACTACGGCGCCCCCGGGGGGTGGGCAATAGCGCCGGGGCCCCGGATCACGGGCGGCGCGCCCGGCTGCGCAGCAGGAGGTGCGTGGCGGCGAGATCCGCCACCATCACCGCGAAGAGGATCAGGGTCCCCGTCGTGCCGATGACCCCCAGCCGCCGCAGGACGGCGACCAGGACCGAGTACGCGACGACCCCCGCGACGACGAGGGGGCGATTGACGCCCTGGCCGGCCACGCCCCGAAGATAGCCGCCTCCCGGGCGGCCGGTCAGCGCCTAGCGGCGCCGGACGCTGAGGGGCCCGTTGGTCGTGACGACCCTCACCGGCGCGCCGCCCGAGCCCAGGGTCGTCCGGATGCGCGTCATCCGCCCGATCCGTCCCTGCAGCGTGATGGGGAAGTCGATCTGCATCGGGCCGTTCACGGTGCCCGTCTCGAGCTGCGCCGAGTACCCGTCGGGGATGGTGAGGGTGACGGGCCCGTTCTGCGTCTCCGCGTCGAGCCCCGCGCCCTCCCATCGCGCGCCGGCGAGGTCCACGGTCAGGGGACCGTTGGTGGTGTGGGCGTGCACGTCGCCCGACACGCCGCTCAGCGTCACCGGTCCGTTCACCGCCCGGAGGTCGAGCTTCCCGGCCACGTCCTCGGCCGAGACGGGGCCGTTCACCGTCTCCGCGGTGAGGTCTCCCCGCCGCGGCACCGAGACCTCGAAGTGCACGGCCCACATCTGGCGGCGATGGGTCTCGGGCCCGTCGCTCTGCACCGACGCCCCCGACACCTCCACGCGCACCTGGCGCAGCAGGCTCGCGACGTCGGAGTCCGTCGCCGCCCACGCCTGCACCACGGCGCGCACGTGCACGCTGTCCCGGTCCCAGCCGACGACGGAGACGGCGCCGTTGGGTCCGGCGTCGACGTGGACGGCCCGCCCCGCGGGCCGGAAGCCCATCTCGCGCAGGTCGCAGGCGCGCACCCGGTCGCCGTCCTCCCGGCGGTCCCGGCAGTCCGCGAGCCACTCATCGGCGGAGCGATGGGCGCGGCGCTGCGCCGCGAGGGGGCCGGGGGCGGCGAGGGACGCGAGCAGCGGCAGCGCGGCGAGCAGCGGGATCCGGGGGTTCATGGGTTCTCCAGGGTCGTGGGACGGCGCGGGGCGCGCCCCTCGGGCGCACCCCCTACCGCTTGGACAGCGCGACGCGGCGCAGGGTTGTCGTAGCCTCCCGAACGACGAAGCGCCCGGGAATCACCCCGGGCGCTCCGTGCACTGCGGAGGTCCGCGCGACGCGGACCAGCCACTCACCCTACCCCTGACGCTGGCGGGGCATGTGGCACAGCTGGCAGATCGCGAGGTTCCAGTTGGCGTGGGAGGCCGGCACCGCGGGCGCGCCCATCGGCGAGTTCGCCACGTGGCACGTCCGGCACTGCGCGAACGCCTCGGACACCGCGTGGGGGATGGCCGGCGGCGCGGTGTCCACGGGACGGTGGCACATCGCGCACGCCGTCACCGGGAAATTGTGCGTCGCCGGCACCTGCTTGATGTTGGGATTTGCCGGTGTGGTCCGGGCGTGGCAGGTGAGGCACTGCTCCTTGCCCGCGGCCGGATGCGGCATCCGCGGCGGCCCCGCCGGCGCCGCCGGCTGCTGCGCGCTCGCGACCCCGCTCGCCACGGCGAACAGCAGCGCGATGAACCCTGTACGTGCAAGCTTCACGGTCCCTCCTCGAAGGCTCGGCTCAGGTCGGGGGCCGCGGCTCGAAGCGGCAGCCGCATCCCTCCGCTCATCTACATGTACGGACGACTCCCCGCAACTATTGGACCTGCTATCCGTAAGAATGCGGGTCCGAGCCCGAAAGCTCAACAGTGACAGTCGGTTGGAACTCGCTTTCAACCTGACCAGGTGAGGGTGATCCGCGTCACCGGCGCGCGGGAATTGTCCTAGGCGTCGGACTCCGCGCTGACCGGCTCGACGTCGCCGGTCGGCTCCTCCTCGCCCCCCTCTTCCTCGTTCACGACGCGGGCCACGTCCTGCACCGTGTCGCCCTCGTCGAGGTTGATGATCTTCACGCCCTGCGTGTTCCGGCCGATGACCCGGATGTCGTTCACCGGGAGGCGGATGATGATGCCGCCGCGAGTGATGACCATCAGCTCGTCGTCGGGGATGACTTCCTTGAGGGCGACGACCTCGCCGGTGCGGTCGGTGCGCTTGAGGGTGATGATGCCCTTGCCGCCGCGATGCTGGACGCGGTAGTCGCCCAGCTCCGAGCGCTTGCCGAGGCCGTGCTCGGCCACGACGAGGAGGGTGGCCTCGCGACGCACCACGACCATGCCGATGACGGCGTCGTCCTTCTCGAGCTCGACTCCCTTCACGCCGGTGGTCGCGCGGCCCATCTCACGGACGTCCTTCTCGTGGAAGCGGATGGACATCCCGTGCCGCGTGGCCAGCACGATGTCGTTGGTGCCATCGGTGACCTGCACGTCGATCAGCTGGTCGCCGTCCTCGATGTTGATCGCGTTGATGCCGGTCGCGCGCACGTTGCCGTAGGCGGAGAGCACGGTCTTCTTCACGGTGCCCTGCCGCGTGGCGAACAGCAGGTACTTGTCGTCCGCGAACTGGCGCACCGGGACCAGCGAGGCGATCCGCTCGTCGGCCTTGACCGCGATGCAGTTGACGATCGGCTTGCCGCGCGCCGCGCGCCCCCCCTGCGGCACGTCGTACACCTTCAGCCAGTAGACCTGCCCGTGTTCGGTGAAGAACATCAGGTAGTCGTGGGTGGACGCGATGAAGAGGTGCTCGACCCAGTCGTCCTCTTTCGTCCCCATCCCGTTGAGGCCGCGGCCCCCGCGGCGCTGGCGGCGGTACGTGGAGACGGGGATGCGCTTGATGTAGTTGGTGTGGGACACGGTGATGACCATGTCCTCTTCGGCGATCAGGTCCTCGACGGAGAAGTTCCCCTGGTCGGCGACGATCTGCGTGCGGCGCTCGTCGCCGAACTGCGCGGCGATCTCCGTGAGCTCCGCCTTGAGGATGCCGAAGCGCTTGGGCCGCGAGGCGAGGATCGCCTTGAGCTCGGCGATGAGCGTCTGCAGCTCCTGCAGCTCCTCCTCCAGCTTCTCGCGCTCGAGCCCGGTGAGCTTGGCGAGGCGCATGTCGCGGATGGCCGCGCTCTGCCGCTCGGAGAGCTTGAAGCGCTCGCGCAGCTTCTCCGCCGCCTCCTCGGTGGTCGCCGCCCCGCGGATGATCGCGATGACCGCGTCGATGTTGTCGACGCAGATCTTGAG
>JADGQW010000096.1 GCA_017881505.1 Gemmatimonadales bacterium
GCGCGCCGGGTGGCGGAGTACGTGCGGGACCACTACGCGCGCTTCGATTCGCTCACGACCATCGCGGTCGGCTACAGCGCCAAGCAGTCGGCCGGCCCCGTCGCCATCACGAGCACCGTGGTGCCCTTCACCTTCACGCCGGCGCAGCTCCGCGCCGCCCCCCCTGCGGCCGCGCACGACTCGGCGGCCACCCGGCCCCCCAAGCGCTAGCCGGCGTCTCCCGATGCTCCGCCGCGCCCGAGCCGCCGCCCTTGTCGGCGTCGCCGCCTGTGCCACGACGCTGGCCGCGCAGCAGCCGGCCACGCCCCGATACCTGACCACCGGGCTCTTCATCGCCTCCATCGAGGAAGGGGCGCGGATCTTCACCCCGGCCCGCCTTCTCCCCTTCGACCATCCCGAGTCCCTGGGCCACCAGTTCCCCACCGTCCAGCAGCTGCACGGCGGCGAGGACCAGGTCCTCCTCGCGATCGGCGAGGCGGCCGGGCTGCGCCTCGCGCCGACGCTGCAGCGCTATCCGACGGAGCCCGACACGCTCTGGCCCTACGCGCCCTTCGTGCCGCCCCCCGTCGCGGCGATCCGCGCGGCGCCCGTGATCCGGCGCCCCGCCGCCGACGCGCCCCTCCCCGGCCTCCGGGCGCTGGCGCTCGTGGACCGGTTCCCGGTCGGCTTCATCGTGGACACGCGCGGCCTCTCCCTCGCCGAACGCCACATGGCCCGCGCGACCACGGCGGGGATCGACGTGACGCGCGCCGAGTTCCTCGCCGCGCTGGCGCGGGCCGCCGAGGCGGCGCCGGCGACCGGCGCGGCCATCCTCGTCTACACGCGGCAGGATCCTGCCGGAGCACGGGACCGATGACCCCCGCGACGCCCCCTCACGTCACGCGCTCGTCGTTCGTCTCCTTCATGGCCTGGCTGGGGATCATCTCCGGCGCCCTCACCGCTGTCGGCACCTGCTTCGCCGTCGTCACCCACCCCACGCTCCCCATGCTCGTCGGGTTCCTGAGCGGGGTGGCCACCCTCGCGACCTCCCTCGGCCTCCGGCAGCGGAAGGAGTGGGCGCGAATCGGCTTCATCGGCGTGATCGCCTACTCGACCCTGATGGGCTTCGTCGGCGCCGCGCGCATCCGGATGCCCGAGCTCTCCCAGTTCGGCGCGACCGGCGGGATCGGCCAGGAGCAGCTGGAGGCCCTCATGCCCACGCTCCGGGCCACCGCGCTGACGGGGGCCGTCGCGGTCGCGCTCTTCAACGTCCTCATCATCCTGAAGCTCTCCTCCCGCACGGTGCGCGAGGAGTTCGGCGCCGAGCCGGAGGCCTGAGCCGGCGGGGACGCGCCCGCCGGCGCCCCGGGGCCGGCCCCCTTCCCCGCCGACCAGGGGGCCTTGACATTAGATGTTATAACATCTATTGTCCCGCCATGCCCAAGGGACTCCAAGCCGAGCTCAAGCAGACCAAGCCCTTCCCCACCCGGGGCGCCGAGGCGCTGGTGAGCATCCTGCGCACCTCCGCGATCCTCGAGCACCAGCTGGGCGAGGCGCTGCGGCCGTTCGGGATCACCCCGACGCAGCACAACGTGCTCCGGATCCTGCGCGGCGCGGGCGCCGCGGGCCTCTGCGGGCGGGAAGTGGCCGAGCGGATGGTCGCCCGGGTGCCCGACGTGCCCCGCCTCCTCGAGCGGATGGAGGCGGTGCGCCTGGTGAGCCGCGAGCGGGACGCGGCCGACCGCCGGCACGTCGCCGCCCGCATCACGCGGAAGGGGCTCGACCTCCTGGAGCGGGTGGATCCCGTCATCGCCGCCGTGGAGCGGGCCCGCCTCGGCCGGCTGAGCGAGCGGACCCTGGCGGGGCTCATCGACGGCCTGGCCGCCGTCCGCGACGGGGCCTGATCCTCGGCCCCAATAACTGTTATCACATTTACTGTCGTCACATTCACCAAGGAGCACCCGATGTCCCCCTTCGCCACCATGGACGGCGCGACGCTGAGCGCCGGTCTCCTCGCCGCCCGCGTCGTCCTCGGCCTCCTGATGGCCGCGCACGGCGCCCAGAAGCTCTTCGGCTGGTTCGGCGGCTACGGGCTCGCCGGCACCGGCGGGTTCTTCGAGTCCCTCGGCTTCCGCCCCGGCAAGTTCTTCGCGGCGATGGCGGCGCTGACCGAGTTCTCGAGCGGGCTGCTCGTCGCCTTCGGCGTCCTCGGCCCCGTGGGCCCCGCGCTGATGCTGTCGGTGATGATCGTCGCCGCGGTCAGCGTGCACCTGAAGAACGGGCTCTTCGCCGCCGCGAACGGGATCGAGATGCCGCTGCTGTACGCCGTCGGCGCGGTCGCCCTCGGCCTTACGGGCCCCGGCCTCTACTCGCTCGATTCGGCGCTCGGCATCGGGGACTTCTGGACGCCGGCGCTCGCCCTCCTCGTGCTCGGCATCGGCGCCCTCGGGGCGTTCGGCAACCTCGCCCTCCGGCGCCCCGTGCCGGTCGCCGCGACCGCCGGCGACTGACCCGCCGCCAGGCGACCGACCGCAGTTTCCGCCGCACCTCGCCGGCGACGCGGACTCCGCGCCGCCGGCGAGAGCGTTAGAAGTGGTACAGCGCGTTCACCGACATCGTCGGCTGTGATGTCCGCGACCCGTTCCGCGCCTCGAACACGGCATGGTCGGACACGTCCAGTCGCAAGTCCCCCCGCAGCACGCAGCTCGTTCCGAGCCGCACCTCCGGCGTCAGGGTGATCTCGTTCACGGTCTGCGCCGTGCCGGTGCGCGAGCCGTCCCGGTCCTGGAACGTCTCGGCGCGCAGGCTGAACGCGAACGGCCCGCGCGGCGTGAGGCGCAGGTAGCCCGCCACGCCGCTCCAGGCCGCCGTCCCACCGCCCGGAGCGGCCGCCGCCTCCCGCCCCCAGTCGCCGTTGAAGCCCAGCGCGAGATGGTCCGTCAGCTTCCACGTCGCCACGACGTCCAGCACGTCGCGGTAGTCGTGGCTGTCGTCGTCCCGCTCGGGGCCGGCGATGCCGTTCAGGGTGACCATGAGCCGGCTGGTCGGCATGAGCGCGAGCTGCAGGTGGACCGTCTTCCCCCGGTTGTTGTCCCGCACGTCGTCCCACCCGTTCGCCACCATCACCATCGCCGAAACGACCGGCGAGATAGTGTAGCTCGCGCGGAGGCCGGTATGCGTGAAGGGGATGGCGTACCCGAAGAGGAAGGAGCGGCTGGTGTTGTCGTTCCACCCGTCGTACCCCTCGATGACCTCGTAGCCGAGGCCGGTGATGAACTTCCCGGCGTCCACGCGGAGCCCGCTCCCCAGCGGCACGAGCACGCTCACGAACGCCTGGTGGATGTCGAGGTCCTGCCCTTCTCCCGCGGAATCGCGGAACAGCCCACGCGAGGCCACGACCCGCGAGACCGCGCCCGCGGTGAAATCCACCCGGAATCCGGCGCCCCAGGGGCCGGTCGCCGCCCGCTGGACGACCAGCTCCACGAGGTCGAGCCGCGCCTCAGCGTCGTCCACGTCGAACACCCGCAGCTGGTTCGTCCGCGTCGCCGGGAGGTTGAGGTTGTAGGAGTAACTGGTGGACACCAGGCCGTGGAACTCCACGGCCGCCCGCCCCGTGTCGGCGGCGGGCGGCGGGGCCTGGGCGGCGAGCGGCCGGGGCGACAGCAACGCCGCCACCCCGGCCGCCACGATGCAGAGCGCGCGCATCGCCGCCGTGCTCAGATCGAGTCGTCGAGGTACGCCGACTCCCCGTGCAGCGCGTCGTCGAGCCCGCTCTCCTCCTGCGCCTCCGACACGCGCACCGGCGTGATGCGGTCGATCACGAACAGCATCGCGTAGGTGAAGGCGAATGCCCAGACGGACGAGAGCGCGACGGCGCCGATCTCCTTGCCCAGGAACGCCGCGTTGCCGGCCAGGAGGCCATCCACGCCGTTGGGATTGAACGCCGTGGTGGCGAAGATGCCGAGAAGCACGATGCCCAGGAGGCCCCCGACGCCGTGCACGCCCCACACGTCGAGCGCGTCGTCCCAGCCGAGCTTGTTCTTGAGCGACACCGCCAGGTAGCAGACCACCCCGGCGACGGTGCCGATCAGGACGGCGGTGGAGGGGGAGACGTACCCCGCGGCGGGCGTGATCGTGGCGAGCCCCGCCACAGCGCCAGTGAGGAGGCCGATGAAGTGCGGCTTGCGGCCGAAGAGCCAATCCACCGCGAGCCACGCGACGGCGCCGAAGGACGCGGCCACGTCGGTGTTGAGGAACGCCACCGCTGTCGTGGAATCCACCCGGAACTCGCTCCCAGCGTTGAAGCCGTACCAGCCGAACCAGAGGAGGCCGGTGCCGAGCGCCACGAGCGGGATGGAGTGCGGGCCGCGGTCCGCCACCTGCCGCTTGCCCACGTAGAGCACTGACGCGAGCGCCGCCATCCCGGCGATGTTGTGCACCACGATGCCGCCCGCGAAGTCGAGCACGCCCCACTGCTGCAGGATCCCGCCGCCCCAGACCATGTGGACGAAGGGGAAGTACACGAACGTCAGCCAGCCCGTGAGGAACAACATGTACGCCTTGAAGGTCACGCGGTTGGCGAACGCCCCGGTGATGAGCGCCGGCGTGATGATGGCGAACATCATCTGGTAGGCGCAGAAGACGATCATCGGGATCGTGTCGTTGGGCGAGGCCGCGGTGAGGGTGACACCCCGCAGGAACGCCCAGTCCAGATTGCCGACGATCCCGTAGAAGTCGGTCCCGGCGTGCAGGCTCCCCGAGAAGCAGAGGGAGAAGCCGAAGAGCCACCAGAGCACCGTCGTCCAGCCCATGGAGACGAAGCTCTGGATCATGATGGCCAGGACGTTCTTCCGGCCCACGAGGCCGCCGTAGAAGAACGCCAGGCCCGGCGTCATCAGCATCACGAGGCTCGAACAGAGCAGCATGAAGCCGGTGTTCCCGGTGTCGAGGTGCAGCATCGGTGCGTCTCCTTTCAGACGCGAGGGGACGAAAAAGCCGGCCCGCACCACCGAGACAGCGATGGTGTGGCCGGAGCGAATGCCTGCGGATGACCGAGAAGGTGCGGTGTCGCCTCGCCCGGGACGGGCGGGGGTCGCGGCCGCCGCACGGGAGAGCGGGACGCCTCGGCGCCGGGGCGCCACCGCCGCCGGCGGGCCGCGAAGCGCGCGGAGCCACTCTCGAGCGACCCTGACTCGCGCCGCGGTGTCGCGCCCTGGTCGCGCGTCCTGCCGCGCGGAGCGCCGGTCCCAGACGCGATGATCAGGGGGCCGGGAACGCTCCAGTCGAAGCGCGAGCGCACCAGCTGACAGCGGAAGAGGAGGTCGTGCGACAACGGCGCGGTGGGGAGCGCGGGACGCTCGTCGCTCACCGAGACGACGACCACGACGACGGTACCCGCGCCGAGCTTGGCGAGCACCACCGCAGGGCCGAGGGAGAGGGTCGCGGCAGCGGCCAGGGAGGTGAGGAACGCGCCGGCCGCACGCACAATCCGGACTCGACGAGTCGGGATTTCACCCGGCAGCGCCTGGGGCAGCCCCCTTCCCGGAATGGGGGCGAACGGCGGGAATCGGCGGTCCTGCGCCAGCTGCCTGTGTGCCATCCGGTCACCGGCTGAGACGGCCACCGGCGCCGCAAGATTCGCACCGCCGACGGGGCCGGGGGCAGGCTGTCAGCGGCGCCTCCCGCGGTGATGACGTGTGGCATGGCCGCCGAGCGCAGCATCTACGACAGCCCCCGGCTGGCCCGGCAGTACGCCTTCGACCGGCCGCCGGTCCACCCGCACCTCATCCGCGCCATCGGGGCGCGTCTCCACCTCGCCGCGCCGAGCAGCTCCCCTTCGCGGGGGGGACCTTCGGCCTCCTGACGGCCGCGGGCTCCCTCAACTACGCCGACCTCGAGGGGCGCTACCCCCGCCCCTCCGGACTACGACCTCGACGTCCGGGACCTGCCGTACGGCCGCTCGGGGTTGTGGCTCGAGGGGTACGACGAGCTGGAGGTCGCGGTGCCGTTGGACCTCGAGTCGTATCTGCCGTACGCCCTGAGCGAGACGAACGTCGAAGCGGCCATCACGCGCGGATTGCCGGTGGCACGCGCCGCGGCGTGACGCCGGCGAGGCGCCCTCACCCCAGCCGCGCTTCGGCCTCCGCCAGCCGCCCGGGCGTCCCCACCTCGAACCACTCGTAGGCGGAGACGTCCAACGGCTGAATCCGGTGCCCCTGCCGCGCGAGGTCGAGGTAGAGCGTCCGGATCGAGAACGTCCCCGTCCGCTCGCAGAGCTCGAAGATCGCCGGCTCGACGACGTGGATCCCCGCGAACGACCAGCGCCGCTCCGCGCCCACACGCTCGCGCACCCGCTCCGAGTCCCGCACCGCCCCGTCGCGTCCCCGGGTTTCCCGCCCCAGCAATCCGTCGTCGTCGAAGAGCAGCACCCGCTCGGCTCCGCGGTCCTGCACGCCGAGCGTGGCGAGGAGCCTTCCGTCCGCCGCTCCCTCGCGCCCTGCCCGGTGTGCGGCGAGCATGAGGTCCAGCGGGATCCGGGAGAGCACGTCCACGTTGTGGAGGAGGATCGGCCCGTCCCCCCGGAAGAGTGGGGCGGCCGCCAGGAGCCCGCCGCCGGTCTCGTAGGGCCCGTCGGGCTCGTGGGCGAGGAGCACCTCCACGCCCGGGGGCGTATGCCCGCCCACCCACGCGGCGACCTGCTCGGCGTGACGGCACGTGTTGACGACGATGCGCGTCGCGCCCGCCGCGACGAGCCGGTCCATCACGTGGCCGAGGAGGGGCCGGCCGCGCACCGGGACGAGCGCCTTCGGCGTCCCGTCCGTGAGGGGCCGGAGCCGGGTGCCCTCCCCCGCCGCGAAGATCATCGCCTCCATCAGAGCTTCCCGTGCCGCACGCGCACGCCGACGTGCGGGTACCGGGCCGCGAGGTGCGCGGCCAGCTTCGCGGCCAGGAAGACCGACCGGTGACGCCCGCCGGTGCAGCCGAAGGAGACGGTGAGGCTGGTGAACCCCCGCTCCACGTACCGCTCCACGTGGGGGCCCACCACCTCGCTGACGTTCGTCCAGAACTCCTGCACCTCGGCGGAGCGCTCGAGGAAGTCCGCCACTGCCGGCGCTTCGCCCGTGAGGTCCCGCAGTGCCGGCTCGCGGTGGGGATTGGGGAGTCCCCGGCAGTCGAACACGAACCCGCCGCCGTGTCCCTCCGTGTCGGGCGGATAGCCGTCCCGGTACGAGAAGCTCTGGATCAGCACGACCAGGCCGCTGTGCGGCGTCGCGCCGGGCGCGGGAGCGGTCCAGCGGTCCGCGATGTGGCGGAACACCCGCTCCAGCTCC
Source organism: Gemmatimonadales bacterium (assembly GCA_017881505.1). GTDB lineage: Bacteria > Gemmatimonadota > Gemmatimonadetes > Gemmatimonadales > JACORV01 > JADGQW01. Next base: position 7,311 of record JADGQW010000096.1, read on the forward strand.
GGCAGGGCGATGGGGAGCCCTCCGGCCAGCAGGCGGTCGAGGTTGCGCGCGGCGTTGGGCACGCTCTCCAGGAAGCGGCGCTTCCGCTCGAAGAAGCCGCGGTACCCGTAGGCACCCATCGCCTGCATGAGGCGCACGAGGACGAAGCTCGTGAACCGCTCCCGGAACAGGGGGCGATCCACCGGGACGAACGCGCCCAGCGCGTCGAGGTAGTGCTCGAGCAGCGCCGCGCGGACGGGCGGGGGCACGTTCGCCTTCGCGTCGTAGAGGAGGGACGCCACGTCGTAGTGCGGCGCCCCCTTCCGTCCCCCCTGGAAGTCCACGAACCACGGCTCGCCCGCGCGGATCATGATGTTGCGGGACTGGAAGTCGCGGTACAGGAAGGTGTCGGCGCCGGCCAGGAGCAGGTGCGCGACGAGGCGGGAGAAATCGTCTTCGAGGCGCTGCTCGTTGAAGGGCACCTGCGCCAGCTTCAGGAAATGGTACTTGAAGTAATTGAGGTCCCAGCGGATCGACTGCTCGTCGAAGGCCCGGCGGGGATAGGCCAGGCCGTAGTCGATCGCCTGGTCGCCGAGCACCTGGAAACGGGGCAGGATCGTGAGCACGCGCCGGTACAGGGACTCGATGTCGGCCGGGAACCCGTCGTCTCCGCACGCGGCGCGGGCCGCGTTCAGGGCGCCGAACAGCGTCGTGTCGCCGAGGTCCTCTTCCAGCCACACGCCGGTGTCCTGGTCCTCCGCGTAGATCTCGGGCACCGGCAGGCCGATGCCGCGAAAGGTCTTCGCGAACGCCAGGAAGGCGCGGTTCTCCTCGCGGTCGGGGCCGATGGCGCCGACGGCCGTCCGATCCGGGCCGCGCATCAGGCGGAAGTACTGCCGCTGCGAGCCGTCGGCCGCCATGTCGAGGATGACGTCGGGGCGGTGGCCGAACCGCTCCTCGAAGAGCCCGCTGAGCCGTTCCTTCATGACGCCGAATATGGCGTTCGGCCGCGGGAGGGCAAACCGAGGGCGCCCCGCCCGCCCGGCTAGTGCGGGGCGGCGCCGAGGGGCGCGAAGGTGACCTCGACGGTATAGCCGTCGGTGGCGAAGAGGCTGGTCAGGAACCGCCGCGCGCTCGCTTCGGCGTGTTCGATCACCGCCAGGTCGTGGGCGGCGGAGGCCAGCTGCCGGCGGGCGAGCTGGTAGATCGTGTCGCGGTCGGCCGGATGGAACGGGTTCCAGAGACCGCGGCTCTCGTCGTAGGTCCGCAGCTCGACGATGTCCACCCCGAGGAGGCGGGCGTGGGGGAGGACCAGCGTGATGTGCCGGCCCTTCTGCTCGATGTGGATCCGCGGGGGCGTCGCGAGGTCCAGCCCCACCAGCGTCCTGCCGGTGACGATGACCAGGGACCGCTTCGTCGAGCCCAGCCAGGTGTCCTCGTAGGTGATGACGTCGCGGACCAGGGCCTCGGTGGTGATGAGCTTGGCGACGGCGTCGAGGCGCTCGATCACCACCGATTCGGTGATGGTCGTGTGCCCCGCCAGGCCGAGCAGCGCCGCCCCCCGCGCCAGCACGACGCCGAGGGCGACGCAGAGGGCGAGGGCGGCCCCGACGGCGAGGAGCCGCAGGCTCCCGAACAGGGGCATCCGCATCGTCGCGGGCGCTAGATCTCGGTCCGGCGGTGCGCGATCAGCCGGAACAGCCCCCGGATCGCGGCGTGGAGCAGCGCGTAGACCACGATGGCGATCGCGATCGGCAACGCCAGCGTGAAGCCGCCCTCGGTCGTCGGGCTCGCGACGATGCCGCGGAAGAGGGCGTAGAAGGGGGCGGTCACGGCCCGGATGAACTGCACGAACCCCGCGCTCGAGTTCGCCGCCATCAGGCCCAGGACGAGCCGGATCGCGAGCAGGCCATACAGCACGTAGAAGAGGTAGTCCACGACCTGCGACACGCGCGCCAGGCCGCGGGCCCGCCGGACCTCGCGATCGGTCCCGACGACCTCGTCGATCGCCTTGCCGCGGAACGTCTCGGCGACGCCGTCCATCTTCTTCGACTCGACCGCGGTCCCGTGCTCGGCCCGCTCGGCGATGTCCGCGTTCACGTCGCGTCCGACCTGCGATTGCATCGAGGAGTGCTGCGCCGCGCGGCGTGCCTCGTCCGCGGCGACCTTCTGGTCCTCCATCCGACCCTCCCGGGGTGGCGCGGGGACATCCCCGCGCTCCCAGGGTACTCCCGGCGCCGCCCGGCGCCCATCGCCCGAAGGGGTGGAAAGGGACCTACCTCGTTCGAGGGAGGGGCGGGCCTCCCCCACTCGTGCTAGCCCGAAGTCCCCCCCAATGTGCGATGGGCAGGGGTCCCCCCCGCCGGCATCTTTCCCTTCGTCTCATGTCTCGCACTTGAGACGTCACACAGCAAGCCGGCGCGGCGGAGAGCGTCCCACCGACCCACGTGAAGCGTCGCACGCCTCCCCGGCGTGCGTCACGTGTGCGCTCCGCCGCACCGCCCGGCTCGCACCTGGATTCCTCGATGGAGGACCGCCTTGAGCGCTGGCATGGGGTTCGTGTTCGTCGAAGCGGGCCTGGACACGCGGGGCGAGTCGCCCGCGCGGCGCCGGGCGGTCTTTCACTGGATCGGACGTATGAAGCCACTGCTCATCGCCGGCATCCTCGTGGCCGCCCTCGGGGCCTTCGTGCTCGTGCGGGGCGTCAGCTATCCCTCGCACCGCAGCATGATGCGGATCGGCGACCTCCAGGCCACGGTGCAGCAGGATCGCGCCGTCCCGCAATGGGCCGGCATCGCCGCGGTCGCCGCCGGGGCTCTGATGATCGGCGTCGGCCTGCGCAGCCGGAAGCCGTGAGCGACAGGGGACGCCTCGCGCGCCCCGTGCCGGGTGTCGGCACTTCGGGCAGGGGACCTGCGTGATGGCGCCCGCGCGCGGCACGTCCGTCGTCCGCTTCGAGATCTCCCCGCGCTCCATCGCGTGGGTCGTGGCGACGGTGGCGGCCGTGTGGCTGGTTATCCAGCTTCGCGTGAT
>JADGQW010000097.1 GCA_017881505.1 Gemmatimonadales bacterium
CCCGCCACGCCGCCGATCATCGTGGCGAGGCCCCCCGTGTTGCCGCGCAGGTCGAGCACCATCCCCGCACAGCCGCGATCGGCGTCCACCGCCGCGTCGATCCGGCCCATCAGCGGGGCCAGCCATCCCGTGAAGGCGATCACCCCCACGCAGCCGCCGGGCGTGTCGAGCCGCCGGTGCGCAAAGCGCTCGAAGAAGGTGGGGAGGTTCCCGTACTTGATCGGCTCGCTCGGCTCGATCTCGCTGACGAGCCGCAGGCGCACCGACCGGCCTTCGCCGTCAAGGAACGCCACCGCCACCGCGCTGTCGAGGGGGGGCGCGAGCCGCGCATGGCCCGCGAGCCAGAGCGCCGTCTCGATCCGGTAGCGTCCCGGCCGGTCCTGCGCACGGCGCAGCAGGGCCTCTACCGAGTCGCGCCCCGCGACCACCACGGCCCAGCCGGTCCGCACCCCCGCGCGCGCCGCGGCGCTCCCGGAGTCCACCCGCGTGACGAGGAGCTGCCCGTCCACCAGGCGCACGTCCAGTCCGGTGCTGCCGCGCACCGCGGTGCCCCCCGAGGGATCGAGGGTGTCGGCCGCCTCGCGCGGGATCAGCGCGAAGTGCGACTCCCCCAGCCGGTCGAGCATCGTGCGGATCACCCCGCGCAGCGCCTCGCGGCCCCCCGCGCGTTCCGCGTGCGGCCGCAGCGAGTCCCGCAGCGCCACCCAGTCCACGCCGTTGAAGGTCGTGTCGAAGTGCGTCTCGTACACGATCCGCCACGCCGCGTCGAAGCTCTCGAGGCCGGCGGCCCGGTCGAAGGGCGCGAGGGGGGGGCGGTGCGCGCACGCGCCGACGAGGAGCGCGGCGCCCAGCGCGAGGCCGGAGCGGGGGAGATGCACGAGAGGAGGTTCTCCGTTCCCGCACGGCGCGTCAATGACCGGCCGCGTCCGCGCGCGGGGGGGAACCGGCTCCGTGGGAACGCGCCGCGCGCCGCCAGTGTATAATTCCGAATACTTCACTTTTAATTCTCATCGCTGCTTCTAGGATGTGGCGCGCCGGTGCTTGCGCACGCGGCGCGCCCGGCTGTCACCCTGACGGTGGAGCGTGCCCCGTGACGATGCGGACCCTTTTCTTCTATCTGTTGGGCGCTTCGACGATGCTGGCGGTCGCGGGGTGCGGTTCGAAGGGCGAGACCACGAAGGCGCCGACGGCGGCGATCCAGAAGGCCGCGACGGCGAGCGGCGACGGCCAGACCGCCACGGTCGGCACCGCCCTCGTGAATCCGCTGCGGGTGCTGGTGACGTTGGACAGCGCGGTGCAGGCGGGGGACACCGTGGCGTGGGCGGCGAGCGCTCCCGGCGCGTCGGTGAACCCGGCGAAGTCGGTGACCGACGCCAGCGGCATCGCCACGACGATGTGGACTCTCGGCACCACCGTCGGCGCGGAGAGTGCCACGGCGACGCTGACCGGGGCCGTCGGCTCGCCGGTGTCGTTCAGCGCGACGGCCTCCGCCACGCCGGTGCCCCTCATCGCGCAGACCGCGACGGCGAGCGGGGATGCGCAGACGGCGACGGTGGCGACGGCGCTCGCGAATCCGCTCCGGGTCCTCGTGACGTTGAGCGGCACCCCGCAGGCGGGGGACACGGTGACGTGGGGCACGACGGGCACGGGGGCGTCGGCGAGCCCGGTGAAGGCCGTCACCGACGCCAGCGGGATCGCGACCACGACGTGGACGCTGGGGCAGGCGGCTGGCACGCAGAGCGCCACGGCCACCCTCGCGGGTGCGGGCGGCTCGCCCGTGAGCTTCACGGCGGTCGCGAACGCCGGGGCCGCGACGCAGCTCGGCGTGGCGGCGGGGGACGGGCAGACCGGCTCGCCGAGCACGGCGCTCGCGACGCAGCTCGCGGCGAAGGCGTCCGACGCGTTCGGCAACGGCGTCTCCGGCGTGGCCGTCACGTGGCAGGTGACCGGCGGCACCGGCAGCGTGAATCCCACGAGCGGGTCCACGGACGCGAGCGGTCTCGCGAAGACGACGCTGACCCTCGGGGCCACGCCCGGAGCGGTCACGGTCACCGCCACGAGCGCGGGGCTCACGGGCTCCCCCGCGACGTTCCACGCCACCATCGCCGCGGCGGCCACGACCGCGGCGGTGTCTGTGGGCGACAACTTCTTCAAGAGCGGCCACAACGCCTCGCAGAACCCCGCGGTGGACACCGTCGCGGCCGGCGGGACGGTGACGTGGACGTGGACGGGCTCCAACTCCCACAGCGTCCAGTCCACGGGAACGCCGAGCTTCACCAGCAGCACGACGAAGACGACCGGCACCTACCAGTTCACGTTCAACACGGCGGGGACGTTCACCTACGATTGCGCCGTCCATGGCGCCCTGATGACGGGGACGATCGTCGTGCGGTAGCGGCGCGCGCGGCCGGGACGGACGAAGCCCCGCGGAGCGTGGCTCCGCGGGGCTTCTCGTCGAGGGGATGCGCCGGACAGGAGTCGAACCTGCGACCTCCAGCTCCGGAGGCTGGCGCTCTATCCAGCTGAGCTACCGGCGCAGTGCTGCGTCTGAGCCTACGCCGAGGCGCCGGGGCGCCACGGACCTACTCGAGTCGGGGCGAGAGGATTTGAACCTCCGACCTCCTGGTCCCGAACCAGGCGCGCTGACCGGACTGCGCTACGCCCCGCGACTGCTTCACTGCCCCTCATGCGCCCAGCAGGAGTCGAACCCGCAACCTTCTGATCCGTAGTCAGACGCTCTATCCAGTTGAGCTATGGGCGCGATGGGCGGTACAAGATTCGAACTTGTGACCTCTACGATGTCAACGTAGCGCTCTAACCAGCTGAGCTAACCGCCCAGAGCGGGAAACGGGACTCGAACCCGCGACCCCAACCTTGGCAAGGTTGTGCTCTACCAACTGAGCTATTCCCGCGTGGTGGAGGCGAGGGGGATCGAACCCCTGACCTCTTGAATGCCATTCAAGCGCTCTCCCATCTGAGCTACGCCCCCACGGGCCCGAAAGGAGGGGGGTACTTCCCTTCGGAGCCCAGAAACGTATTTTCGTCCCCCGCCCTAGTCAACCGACCGCTGCAGAAACCTTGCCGGGGGTGACGGGTATCACGGGCTGGTGGTTTTCCCGAAGGCCGCAGCGTGCAAGTGCCGGCCCGCACGCAAGATAAGGAAGCGCATGGCAGAGCAGACCGCCCGGAAGCGCCGCCGTCCCTCGAAGCCCCTGATGCCTCTGGGGCCCGGCGAGGCCGACCGGGACATCCTCGACCAGTACCTCTATGAGGTGTCGGTCACCCCGCTCCTCAAGCCTCACGAGGAGATCGCCCTGGCGAAGAAGGTGCGCGCCGGCGATCAGGAGGCGATGCAGGAGCTGGTGCGCCGGAACCTCCGGTTCGTCATTTCGGTGGCGAAGAAGTACCAGAACCGCGGCCTCCCCCTGACCGACCTCATCGGCGAGGGGAACGTCGGGCTCATGACCGCGGCGCGGAAGTTCGATCCCGACCAGGGCGTGAAGTTCATCTCCTACGCGGTGTGGTGGATCCGGCAGGCGATCCTCGCGTCGCTGGCGCGGCAGGGGCGGACGGTGCGCGTCCCCCTGAACCGCACCGCCGACCTCTCGAAGATCGTGCGGACGGCGGAGGCGCTGCGGCAGTCCATGCGGCGCGAGCCGACGCCCGAGGAGGTCGCGGCCGCGACGGGGCTCTCCCTCGACGTCGTGCAGTCGCTCGCCGCCCTCAACAGCGGCGAGGTACGCCTCGACGCCCCCCTCGACCCCGACGGCGACCGCTCCCTCATCGAGCGCTTCGTCACCGACGAGGGCCCGAGCGCGGAGGACCAGGCGATGGACCGCTTCCTCTCGGCCGAGATCGAAGCGGCGCTCGGCACGCTCCCGCCGCGCGACGCGAAGGTGCTCCGCCTCTACTTCGGCCTCGACGGCGGCCGCGAGCACACGCTGGAAGAGATCGGCGGGATGCTCGGCGTCACCCGCGAGCGCATCCGCCAGCTCCGCGACCGCGCGCTCAAGCGGCTGCGCGAGGGGAACGTCGGGAAGGCGCTGGCGAGCTTCGCGGCGTAACGGCCGGCATCAGGGGCGAGACGCCCGGACGCCAAGGGAAGGCCGCCCCGCTCCCCTTGGCGTCTTGGCGTCCGGCACCCGTTCCCTGGCACGGTCATCACATTCTTGCCCCCCCCGCCGCCGGAGGATAGGTTGCTCCCGTGCTAGCGGCTCTCGGTCGGCGCAGCGTCGGCATCACGGAACTGTTCGGGCATCTCGGCCACTTCGTGGCGGATACGCTCCGGGCGGTGCCCGACGTGCGCACGTGGGGGCGGCAGATCTTCCCGATGATGCGGCGGATCGGCGTGGATTCGCTGCCGATCGCGCTGTTCATCGCGGCGTTCACGGGCATCGTGCTGGCCCTCCTGGCCTCGTACACCGTGACGGCGGCGGTGCCGCTCTACTTCGTCGGCGCGCTGGTCGGCAAGACGACGATGCTGGAGCTGGGTCCGGTGCTGACGGGGCTCGCGCTGGCCGGGCGCGTCGGCGCCAACATCGCCGCCGAGCTGGGCTCGATGCGGGTGACCGAGCAGGTGGACGCGCTCGAGACGCTGGCGTACGACCCGCACGCGTACCTGGTCCTGCCCCGCGTGATGGCGGGGACGCTCATGTTCCCGATCATCGTCGCGTTCGCGATGGCGACGGCGATCTTCATGGGCTGGGTCGCCGCGACGACGCTGCTCCCGATCACCACCGCGGAGTTCCTGCGGGGGCTGCGGCTCTTCTACGTCCCGTTCGACGTCACCTTCGGGCTCATCAAGTCGGCGTCGTTCGGCTTCGTGATCACGATGATCGGCTGCTTCCTCGGCCTCAACACCCGGGGCGGCGCGGAGGGGGTCGGCGACGCCACGACGCGCACGGTGGTGTACAGCGCCGAGATGATCCTGGTGCTCGACGCCTACTGGGCCATCACCCTGCTGCGGCCGTGATCGAGTTCCGCGGGCTCGAGAAGGCGTTCGGCGCCAAGGTGGTGCTGCGGGGCGTCTCCCTCACGGTGCGCGATGGGGAGACGATGGTCATCATCGGCGGCTCGGGCACCGGCAAGAGCGTCACGATCAAGCACGTGGTGGGGCTCCTCGAGCCCGATGCGGGCACGGTCGCGGTGGACGGCCAGGTGGTCTCCGAACTGCGGCGCCGCGAGCTGACGGCGCTGCGCGCGACCGTCGGCTACGTGTTCCAGTTCGCGGCGCTGTTCGACTCGATGACGATCGCCGACAACGTGGCGTTCGGCCTGCGGCGGAGCGGCGCGATGAGCGAGGAGCAGATCCGCGAGCGGGTGACCGAGTCGCTGCGGCTGGTGGAGATGGCGGGCACCGAGCGGACGATGCCGGCGGAGCTGTCGGGGGGGATGCGCAAGCGCGTGGGCCTTGCGCGCGCCATCGCGCTCCGCCCCAAATACCTGCTTTACGACGAGCCGACCACGGGTCTCGACCCGGTGACGTCGGCCGTCATCGATGAACTGATGATCCGGACCCGGGAAGCGCTCGGGGTGACCAGCATCGTGATCACCCACGACATGCGCTCGGCGTACCGGGTCGGTGACCGGATCGCGATGCTCTACGAGGGCCGTATCCGCCAGGAGGGCACCGTGGCCGAGATCCAGCAGTCGACCGACCCGATCGTGCGGCAGTTCATCGAGGGCCGCCCGAGCGTGCGCGCGGAGGACGTCGCGGCGCCGGGCGCGGTCCCGGCGGCGGAGGGCTCCCAGCCATGAAGCGTGCGGACGAGGTGCTGGTCGGCGTCGTGGTCCTGATCGGGATCGCGCTGGCCGTGGTGGGCTCGATCTGGCTCAGCCAGGTCCGGCTCGGGGCGAGCGACATCCGGCACGAGGCGCGGTTCCGGAGCGTGGGGCTGCTGCAGGTCGGGAACCCCGTGCTGCTGCGGGGCGTGAAGATCGGGCGGGTCGAGTCGGTCACGCTCGGCCGGAACGACTGGGTGATGGTCGGGCTGCGGCTCAAGGGGACGCAGAAGCTGCCGGAGCGCACGGTGGCGATCATCTTCTCCGCCACGCTCTTCGGCGACTGGGCGGTCCAGCTCCTCGACCGCCACGACCTCCCCAACGATCCCGACGTGCGCCGCCAGGTCCAGGAGGCCGCGCTGAACGCGGGGGCGGTGTGGCCCGGCGCGGCCCTCCCCGACGTCGGCCAGCTGACGCAGCAGGCGGGGCGGATCGCGGGCGACCTCGCCACGATCGCCGGCCGCGTGCAGGAGGCGTTCGACTCCTCCTCCGCGGAGAAGCTGCGCGGCGCCTTCACCGACATCTCCCGCCTCTCCAAGGTGCTCGCCAACATGGCGTCGCAGCAGCAGCAGGTGCTGACCCGCATCGGCGGCAACCTCGACACCGGCACCGCGTCCCTCGCGCGCTTCGCCACGGCGATGGAGCGCACGGCCCACCGCGCCGACTCGGCCACCGACAAGGCGCAGATCCAGCACATCCTGAGCAGCGCGGACACCGTGGGCGTCGCGCTGCGCGCCACCGCGACGGACCTCCGCAGCCTCGTGGGCGCGGCGCGGAGCCAGCAGGAGTCGTTCGTGCGCATCGTGGCCCGTTTCGATTCGGTGATGGGCCGCGTCAACGCCGGCGAAGGCACGCTCGGCCGCCTCTCCCGCGACACCACCCTCTACACCGAGGCCGTGGCCACCGTCCGCCAGATGCGCCTGCTGCTGGCCGACGTCCAGGCCAATCCGCGCCGCTACTTCCAGTTCTCCGTGTTCTGATGCCGGAGAAGGTGCCGCGGCCTGCCGTGCCGAGCGAGGAGCACTCGGCGGGGGGCGTGGTCTTCCGCCGCGCCGCGGACGGGCCGCACTACCTTGTGATCCGCGACTCGTACCGCAACTGGGGCTTCCCGAAGGGCCACGTCGAGGAGGGGGAGTCCGAGGTGGACGCCGCCCGCCGCGAGGTGCGCGAGGAGACGGGGCTCGACCAGCTCGTCTACCGCGCGCCCGCGCTCGAGATCGACTGGTTCTTCCGCTTCCGCGGGCGCCTGATCCACAAGACCTGCGCCTTCTTCGTCTTCGAGAGCGAGGGGGGCGAGGCCGCACCGCAGGAGGAGGAAGGCATCTCCGCCTGCCGCTGGCTCCCGTTCGAGGAGGCGCTGCGGGCCCTCTCGTACGCCAACGCGCGCGAGGTGCTGGGCGTCGCCGGCGCCGAGGTCGAGAAGCTGGGCGTCCGGTGAGCGTGCCCGTCGTCGCGACCCTGCTGCGGAGCCCGGCGGTGCGCGCCGGGCTGCGGCGCAGCCTCCCCCGCGGCCGGGTCCGCCTCGTCGCGTGCCGCAGCGTCGCGGCGCTCGAGCGCTGCGTCGCCACCCGGCTGGTGGACGCCGTGGTCATGGACGTGCGCCTCCCCGGCGCCGCCGCGGGCCTGGTGCGCCTCAAGGAGCGCTTCCCCGGGGTGCCGCGGTTCGCCTACGCCGCCTTCCGCCCCGACGACGCCGACCTCCTGGTGACGTGCGTCCACGCCGCCGGCGCGCACCCCATCGTCGAGGGCGTGGAGGACGCCGTCGCGTGGGACCTCATCCTCCCGCGCACCGCGAGCGCCCTGCGCCTCGGCGCGCTCGAGGGCGCCCCGCGGATCCTGCGGCTCGTGGACCGCCTCCAGCTGCTGGCGTGGCACGAGGTGGTGCACGGCGTCGCCGGGCCGCTCCGCACTGCGGCGATCGCAGGGGCCCTCGGCGTCTCGCGCGAGCATCTCTCGCGGCAGTTCGGCGCCGGGGGCGCGCCCAACCTGAAGCGCGTGATCGACCTCGCCCGCACCGCGACCGCCGCCGACCTGCTGGCGAGCCCCGGCTACTCGGTGCGCGCCGTCGCCGCCATCCTCGGCTTCGCGTCGGCCAGCCACCTCGCCGGCGCCGCCCGGCGCATCGCCGGCGTAACCGCGCGCCGCCTCCCCGAGCTCGGCCCCCGCGGCGTGCTCGCCGCGTTCGTCCGCGGCCGCACGCGCAGCCGGGCGTGAGGGACAGAAGCCAGAGGCCAGACGCCAAGTGCAGCAGCAAGTCACCAGACGCCAAGACGCCCAGTCCGGGAGCGAGTCGCAAGACGCCCGGGAAGGCCGCTTCGGGCCCCTGGGCGCCCAGGCCCCTGGAAATGGATGTGCAGTCCTCTGACCCCTTGGCGTCTGGCAGCTGGCTCCTGAAGTTGCCCCTCCCCGCGGTAGGTGATTATTTTCACAAGCTCTGTCGGAAATCCGGTCCACCCCTTTCGCTAGCCCATCATGGCCAACGAAGCCGCGCTCCGTCCCGGTGAATTGAAGGAAGTCCTCCTCCGCGAGATCGAGGCGGCCGACCTCGGCGTCGGCGACCTCGAGGAGGTCGGCACCGTCCTCGAGGTGAAGGACGGCGTGGCCCTCGTCTACGGCCTCACCAAGGCGATGGCGGGCGAGATGCTGGAGTTCCACGCTTCGGGGACGGGCACCACGGTGACGGGCCTCGCCCTGAACCTGGAAGAGGACAACATCGGGGCCGTGATCCTCGGCAATTACCTCGAGCTGAAGGAGGGGGACGAGGTGCGGCGCACCGGCCGCGTCCTCGAGGTGCCGGTGGGGCGGGCGCTGGTGGGCCGGGTGGTGGATCCGCTCGGGCGGCCGCAGGACGGGCTCGGCCCGATCGCCTCGACCTCGACCCGGTTCGTGGAGATGGTGGCCCCCGGCATCGTGGTGCGCCAGCCGGTGAAGGAGCCGCTCCAGACGGGGCTCAAGGCGATCGATTCGATGATCCCGATCGGCCGCGGCCAGCGGGAGCTGATCATCGGCGACCGCGGCACCGGCAAGACGGCGATCGCGATCGACACGATCCTGAACCAGAAGGGCGGCGACGTCATCTGCGTGTACGTCGCCATCGGCCAGAAGAAGTCCACGGTGGCGTCTGTGGTGGAGCGGCTCCGCGCCGCGGGCGCGATGGAGTACACCATCGTGGTCGTGGCCTCGGCGGCGGATCCCGCGCCGCTGCTCTACATCGCGCCGTACGCCGGCTGCGCGATGGCGGAGTACTTCATGTACGAGGAGGGGCAGGACACCCTCTGCGTCTACGACGACCTCTCCAAGCAGGCGGCGGCGTACCGCCAGCTCTCGCTGGTGCTGCGGCGGCCGCCGGGGCGCGAGGCGTACCCGGGCGACGTCTTCTACCTCCACTCGCGGCTCCTCGAGCGCGCGGCCAAGATCGCCGAGGATCCGGAGCTGGTGAAGGTGGACCCGCGCATCAAGAAGCCGGGCGGGTCGCTCACCGCGCTGCCGATCATCGAGACGCAGGCGGGCGACGTCTCGGCGTACATCCCGACCAACGTCATCTCGATCACCGACGGGCAGATCTTCCTCGACACCGACCTGTTCTTCTCGAACGTCCGGCCGGCGATCAACATCGGCATCTCCGTGAGCCGCGTGGGCGGCAACGCCCAGATCAAGGCGATGAAGCAGGTCGCCGGTCGGCTGCGACTCGACCTCGCGCAGTACCGCGACCTCGAGGCGTTCGCCCAGTTCGGCTCGGAGCTCGACGCGGCCACGCTGCGCCAGCTGGCGCGCGGCCAGCGGGTGGTGGAGGTGCTGAAGCAGGCGCAGTATCAGCCGATGGGCGTGGCGGAGCAGACGGAGATCATCTACGCCGTCACCAACGGCCTCCTCGACGACGTGCCGGTCGAGCGCATCCGCGACTGGGAGCACGGCTTCCACGAGTACATGTCGGCGCATCAGCCGGCGCTGGCGGAGGAGATCCGCACCAAGCTGACGATCTCCGACGACCTCGGCGCGCGGCTCCGCAAGGCGATCGAGGCCTACAAGGCGCAGCCGCAGTAATGGCCAAGCCGCGGGAGCTCCGCCGGCGCATCAAGTCGGTCGAGAACACGCGCAAGATCACCCGGACGATGGAAATGGTATCCACGTCCAAGCTGAAGCGCGCGCAGGACCGCGTGGTGTCGGCGCGCCCCTACGCGCAGGCGCTCGGCGCCGTGATCGCCGACCTCCTTTCGCCCGAGCTGGCGGAGCGGTTCCCCCTGATGCGCCGTCCGGCGCCGCCGGACAAGGGCGGTCCGACGCGGGCCGCGCTGCTGGTCATCACGTCGAACCGCGGACTCGCCGGGGGGTTCAACGCCAACCTCGTGCGGGCCGCGCGGGAGCGGGACGCGGCGTTGACGGCGGCGGGGTACACGGTGGACCTGCACGTCGTCGGCAAGAAGGGCGTCGGGTACTTCCGGTTCGTCCGCCGGCCCGTGGCCGAGGCGCGGATCGACATCGGCGACCGCCCGACCGC
>JADGQW010000257.1 GCA_017881505.1 Gemmatimonadales bacterium
CGCCGCCGGCACCTCCGCGAGGATGGCCACCAGCTCCCCCGCGATCGTCGGCAGGGAGGGGCCCGCCGTCGGCTGGATGTGCCGCACGACGATCGCCTCCTCCGCCGCGTCGTACTCCAGCCACTCGCCCGGCAACGCCGCGAGGCGCGCCGCGGCTTCGGCGCTGACGCTCCCCAGCAGCACGCGGCCGTAACAGCCCGTGTCGTAGAACATCCCACCTCCACGTCCAAGCCCAAGGGATGAAGCGTGCAAGCTACGCACGGCCCCCCGCCTCTGGCGACCCGGGATCCGCCGATCCTAGCGCGAATTCCGAGCCAACATATCGTAATTGGTACCGCGCGTCAGGAGGTGGTCGCGGGCCGCCGGCTCGAGGCATTGGGCGGCGCCGCCCGGCGTCGCACCGGGCTGCCGACGTCCCGCTCAGGCGGCGCGGAGGATCTCGAGCGGGTCCGACCGGGCGGCGCGACGCGCCGGCCCGAGGGCGGCGAGGAATCCGGCGATGAAGAGGACGGCCTCCGCGGCGGCCAGACTGACCACGTCGCTGGGGAGGACAGCCACCAGCACGGAGTCGAGCAGGCGCGCGGCGGCGAGGGCGAAGAAGGCCCCGACGCCGATGCCCGCGAGCACCATCACAGCGGCGTCGTGGAACACGCTGCGGAAGAGGGCTCGGGGCTGGGCGCCGAGGGCGAGGCGCACGCCGTACTCCCGCATCCGCTGCGTGACGGCGTAGGAGAGCACGCCGTAGAGACCGAGCGCCGCGAGGGCGAGGGCGATAGCGCCCATCCCGACGAAGACGTCGGCGAGGAAAGCGCGGGAGGCGATCTCCGCGTCCCGGGCGCGGGCGTAGGAATACACTTGCGCGAACCCGACCGAGGGCACGGTCCGCAGCTGCCGCCGCACCTGAGCGACCACCCGCGGATCGCGTCGGACGGTGCGGATCACGAGGAGGCCGAAGGTGCGCCTCGTGACCGTGTCGCGCCGGCTCACCCAGACCTGCGGCTGGCGGAGGATCTCGACGCCGAAGCGCGACTCGATCTCCGAGCGCGCCACGCCGACGATCGTAACCCATGGCGCGTCCTTCCGTGCCGCCCCCAGCTTGATCATGCGGCCGACCGGGTTCTGGCGCGGATAGAGCCGCTCCGCGGCCACCGCGTTCAGGATCGCGGCGCCGTTGCCCGCCGCATCCCCCGGCTCGAAGTTGCGCCCCCGCAGGATGGGGAGCCCCATCGCACGCATGTAGTCCGACGACACGACGGGCACCTCGTGCATCAACAGGAGTCGGCTGGTGTCCTCGCTCTGCTCGGGGCTCATGGCCAGGCCGGCGACCGGCCGGGTCTGCTCGGACGCCACGAGGGCGACCCCCGGCACCGCTCGTACCGCGGCCACCGCCTGGTCCCACTCCACGGCGCTGCGGGTCTGCTCCGAGGCCGCCTTCCCGCCGACCCACGCGGAGAGCAGCGTCTGGATGTTGAGGCCGGCGGTTTCGCGCCGCAGCTGCGCCACGGTCCGGAGCAGCAGGCCCCCTCCCATCAGGAGGACCAGCGCCAGCGCCACCTCCGAGATGACGAGGGGGCTGTAGCGTTGCCGCGTCCGGGCGGTCGTGGTCCCCGCGTCCTTCAGCGGCTCCGTCAGCTCGACGGCGTACGCCACCCGGAGCGCCGGGACCAGGCCGAAGAGCGCTGCGGAGAGCACGGCGGCGACGGCCGAGAGTGCGAACACGCGCCAGCTCAGCTGGGGCTGGAGGATCCCCACCCACGCCACCTCGGGCGGCATCGCGGTCTCGAGGACGCCGCGCCCCCAAACCGTCGCGAGGACGCCGAGGACGCCACCCCCAAGGGTGATCAGCCCGCACTCCATCAGCATCAGGCGGATCACCGCGGCCCGCGGGGCGCCCAGCGCCATCCGCACCGCCAGCTCCCGGCGCTTGGCCATTCCGCGGGCCAGCATCAGGTGGGCGAGGTTGACGCAGGCGATGAGGAGTACGACGAGGGCCGCGCCGACCATCGCCTTGTGGATGTCGCTCAGCTCCTCCTGGCGCTGCCGCACCGGCTCCAGCAGGAGCGCGTACGGATAGTCGGGAGAGTGGCGGCTCGCCGTCAGCGCGTCGCTCAGCGTCTTCAGCTCGGCGCGCGCCTGGTCGGCGGTGACGCCGGGCTTGAGGTGGACGAGGGAACTCCATCCCATCCGCGCCAGTTCGCCCTCCACGGGCATGGGGAGCCACGCGGCCGGCCCGTTCACCGGCGACCCTTCGCGCGACATCACGCCCACCACCGCGTAGGTCCGGTCGCTGAAGGTCACCCGCGCCCCCGCGAGCGACGTGCGCTGGCCATAGAGCCGTTTCCAGAGCCAGCGGCTCAGCACAGCGACACCATCCCCGTCGGATGCGGCGAAGGCGCGGCCGAGCTCCGGCGCGACGCCCGTCACCGCGAACCAACGTGGCGGCACCGTCTGGACGTAGATGTCCGACTCCTCGCCGCCCGATGCGAGCGTGGCGGTCTGTCCCCCGCGGGGCACGATGGCGTCGAATGACCGCGCCTGCTCCCGCACCACGCGGTAGAGATCGTCGCGCGTCAGCGTGGCACGCGGGCCGTACCAGAAGGCGAGGGTGTAGAGCCGGTCGGGGTCCTTGTACGGCGACGCCGGGTGCACGATCGCGTCGAGCACTGCGAACATCGTGGTGGAGAGGCCGAGGCCGAGCCCGAGCGCGACGACCGCCACGAGCACGAAGCCGGGGCTCCGGGCGAGGGAGCGGAACGCGGTGCGCAGGTCGGCGAGCAGAGGTAGCTCCTTGGGCAACTGTACTAGTTAACTAATACAGTATCCCTTCTGCGGGCACGTGTCAAACGGGCCGCCCCCGTCGCCTCGCAGGGAGCGGGCGGGAGGGCGGTCCACTGTCCGGAATCGAACACCGCGTCCCGCAAGCGGACGGATCGTGCCGAAGAGGGGGGCCGCGGAGACATGCTAACACGTTGATCCGCAACGCCTTGGATGAACGGCCGTCC
>JADGQW010000098.1 GCA_017881505.1 Gemmatimonadales bacterium
GTCCCGCGACGGGGCAAGTGCCGGCGGCTCCCGCCGCTGCCCCCGCCCCGGCCGCCCCCGCTCCCACCCGTGCGCCGCGGGCCGCGAGCGCGTGGGCGCCTCGCGCCGCCACCACGGCGCGGACCGCTGTCATCGCGGGCAACGTGTCCGCGGCGGTGGAGGCCGCGACGGAGGCCCGCATCGAGTCCACCGTCGAAGCGGCCGTCCAGGCGACCACGGCCTGGACCGCCGACGCCCGGATCGAGTCGGTCTCGAACGCAATCGCCGGCCTGCAGCAGCGGCAGCGGCGCGCGGCGTGGATCGGCATCGGGCTCTCGTGCACCAATTGCACCTTCCACACGGAGGGGAAGAGCCTCTCGCGCTGGGTGTTCAACCAGCCGCCGGTCCTCTACTCAGTGGACGGCGGGAGTCCGGCGGACCGCGCCGGCCTGCGCACGGGCGACACCCTCGTCTCCATCAACGGCCAGGCGCTGACGTCGGCGCCGGGGGGCCGCGCGTTCGCGAACCTCGTTCCGGGGGTGGCGGTCCGTCTCGGCTATCGGCGCGGCGGCCGCGAGCGCACGGCTTCGGTGCGCCCGGAGGAGCCGCCGGCGCAGCGGGATCTCGCGGACGCGGACGCGGCCGCGAGCGCATCCACGGACCTGGCCCGGACTCTGACGGGGTCGTCGCGCCGCGACATGGACCGGGCGCAGCGCGAGATCGAGCGCGCGCAGGAGGAACTGGGCCACAACCGGGGCAAGGTGCTGAGCGACTCGGCCCTGCGGCGCTTCCGGGACTACCTGGAGCAGGCGCAGCGCGCCCTCGACGTCACGCCGAGCCCGTACCTGGCCGTGCCCGCGCCGCGGGCCTTCGTGGCTCCGACCGCGCCACGCGCCTTCCCGGCACCGTACGCGACGCCGGCGCCGGCACCGCGCGCCCTCCCGGCGATGCCGGGAGACGCCTCGCCGCTGCGCTACTCGGGGCGGCTGGGGAGCGCGATCATCGAGGCGCGCCGGCCGGGGGGCGTCGAGGTGGTGGAGACCGGTGACAGCGAGGTGGCGCTGACGGGCGGCGACCTGTCGGTGCGGATCGCACTCGAGCCGGGCTCGCCCTGGCGCGTGCGTCCGTCCACGCTTTCGGCGGGCTGGGCCACGGCGCGCACGAGCGGCGGGGACGTGAGCCAGGGCATCCAGGGGTACCTCGTGAATCCGCGGCTCGGCCAAGCGCTCGGCGCACCCTCGGGCGTGCTGGTGCTCGACGTGGCCACCGCGTCGCACGCCGACTCGCTCGGCATCCTCCCCGGCGACGTCCTGGTCTCGCTCAACGACCGTCCCGTCGTGTCCATCACCCCCGACGGGCCCTTCGCGGGCCGGATGCTCCGCAGCATCTCGCCCCGGCCCGGCGCCGCCACGGCCGTGGTGGTGCGCGCCCACGCACGCCGCACCCTCCAGTGGCCGGGGACCCGCGGACCGCGCATCCCCGCCCCGACGCCCCCGCGCCGCCGCTGACCGGGGTCGCCAGAGGGGCGCCTCCGGTCCGGAGACGCCCCTCGCGGTGACGCAGGACGTGGAGGGCGCGGTCCCCGCGGGGGCCGCGCCCTTCGCGCGTCAGGCCAGCGGCTCGAGCCGCGCGGTGAAGTGCGGGAGCACGGCGGGGCGCTTCACGATCCGCAGCCCCCGCACCGTCTCCCGCTCCCGGTACAGCTTCGCGCAGACGTCCGCGACGTACGCCAGATGGTCGTCGGTGTACACGCGGCGCGGGATCGCGAGCCGGACCAGCTCGAGTTCGGGCCAGTGGGCGGTGCCCGTCGCTTCGTCCACGGTGCCGAACATCAGGCCGCCGATCTCCACCGCCCGCACGCCCCCCTCGATGTAGAGGGCGCAGGTGAGCGCCTGCGCCGGGTACGCCGTCTGTGGGAGGTGCGGCAGGAACCGGCGCGCGTCGAGGTAGACGGCGTGGCCACCCACCGGCAGGAGGATCGGGACACCGGCGGCGAGGAGCCGCTCCCCGAGCCGGCGGACCTGGCCCACGCGGTGCGCGAGATACCGCTCGTCGAGGACCTCCTCGAGCCCGCGCGCCATCGCCTCGAGGTCGCGGCCCGCGAGCCCCCCGTACGTCAGGAACCCCTCCATCAGGATGAGCGCGTTGGCGAGCCGCCCCGCCCACTCCGCGTCGTTGCAGGCGACGAAGCCGCCGATGTTGACGAGGCCGTCCTTCTTCGCCGACATCGTGCAGCCGTCGGCGAGGTCGAAGAAGGCCCGGGCGATCTGCTCGATGCTGAGCCCCGCGCAGGCGGGGTCGCGCACCTTGTTGAAGTAGGCGTTCTCGGCGAAGCGGCAGGCGTCGAGGAAGAAGGGGATGCCTAGGCGGCGGCACCACGCCGAGACCGCGCGGGCGTTCTCGAGGGACACCGGCTGCCCGCCCCCCGAGTTGTTGGTGATGGTCATCATCACCAGCGGGATGCGCTCCTTCCCCACCTCCGCGACCACCCGGTCGAGCTTCGCGACGTCGAGGTCGCCCTTGAAGGGGACGTCGGCGAGGGGATCGTACGCCACGTCCTTCACGCAATCCACGGCGACGCCGCGGTTGTGCTCGACGTTCGCCCGCGTGGTGTCGAAATGGATGTTGCTGGGCACGCGGTCGCCGGGGCGCAGGATGGTGCTGAAGAGAACGTTCTCCGCCGCCCGCCCCTGATGCGCCGGGAGCACGTGGCGGTACCCGGTCACCCGGCGCACGACCGCCTCGAGGCTGAAGAAGGAGCGGGCCTGCGCGTACGACTCGTCGCCCTGCATCATCCCGGCCCACTGCCGGTCCGACATCGCGCCCGTGCCCGAATCGGTGAGGAGGTCGATGGTGACGAGGGCGGCGGGGACGTTGAAGAGGTTGTAGCCGGCGTCGCGCATCGCCCGTTCGCGCTCCTCGCGCGTGGTGAAGGCGATGGACTCGACGACCTTGATCTTGTACGGCTCCATCCGGTCAGACCTTTCCGGGGGACGCGGACGGGCCGCCTGCTGGGACGACCCGGTCGAGCCAGGCGCCGATGTCCGCGAACACCCGTGCGCGGTCCCGTTCGTTCAGGATCTCGTGGAACATCCTCTCGTACACGATCGTCTCGGCAGGCAACGTTCGGGCCAGCGCCGCAGCAGCGGGGGTGGAGACGAGGCGATCGTCCCCGGCGAGGAGCACGAGGAGGGGACCGGCGATGCGGCCACTCTCCGCGACGACGGCGACCTGCGCGGCCTGGATCTCGCGCCAGGCCGCCGGCGTCATCCGTGCGTGGTAGAGGGGGTCGCTCCTGGCGGCCTGTCCCACATCGGGGTCGGTGGAGAGGTGCGCCGTGTCGAGCCCGGTGGCCATCCCGAGCCCCGGCAGGGGGCCGGCGAGGGCCTTGGCCAGGAGGAGCTTCCACGCCGGCGGCCGCCGCGCCGTCGCGATGAAGGGGCTGGTCACGATGGTGCCCGCCAGTCCCTGAGGCGCCGTCTCGAGATAGCGCAGGGCGACGAGCCCGCCGAAGGAGTGCCCGAAGAGGACCTGCGGCGCCGGGACCTCGGCCGCGGCCCGGCGGCGGAGGGCGCCGACGTCGGCCAGGAACTGGGCGAAGCGGGTCATGTGTCCGCGTGGTCCCGAGGACTTGCCGTGGCCCCGCTGGTCGAGGGCCCAGACCGCACAGCCGCGCGCGACGAGCCACGCGGCGACGTGGGCGTACCGCCCGCTGTGGTCGCCGAAGCCGTGGAGGAGGATGACGAGGGCGCGTGGTGCCGCGTCGGGCTCGACGCGGCGCAGGGCGAGGCGGGCCCCGTCCGGCGCCGTCCAGAACTCGACGTCGCCGAAGCCGGGCATCAGACGACGCCGGTCACGACACGGCGCAGGTAGTCGAGGGCCCACTGCGCGGCGCGGCGCCGCACGGCGTCCCGGCCGCCCGGGAGGACGTGGGTGAAGGCGCGCAGCTGGTCGCGCCACCGCACCGCGATCCACACCGTCCCCACCGGCTTCCCCGGCGCCGCGCCCGTGGGGCCTGCGATGCCGGTCACCGCGAGCGCCGCGTCGGCGTCCAGCACACGGGCCGCGCCGGCGGCCATCTCCCGCGCCACGGCTTCGCTCACGGCCCCGTGGGCGGCGAGCGTCTCCGAGGAGACCCCGAGGAGGTGGAGCTTGACGTCGTTGTCGTACGCGACCACGCCGCCGCGGTACACGCGCGAGCTGCCCGGGATGTTCGTCAGGCGCTCGCCGAGGAGGCCCCCGGTGCACGACTCGGCCGTGGCGAGCCGCGCGCCCTTGTCGGCCAGGAGGTCGAGGACGACCGCCGCGAGGTCGGTCTCCCCATCGGCGTAACAGACGGCGCCGAGCTTCGGGCGCAGCGCCTGGACGCCGGCCTCGAGCGCGGCGTCCGCCTCGGCGCCCGGGAGCCGCCAGGCCGTCAGGCGCAGGTCGGTGCCGTCGAACGACGGGAGCCACGCCAAGGTGACCGACGGGGGAAGGAACCGCGCGGGATCGCCGACCAGGTCGGCGAGGGCCGACTCCGCGATGCCGGTGGTCCGGAGCATCCGCGAGCGCACCACGGGGGCCGAGCCCTGGGTCTTCGCGTCGGCGTCGGCGATCCCCTTCCGGAGGCGGGGCAGCACCTCGTGCTCGAGGAGGCCGCGCATCTCGGCGGGCACGCCGGGGAGGAGGACGACGACCCGCCCCTCCTTGTCCTCGAGCCAGAGCCCGGGGGCGGTGCCCCAGCGGTTCTCCAGCACCGTCGCCCCCTCCGGCACGTCCGCCTGCGAGCGGTTCGCGTCGGGCATCCGCGCGATGCCGCGGCGGCGGTAGAGGTCCTCGAGGTGGGCGAGGATCGCGGGGTCGTGGTGCAGGGGCTTGCCGAGCACCTCGGCCACCGCGCGCTTGGTGATGTCGTCGCGCGTGGGGCCGAGCCCGCCCGACACGATCAGCAGCCCGGTGCGCCCCAGCGCGGAACGCACGGCGTCCCGGATCGGCGCGAGGTCGTCGGGGACGGAGGTGCGCCGCAGCACGCGCACGCCGGCGGCCGCGAGGGCGCGGCCGAGGTCGGCGGCGTTGGTGTCCACCGTCAGCCCGAGCACCAGCTCGGTCCCGACGGTGAGGAGCTCGCCGTCCATCTACCGCACCGCGCTGCGGAGGAGGGCGCGATAGCGGTACAGATACACCGCCAAGGAGTACACCGTGAGCACGACGGCGACGAGCAGGGTCACGGCGACCACGGCGCCGTGGAACTGGTCCCAGAAGTCCCGCAGGCGGCCCGTCCAGTGCATCTCCACCAGGAGGTCCTTCCACGCGAACCAGGCGATGGTGGAGGCGATGAAGATGTCCTGGAAGATGACCTTGAGCTTCCCCTCGCCCCCCGCCGGGATGACGACGCCGAGCTTGCGCGCCTCGAAGCGGAAAACGGTCATCAGCACTTCACGGCCGACGAGGAGGACCGCCACCCAGAGGGGGAGGCTCCCCCACCAGGGGATGCCGTAAAGGATGGCGGGATGGCGTGTCAGCCAGAAGATCGGGACGAGGGTGGCGATGAGGAGGAGCTTGTCGGCGATCGGGTCGAGGAGGATGCCGACCTCGGAGACCTGCTTGCGGCTCCGCGCCAGGTAACCGTCGGCGATGTCGCTCGCCGCGGCGGCGAGGAAGGCGACGAAGGCGATGACCTTCGGCCAGTAGCCCTCGATGAACGGCAGGAGGGCGATGACCGGGGCCAGCACGATCCGCGTGACCGTCAGGATGTTGGGCAGCGTCCACACGGCCGCGTCACCCCAGCGTCTTCAGGACCAGCTTGCTCACGGCCTTGAGGGTCTCGAAGACGCCGTCCCCCTGCACCGCCACGGCCTCGAGGGCGATGGCGCGCTCGATCCACTCCCCGGTGGGCAGCTGCTGGACGAGGAACTCGCCGGAGAAGTTCGGGTCGGGGGTGACCTTCTGCTTCGCCGGGTCCTCGATCGCCCACCCCGGGTTCAGCGCCGCCTGGAGGTCCTTGAGCGCCGACGCGTTGGGGAGGTCGCGCTTGTTGTACTGGACGACGAACGGGATCTTGGTCAGGTCGTACCCGTACTCCGCCATGTTGTCGTACAGGTTCTGCATGGACTCGATGTTCGCCTCCATCCGCTCGAGCTGGCTGTCGGCGACGAAGACGATGCCGTCCACGCCCTTGAGGATGAGCTTGCGGCTGGCGTTGTAGTACACCTGGCCCGGCACCGTGTAGAGGTGGAACCGGGTCTTGAAGCCGCGGATGGTGCCCAGGTCCACGGGGAGGAAGTCGAAGAACAGCGTCCGCTCCGTCTCCGTGGCCAGCGAGATCATCTTGCCGCGGGCCTGGGGGCTGACCTTCCCGTAGACGTGCTCGAGATTGGTCGTCTTGCCGCCGAGGCCCGGCCCGTAGTACACGAGCTTGCAGTTGATCTCGCGCGACGCGTAGTTGATCATCGACATGGCGCGAGTCTCCTAGTCCCCGAACAGCTTGTCGATTTCATCCTCAGCCTCTTTGCTCCCGAACCCCTCGATCTTCGGGGCTTCGGTGCCGGCACGCTTGAACATGTCTTCGAACACCCGGGTGAGCTCCTCGACCGCCGACTTCACCTTGAGGCGGACGAGTCCCAGCGTGGTGCGGTTGTCGAACAGCGCCACCAGGATCACGCGGTGGGCGACGTCGGCGAGGTACATCGACTCCTTCTCGCCCTGGTGGAAGAGGGACGCGAACTCGTGTTCGCCGATCATCTTGGCGAGCTGGTCGTTGGCGCTGAAGTCCGCGGCGGTGAGGGACGCGAACGCCTGGGTATCGAACTGCGGCGCCTCGCCGACGTTGGCCACGATCTGGCCGGCGCGGTCGACGAGGAGGAGGCTGCGGACACTCGTCTCCCGCAGGAGCCCCGACATCAGGTCCGTAATGGCCTTCGAGTCCTCTTCGCGGAACGACCAGCTGGACGCCCCTGGCATGCATGCCTCGCGGTTACTCCAGGTTGGCTTCCATCCGGCGCACGATCGTCTCGGCACGCCGGCGGAGCGCGGGATGCTCTTCCCACGCGAGGTAGTCCTTCAGCACCCGCACCGCCGCCACGCTCGGATGGCCGCTGAGATACCCGAGGGCCGCCAGGCGGCGCAACGGCCGGGCGCTGAACAGCGCGGAGCGCGACCGGCCCATCGAACGCTGGGCGAGGGCGGCGCCGACCACGAACCCCACCACGGTCGCCGCCGCGAACTTCACCGAACGGTGCTTCACCGCTCCCCCATCTCCCGTCGCGCCGAGAGCGCCTGCGCGATCGTCACGCTGTCGGCGTACTCGAGCTCGCCGCCGACCGGCAGCCCCCGCGCGAGACGCGTCACCGACACGCCGGCGGGCCGCAGCAGCCGCTCGAGATAATGGGCCGTGGCCTCCCCCTCGACCGACGGGTTCGTCGCCACGATCACCTCCCGCACCGCCCCGTTCGGCCCGAGCCGCTCGAGGAGCGCGGGGACGTTCAGCGCGTCAGGGCCCACGCCGTCGAGGGGGGAGAGCCGCCCCCCCAGCACGTGATAGAGGCCCCGGTACTCCCCCGCCCGCTCGATGGCGAGCACGTCCGACGCCTCCTCCACCACACACACCACCGCGCCGTCCCGACGGGGGTCGGTACAGATCGCGCACGGATCCGCTTCCGTCAGGTTGCCGCACCGCGAGCAGGCCCGCACCCGCTCGCCGAGGGCCGCGACGGCCCTGGCGAGGCGCGCCGAGGTCTCGCGGGGCTGCTTCAGCAGGAAGAACGTCAGGCGCTGCGCGGTCTTTCGGCCGATGCCCGGGAGCCTGGCGAACTCGGCGACCAGCTCCTCGATCGCCGACACGACTAGAGCGAGAAGGGGAGCTGGAACGGCAAGCCGCTCTGCAGCTTCCGCATCTCGTCTTGGGCCAACTCGGCCACGCGCTTCTGGAGATCCGCGACCGCCGCCGCGACCAACTCCTCCAGCAGTTCCACGTCGCCGGCGAGCAGGCTCGGGTCGATGTGCACCCGGCGCACCTGGCCGCGCCCGTCTGCCTCGACGGTCACCATCCCGGCGCCGGCCGACCCGGTCACGGTCAGCTGCGCCAACTGGCTCTGCATCTCGGCGAGCCGTCCCTGCATCTGCTGGCCGAGCTGCATCAACGAACGTAAATCGGTCATTGAGTCTAACTTAGGCCCGTTTCGAGGTGCAGGCAAGCCTACTCGAGCAGCTCCAGATCGAGCGCGTCCACGGCCTGGTCGAGGGCCGGGTGCTTCTCGCGCAGGGCGCGGGTCCGCTCGGTCCGCGCGCCGTCGGCGGTGACGCGCTCGGCAGTCGCCGGGCGCGCCGCCGCGGCGGCCGCGCTCTGCGTCCCCACGCGGACGGGTGCGCCCAGCAGGCGGCCGAGGAGTTCCTCGAGCCGCTGCCGGCTGCGCGAGAGCCCCTCCGCCGTCATCGCGCTCCGACCGATCACGCGCAGGACGAGAGCGCCGCCGCCCAGGGACTCGGGCTCGGTGTCCTCCAGGATGGAGGCCAGCACGGGCTTCTCGGCGCGCGCGGCCGTCACGACGTCGGCCCAGCGGGCGCGCAGCGCCTCGACGGTGAAGAGCCCGGTGAGGGGCTCGCCGCCCGGCACCGAGGAGTGGGGCGCCGCCGCCGCGTCGCCCGTGGAGGCCGGGGCCGAGCCCGCCGGCGCCGCCGGCCGGGCGCCGGAATCCTCGAGAGTGCGTGCCTGAGGCCGCGACGGCGGCCTGGGCGCGGCTGCAGGCGCGCTCGCAGGTGCGCGCCGCTCAGGCGTCGGCCCCGGGCCACCTTCCTCGGTGCGTCGGTGCGTCGGTGCGTCGGTGCGCTCCTCCCGGAGCAGCTCCGCGATGTCCACCGTGCGGTCGAGGAGCGCCCAGCGCACCAGCAACGTCTCGAGGACGAGGCGCGGATTGCCGCTGCGGCGGATGGGCTCCTCGGCCTCGCCGAGGGCGCGGAGGATGCGCAGCGTGTCCCCGGGGGCGAGGGCCGGGGCCCGCTCGCGGATGATCGCGCCGAGGGCCGCGCTCACCCCGTCGGGGGCCCCGCCGAGGGACGCGGCGAGCACCGCCCGCCACAGGTCCCCCAGCCCGTCGGCGAACGCGACGAGGTCCACCCCCGCCTCGACGAGCGTCGCCACGTAGGGGAAGACGGCCTCGGCGCGGCGGTTCGCCACGATGTCGAGGAGCTCGACGTAGACGTCGTCGGAGACGAGGCCGAGGAGCTCCCGCACCCGCGCGGTCGTGACCGGGCCCTCGCCGAAGGCGGTGACCTGGTCGAGGACGGAGAGGGCATCGCGCATCCCGCCGTCGGCCACCCGGGCGATGAGGGTGCAGGCGTCCCCTTCCGCGGCGAGGTGCTCCGCCGCCGCCACATAGGCGAGGCGCTCGGCGATGGCGTGGGGGCCCACCCGGCGGAAGTCGAAGCGCTGCAGCCGGCTCATCACCGGCGCGGCGGTGTTGCTGATCTTCTGCGGCTCGGTGGTGGCGAAGACGAAGATGACCCGCGGCGGCGGCTCCTCGAGGATCTTGAGGAGCGCGTTCCACGCCTCGCGGGTCAGCATGTGCGCTTCGTCCACGATGTAGACCTTGTACCGGCCCTCGGCGGAGGCCGCGTACATCGCCCGCTCGCGGAGGTCACGGGCGTCGTCCACGCCGCGGTTGCTCGCCGCGTCGATCTCGACGACGTCGAGACTCGCGCCACCGCTCCAGATCCGCTCGCAGGAGGGGCACTCCCCGCACGGCTCCCCCGGGGCCGGCGTCACGCCGCCGCGGGAGCGCGTCTCGCAGTTGAGCGCCATCGCCAGGATGCGGGCCGCCGTGGTCTTCCCCACCCCGCGCGGGCCGCAGAGGAGATAGCCGTGCGCCACGCGCCCCTGGGCCACCGCACCGCGCAGGGCACGCGCGACGTGCTCCTGGCCGATCAGATCGGCGAAGGCGCGGGGGCGGTACTTGCGGGCGAGGGCGAGATGCACGGAGGCGGAGTCCTTCACTCAGATGCCAGTTGCCAGACGCCAAGGGACAGGGAACAGACGGCAAGACGCCAAGGAACCACTGGGCACTTGGCGTCTGCTGACTGTCGACTGGAGAGGAATGCCCCAGGCACCCCGCCGCGACGGCCGACATCACTTAGCGCTGCTGCCTGCGGGGCTCTGACGCGGTTCGTGCGCGTCCGCCCGACGGACCTGGGGCGAGGGAAAGATACAGGGGCCAGGAGACAGACGCCAAGGCGCCAAGGGGGGCCGGATCAGGCCGTGCGCCG
>JADGQW010000099.1 GCA_017881505.1 Gemmatimonadales bacterium
CCTTGCCGTGGCGACGCCCTGGGTGGCCGTCGGCTCCGACTTCGGCGCTCGCGCCCCCGACGGCCCGCTCGGCCAGCCGGGCCATCCGCGCGGCTACGGGGCCTTCACCCGGATCCTCGGGACCTACGTGCGCGACGAGCACGCGCTCTCCCTCGAGACCGCGGTCCGCAAGATGAGCGGCCTCGCCGCCGAGCGGATGGGACTGCACGAGCGCGGGCTGGTGCGCGAGGGCTACTTCGCGGACCTCGCGGTCTTCGACCCCGCCACCGTGAAGGACCGCGCCACCTTCGCGAACTCCACGGCGCTTTCCGAAGGGGTGCGGTACGTGCTGGTGAACGGCCGGTTCACGCTCGACGGCGGCCAGCCGACGGCCGAGCGGCCGGGTCGCGCCCTTCGCGGCCCCGGGTGGAGACAGCCGTGACGCTGGGCCGGGTCGCGCTCGGGTTCCTCGCGGTCACGGCCCTCTGCCTCGCCTTCGCGTGGGTCGCCGGCCGCCGGGATCGCAGGAACGCAGTCGTCGCGACCGCGGAGGCGCTGGCGCTCACGCTCCTGGGCGCCCTCTGGTTCGGCTCCCTCGGGAGTGGCGGCTGGGTGCTGGTCTTCCTGCTGGTCGGGGTGCTGGCGTCGGGGATGGGGGAGCGGGCCACCCCGAGGGGAGGGGACAGCAGCCTTGCGCGTTCCATCCGCGTAACCGTATTCGTGGCAATACGATACGCCATTGCTGGGGGACTCCTCTACCTGGTCATCGGCTGAATCCAGCCCGGCTCCGCAAGCCCCGCCCGGGGGCGCCCCTAGTACCATCCGACCTCTGAAATGCCTAGTATTCCGCGCCGATGAATCCCATCCACAGGGCGATCGAGCGCGCCGCGGTCTATTTCGACGGGCGCGACACCCGTGCTGGCGTCGTAGCGCGCCGCCTGCTGGGGCGCGTGCGTCCGGACGACGAGCGCCTCGTGGGGGCGCTGGTGCGCGAGCGCCGCGGCCGGATCCGGAGCGACGGCAGCGTCGGCGGTGATCTCGTCGCGACGGCGTGGACGGCATGGGAGCTGATGGACCTCGGGCGGGGCATCGAGGAGGAGGGCGTCCGGCGGACCGCCAAGTGGCTCATCGGCCGCCAGGACAAGGACGGCGCGGAGGCATGCCTCCCGCGCCGCCACGAGATCACGCTGAACGAACACAGCATCGGCGGGTTCTTCGCTTACCGCTCGAAGGGGCGGGCGGTACGCCGGCTGGTGCTTCCCAGCGGAGCGGCGACGGTCTCCGACCAAGGCGCGCGGTTCCTCGCGTCGTGCTACGCGCTGCGGAGCGTGCTGCGGGCGGGCCAGCTGGAGGCCGAGTCGCAGGCGCGGGCGGTGGCGGCGGAGCGGCAGGTGCTGTCCACGGCGGCGAAGGCATCCAAAGGTCGCACGGCGCTAGGCATCCTCAACCTCCCGCTGGTGCGGCGCCACGTGGGGAGCCTCCTCGCGCTGCCGAAGATGTGGGACACCTGGGGCGGTATCTGGCAGCCGACGCTGACGGTCGGCGCGCTGGCCGCCATCGCGTGGGCGCCCCTTCCCTTCCGCGCCCAGTTGCCGATCCTCGCCGAGCACCTGGCGCTCAACCAGAAGCCCGACGGGTCGTGGCGGAACCTCGACATCATCCACGCCGTGGATTCGCTGGTCTCGGTACATCTGCCGCAGGCGCGCGAGGCGGTGGCGCTCGCCGCGCCGAAGCTCGCGCGCTTTCAGAGCGCCAAGGGCACGATCGGCGCCGGGAAGCACGCGGAGGAGCGGACCCTCGCCGCGCTCCGCGGCTGGCTCGTCGCCCGGGAATACGCCTAGCCCGCCCTCCCCCCGCCGGTGCTACATTCCGCCGACCTCTCTCGAGAGGGTACGGTGCCCGAAGGACCCCTGGACCAGCGGCCGCGCATCCGCCTGAGCACCCTGTCGCACGGCGCGGGTTGAGCCTGCAAGCTCGGACCCGCTGAGCTCGCGCAGGTCTTGCGCGCCATCCCTCCCACCTCCGATCCCGCGGTCCTCGTGGACGCGCTGGGCGGGGACGATGCGGCCGTCATCCGGCAGCCGGACGGGCGCGCGCTGGTCCTCACGACGGATTTCTTCACGCCGATCGTGGACGACGCGTACACCTTCGGGCGCATCGCGGCGGCGAACGCGCTCTCCGACGTGTATGCGATGGGGGGCCGGCCCCTCTGGTGCCTGAACCTGGTGGGTTGGCCGCGGGGCGTCCTGTCGCTGGAGGAGCTGGCCGAGGTGCTGCGCGGGGGCGCGGAGGTGGTGCGGCAGGCGGGGGCGGTGATCGTAGGGGGCCACTCCATCGACGATCCCGAGCCGAAGTACGGGCTCGTCGTCGTAGGCGAGGTGCGGCCCGAGGAGATGACGACGAACGCCGCGGCGCGCCCCGGCGACTGGCTGGTGCTCACCAAGCCGCTCGGCACGGGGATCATCGCGACGGCGCTGAAGAAGGAGGCCGCGCCCGCGCCGGCCATCGAGGCGGCGGTGCGCACCATGACCACGCTCAACGACGGCGCCGCGCGCGCCGCGCGAGCGGCGGGGGTGCGGGCGGCGACGGACGTTACGGGGTTCGGGCTGCTGGGCCACCTGCGCGCGATGCTCGCGGCGAGCGGCACAGGCGCGACGCTCTGGGCGGGGGCCGTCCCGCTCCTCCCCGAGGTGCGCGCGCTCGCGGCGGCCGGCCACGTGCCGGGCGGGACACGCCGCAACCTGGACGCCGTGGCGGGGATCGCCATCTTCGACGAGGGGATCGGCGAGCTCGACCGGCTCATCCTCGCCGACGCGCAGACATCGGGCGGGCTCCTGCTGGCGGTGCGGCCGGAGGCGGGGCCGGCGCTGCTCGAGGGGCTCGCCCGCGAAGGGACGCCGGCCGCGGCCGTCGTCGGGGTCGTGACGGAAGGCACCGGGATCGCAGTCCATGCGGGAAGCGGGGTGCAGCGATGAGCGTCAAGGACCAAGCCAAGTGCATCTATTGCGGTGCGACGGAGGACCTCGTCGCGGACCAGGACACCGAGGATCTCTGGTACTGCCGCTCGTGCCTCGAGAAGCACACGCGGCACGGGGAGCAGATCGCCGAGCGGGGCGAGGCGGAGCCGCCGTTCGACGGGTGAGCGCTTGACAGTCCCCGGACCCAACGGCATCCTCGCGACGTGTTCACTCGCCTGCTCGTAGGACTCGACGGTTCGGCCGGCGCCGACGCCGCGCTCGACGCGGCCCTCACGCTGGGCCGCCCCTCGCGGGCCACCATCGTCCTCGCCGCCGTCACCGACATCCGCCTCCTCGAAGCGCCGCTCCTCGAGACCGCCGGCCCGCTCTGGGCGGAGGGGGTGCCCGTTGCGCCCGTGGCCTCCGACCTGCGCCTCTCCCTCGAGGAGCGGGCCCGCGCGTTCCTCGCGGCCGGCGCGGCGCGGGTGACGGTCGCCGGCCTCACGGCGGAGACGGTCCGCGCCGTTGGGCTCGTGGACGAGGAGCTGCTCCGGCTGGCGGAGGAGACCGACGCGGTGGTCATCGGACGGCGCGGCGACGTCCACACGATGCCGGGGAAGATCGGCGCGGTGACGGCCCAGGTGATCAAGCGGGCGCCCCTCCCGGTGGTCGTTGCCGGCGACCGCCCCTCCACGTTCGAGAAGCCGGTCGTCGCCTTCGACGGCGGGGAGACGAGCACCCACGCCCTGGAGTACGCCTGCCGGTTCGCGGTGGACCGCGGCCTCTCCCTCGACATCCTGCACGTCGCGGCCGAGGGAACGGACGCCGAGGCGATGCTCGCCGGCGCCCGGAAGGTGGCGGCCCCCTTCGCCGTCCCGGTGCGGACGCACGCGCTCGGCGGCGACATCGTGGCCGCCGTGGCCGACTGGGTGGCGCGCTCCGGCGCGGACCTCCTGGTCGCCGGGGCGCACGGCGGCCGGGGGATGCCCTGGCCCCTCGGCTCCCACGCCGAGAAGCTGATCCGCGCCACCGTCGTCCCGGTGCTGATCCATCGCTGACCCCCGCGTCGTCGTCCACGCCGACGAGGCCTGCCTCGGCAACGGCCAGGATCGCGCTACCCCCGGCGGCTGCGGCGGGCTGGTGGAGATCCTGACGCCCCGACGCACCGACGGCCCGACGGCCCGCAAAGCGGGCGGCCTCGGGACACAGGGAGAGCTGTGGGAAGCCGCGGTCGGAGAAGCACGCGCGTCCGCACCGGCCGGGCCGCCCGGCGCCATCGCGCGCTTCGACTACTTCCTGAGCGAGCCCGACACCACCAACAACCGCATGGCCCTCCGCTCGGCGATCGAAGCGCTGGACCTCGTGCGTCCGCGCGGGGCCACCGAGATCCTGTTCGTCACCGACTCCAACTACATCGTGCTGGGGATGACGAAGTGGGTGGATGGGTGGCGGGCGCGGGGCTGGCGGCGGAAGGGCGGCGCGATCGAGAACCTCGACCTGTGGCAGGCGCTCGCCGAGCACGCCGCGGGCCGGGGCATCGCGTGGCAGTGGGTCCGCGGGCACGCCGGACACGCCAAGAACGAGTACGCGAACGACCTCGCGACGCGGGCCGCGGCGGACCAGGGCGCCTCGGGGGGGCTCGTGCCGTCCGGCTTCGCGGCGTGGCTGGAGGCCGAGCGGGCCCGGGGACGGTATGCACGCTACGATCCGGACGCGGACCTGCGCTGATCGCCGCGCGCGATCGCTCCTGCGGGCCGCGTCTCCGCTTGACAGGGACCGCGCGAGGGACCTAACGTGCCGCGACAGGGGGAGACCACCGCCGCCGTGACATCCGCCAGCCCGACGCCCGCACCCGATGAGCTCGAACGGCTCTTCCGCCGCCTCGTGGACAACGTCGCCGAACTCGACGCCACGCGGCTCGACGGGCCCCTCCCGCTGTCCGAGATCCACCAGAACCTCGTTCCCTACCGCACGCACCGGGCCGTCCTCGGCATCGAGACCAACCAGGACTACGAGATGACCGTCCTGCGGCTCGTGGCCGGCGAGCGCGGCTACGCGCGCATCGAGCCCGACGAGGTGCGCCAGCAGCTGGAGCGCGAGGTGCGCTCGGTCAATCCCGACACAGGGGTGTTCCGCCGGTTCCCCCACGCGAGCGTGTGGCTCGACCCCGACCAGGTGCGGGTGCTCCTCTCCACGCGCACGTCGCGGTCGGCGGAGGCGGCGCGCCCCGACGGCGGCGGGACCGTGGCCCCGGCCGTCACCGCGTTCGAGCTGGCGGAGGGCGGGCCGCTCCCCGAGGGGGACGAGGGGGCGGACGAAACGCAGATGCCCTTCTCCCTCGACCTCGGCGTCGAGGAGCCCCCCGCGCCCACCGGCCGCGACGTCAGCGTCGGTGGCGCGCAGTGCGGGTACTGCGGCGGGGATCTCCCGGTCGGCCGCACCGTCATCTTCTGCCCGCACTGCGGCCAGAACGTGGGCGTGATGCACTGCCCCGTGTGCGGGACGGAGCTCGACGTCGGCTGGCAGTTCTGCATCACCTGCGGGCGCGAGATGGCGGGGCTGGGGTAGTTCGCTTGCTGCCCCCCTGCGCGGGGGGCATATTCCGCCGTTCCCCGCGTCCGGAGCCTCCCGTGGGCGTCGTCGAGATCCTCGCTATCGTCGCAGCGCTCTACACGCTGTCGAGCCTGCGCATCATCCGGCAGTACGAGCGCGCCGTGTCGTTCTTCCTCGGCCGCTACTGGCACACCAAGGGGCCGGGCCTGATCTTCCTCCCCTCGATGATCGCGCACATGCACCGCGTGTCGCTGCGGATCGTCGCGCTCGACATCCCGCCGCAGGAAGTGATCACCCGGGACAACGTCTCGCTGAAGGTCAACGCCGTGCTGTACATGAAGGTGGCGGACCCGGCGGCGGCGATCATTCAGATCGAGAACTACCTCTACGCCACCAG
Source organism: Gemmatimonadales bacterium (assembly GCA_017881505.1). Classification (GTDB taxonomy): domain Bacteria; phylum Gemmatimonadota; class Gemmatimonadetes; order Gemmatimonadales; family JACORV01; genus JADGQW01. The sequence goes on from JADGQW010000099.1 coordinate 5,887, forward strand.
CCAGCTCGCGCAGACGACCCTGCGGGCGGTGCTGGGCCAGCACGTCCTCGACGAGCTCCTCACCGAACGCGAGAAGATCAACGAGACGCTCAAGGCGATCATCGACGCTCGCACCGCGGAGTGGGGGATCGAGGTCTCGGCGGTCGAGGTGAAGGACGTGGACCTGCCGAAGGAGATGCAGCGGGCGATGGCGCGGCAGGCCGAGGCGGAACGCGAGCGGCGGGCGAAGATCATCAACGCCGAGGGGGAGCTGCAGGCGTCGGAGAAGCTCACGGAGGCGGCGCGGGTCATTGGTACGCAGCCGGCCGCCATCCAGCTGCGTTACCTGCAGACGGTCACCGAGATCGCGTCCGAGAAGAACTCGACCATCATCTTCCCCCTGCCGATCGAGCTGCTGGGAGCGTTCGGGGACATCTACCGCCGCACCCTGCCGCCCGGCGCGCCGGCCGCGATGGCGCACGAGTCGCTGGCGAGCGGCGCGGCGAAGGCCCTCGCCGCCCTCGTGCCTGGCACCGCGCTCCCCGCTGCCGCGCCGGCGGCCGCGGAGCCCAAGAAGGTCTGAGCCGATGGCCGGTGAGCTGACGCCCCGCACGATCGACCGCGCCGCGCTGGAGCGCATCATCCAGCGCGCGGCCGAACTGCAGGCGGGCGAGCTGGACACCGGGGAGGGGCTGAGCGAGCAGGAGGTGCTGAAGCTCGGCGGCGAGGTCGGCATCCCCGGCCGCTTCCTCCGGCAGGCGCTGTACGAGGAGACCACGAAAGGTGGACTCGAGAGCGCGCACGGCGCCCTCGCCCGGTGGCTCGGCCCGCGGCTCGTGGGCGCGTCGCGGGTGGTGCCGGGGGAGAAGCGGCTCGTCGAGCCGGCCCTCGACGAGTGGATGACCGAGACCGAAGCGATGGCCGTGAAGCGCCGCCTTCCCGACCGGACGCTGTGGGAACCGCAGAAGGGCTTCTTCGCGGAGATGAAACGCGGGTTCGGGGTGGGCGGGAAATCGTACCACCTCGCGCGCGCCGCGGAGGTCTCGGTGGCGGTCACGCCCCTCGAGGAGGGGTACTGCCACGTCGCGCTCACGGCGGACGTCTCCAACAGCCGGAGCGGGGTGATGGCGGGCGCCGGGACCGTGGCGGGCATCGGCGTGCTCTCTTCCGCGATCCTCCTGGCAGCCGTGCCCGCCGCGTTGCCGCTCGTGCTCCTCCTCCCCGGCGCCCTGGGCCTCGGCATCGGCGCCTCCATCCCGGGCGCGCACCGCCGCAGGGCGGCGCGGATCCAGCTCGCCCTCGAGCAGGTGCTTGACGGCCTGGAGCGGGGGGAGATCCGGCCCCGGGCGGCGCTGGGCGGTCCCCGGGCGTCGGCGTTCGTGCGCATCGCCGACGAGATCAAGCAGTCGCTGGTGGACGCCGTGCGGCAGATGCCGCTCCCGCCCAAGCCGCCCTCACTGCCACGGGGCAAGGACTGACGGATGATCGGTTACGACATCTCCCGCCTCCACGCCGCCCTGAACGACTTTCCGCCGGCGCTGCTGCCGCTATCGGTCCTCTTCGACCTGCTGGGCGCGGTCCTCAAGCGCGCGTCGCTCAAGGCCGCCGGCTTCTGGACCCTCCTCGCGGGCGTCCTCGGCACCGGCGCCGCGATCGTCACGGGACTCCTGGCAGAGGAGGCGACGCCGCACGGGGCCGAGGCCCACGCCATCATGGAGACGCACGAGACGCTCGCGTTCATCGTGCTCGGGCTGTTCGGGATCCTCGCCCTCTGGCGCCTGGTGCGACGGGGCGTCTGGAGCGAGAAGGAGCAGCCCGTCGCCCTCACCGCGGGGGTGATCGGCGTCGCGCTGATCGTGGTGACGGCGATGTTCGGCGGCAGGCTGGTGTTCGAGTACGGCGTCGGCATCCAGACGCCGGCGCTCGAGGCGGCCGCCCGAGATCGCGCCAACCCGGGGAAGATGGACGAGATGGAGGACCGGAAGGACGCCGCCCCGGCCGCCACCGCCCGGCCCGACTCGGCCGCTCCCGCCGCGCCCCGCGCGGACACCACGAAGCACTAGTGCCCCGCACCGGCGGGTGGCTCCCCCTGTTCGCCGTTGGTGCGCTGGCGGGATGCGCCGCCCTCGGCGGAGTGCGCCCCTTCTACGGACCCGTTCAGGGAAGCGTGGACCAGCTCCTCAACGCGCCCCCCGACGCGGTGGCGCGGGCGGCGGCGGAGGAGATCCAGCACGCGGGCCTCGCACTGCAGTGGATGTCCCCCGCCGAGGGGTACGTCGAGACCCAGTGGTTCAACGTGACCTCGCGCGCGTCGACGCCCGATCCCGATCTCCGCGACCTCGCGCACTCGGTGAAGCTCCGCTTCTTCGCCGACCCGACGGCGGGGAAGACGCGCCTCGCCGCGGAGGCGGTGAACACCTACGCGGTGGACCCCAGTCGGCCGCAGCGCGAGATGGAGCGGATGGCGCCGGAGGGAGATCCGGGACGGGAGGTGCTGACGCAGATCCTCGACCGGCTGAAGCGGAGGTTCCCGATGCCAGACAGCTCGAGAACGACGAGGTGAGAGGGTAAGAGGTCAGAGGTGAGGGGAGACGCGAGACGCGGACCCCCGAACGCTCGAAAGGCGGGCCACTCTCGCCCGCCCCGAATCCCTGCCCGTCACGCGTCACCCCTCACGTCTCACCCCTCACCTCCTCACGTTCCTTCGACGAACCCCTTCACCCAGCTCTCGAACTTCGCCAGGTCCAGCGTCGCATCCTTGCACGGCCCCGCGGGCAGCTGCATGGTGAGCCCGAGGACGGGGATCTTCCCGGCCACGTCGTGGAGCCCGGTGAGCATGTCGCGCTCGCACGCCACGGCGACGACGGCGCGCGGCCGCCGCTCCCGGATCACGCGGCGCGCGAGCTGGCCACGCGTCGCCACGAAGACCGGCACCCCGTAGCGCCCCGCGATCTCCAGCACCCCTTCGAGCGCCCCCTTCGAGAGACAGCGCGGGATGAGGGCCAGCAGCTCCCCCCGCCCGACCTTCCGGCCGCGGCGGAGCGCGAGGCCGTTGTAGACCTCCACCGCCGCGTGCTCCACCCAGTCGCGCACGCCGAAGCGCCGCGCCACGAGCGAAGCCCCCTGCATCAGCCGGAGCATCGGCCCCCGTTCGGCGAGCCCCTCGGGGAGGAGGAGGTACCGGCCGTAGTACGACGCCAGGAGGAGTCCGAACCAGAGCCAGCTGATCCCCGCGGCCACGCCCACGGCGATGAACGCGATGGGCCGGAGCGGCGGCCAGAGGTCGGCGAGGCGGGGGGCGAGGAGGAAGACGCCGAGGTAGAGCGCTCCCCAGAACACCGCGATCGTCAGGGCGGCGTACCAGAAGAAGCGCCCCGGCGGCGCGCTGAAATTCCCGCCGCCCGGGAGAGGCTTCCCGTCCCACTCGTCCCACTCGTGGCCGAGCCGGCGGTCCACCTCGAGGCGGATCAGCTGCGGAGACCGTGTGTTTTCCGTCATGAATCGGGAACGTCACCGAACCCTTCAAGCTTGTCAAGCCGAGAAGCGCGCCGTTAGCTTGCCGCCGTGAAGTCCCCCCAAGGATTCCGGGGCGCATTCCGCACCGACGACGTGGCCCGCGCGCTCTATTCCGAAGGCGCGGGGGTGTTCCGCGCGCTGCCCTGCGCCGTCGCCGTGCCGCAGGACCTGGACGACCTCGTCGCGCTGGTCCGGTGGGCGGCCCGGACCGGCTCGCCCCTGGTACCCCGGGGCGCCGGGAGCGGTATGGCCGGCGGGAACGTCGGCCCCGGCGTGGTGGTGGACCTGACGCAGGGGTTCGCCCAGCCGCCGGTCGTGGATCCGGGCTCGCGCACCGCGCGCGCCGGCGCCGCGATCGTCTACCGCGCGCTCAACGAGGCCGCGGCGAAGCACGGCCTCTTCCTCCCCCCCGATCCCGCCAGCGGGAAGTTCTGCACGCTCGGCGGGATGGTCGCCACCAACGCCGCGGGCCCGCACACCCTCAAGTACGGCGCGATGCGCGGATGGGTGCGGGGGCTGGACTTCGTCACCGCGGACGGGGAGGTCGGACACGCCGACGCACCGACGCACGGACGCACCGAAACGACGGGGACGACCGACGCTGAGCGCCGGTTCCTGCGCGACGTGGCACCGGCAATCAGGCGCCACGCGCTCGCCCTCGCGGCCGCGATGCCGCACACGCCGAAGAACTCGTCGGGGTACGACCTCCCCGGATGGGCGCGGTCCGGCGACCTGACGCGGCTCCTGGTGGGGAGCGAAGGCACCCTCGCCTTCGTGACCGGCGTCGAGG
>JADGQW010000258.1 GCA_017881505.1 Gemmatimonadales bacterium
GGTGTGGCCTAAGTCACGAAGTCCCGGGACTTTTTGCCTTCCGGCCTCAAGTATCTTGACACATGCGGGGGGCGTGGACTATCGTGTAGAGTCCACGTCCCCTTTATGTCATTGGGCCTGAACCAGATAAGAGTCCTATGGGCCGAAGGAAGCGCACAGTCGGGCTCGACATCGGCAGCGGCCTCATCAAGCTGGTGGTCATCGACCACAGCAAGGGGGAGCCGGAGCTGGTCAAGGTCGCCATCACCCCGGTGCTGGCCGACGCGATCGTCGAGGGGGAGGTCATGGACCCCGGGATCGTGGCGGACGCGATCCGAGGACTCTTCGTCACGGGCGGGGTGAAGCAGAAGCAGGTGGTGGCGGCGGTGGGGGGCCGTGACGTGATCGTCAAGAAGATCCAGATGGACCGGATGAAGGAGACCGACGCCCGCGAGGTGATCCGCTGGGAGGCCGAGCAGCACGTGCCCTTCGACATGGAGAACGTGGAGCTCGACTTCCAGATCCTCGATCCGGACGGGGAGGGGCTCCAGATGAGCGTCCTCCTGGTCGCGGCGAAGCGGGAGCTGGTCGAGAACAAGGTCACCCTGCTGACCGACGCGGGGCTGGTGGCGGAAGTCGTGGACGTGGACGCCTTCGCCCTGCACAACGCCTTCGAGCTGAACCATCCCGACGCGATGCGGGGGATGGTGGGGCTGCTGAACATCGGCCACGAGGTCACGAACATCAACATCCTCGAGGACGGCATTCCGGTCCTGACGCGGGACCTGGCGATCGGCACGCGGCGGTTCCGCGAGGACCTGCAGCGCGAGCGGGGGATGACGGCGGAGGATGCCGAGAAGCTCCTCCAGTCGTTCGAGCGCTCGTCGGCGCTGGATCCGTACGTCGAGAGCCGGGGCGAGGAGATGGCGGTGGGCATCGAGCGGGCGGCGGCCTTCCTCCAGACCTCGAGCCGCGGCGGGGCGGCGATGGCGAAGGTGTACACGTCGGGCGGCGGCTCGCGGATCCCCGGGCTCCCGGAGGTGCTGGCGGAGCGGCTGGGGGTGCCGGTGGAGCGGGCCAACCCGATCCAGAATCTCAAGGTCCGCGAGGGGGTGTTCGAGACCCTGGCGGTGGATGAGGTGGTCCCACTCCTGATGCTGCCGGTCGGTCTGGCGCTCAGGGCCGCGTAGCCCGGTGCAAGGGGGACTTTCTTGATCGAGATCAATCTCCTCCCCGGCGCGAAGCGCAAGCGCGGTGGCGCGGGCTTGAAGCTCGCCCTGCCGGACATGAAGGTGTTGCTGGGGTCGGTGAAGGACCCGTGGCTCATCGCCTGCATCCTCGCGTGGGTGCTCGCGCTCGGGGTGGTGACGCCGCTGTGGATGAAGGGCCGTGGCCAGGTGGCCGCGCTGGGACCCCGACTGGAGGCCGCGCAGCGCGAGCAGCGCCGGTACGCGGCGCTGGTGGCGCGGAAGACCCAGTTCGAGCGGGCGCGCGATTCGCTGATCACCCAGATCGACGTGATCAAGAGCATCGACAAGGACCGCTACGTCTGGCCGCACATCCTCGATGCGGTCACCAAGGCGCTGCCCCCCTACACCTGGCTGGACAACCTTCAGTCGCGGGCGGCCGACGCCGACACCAGCGGCCTCCCCTCGTTCCAGATCTCGGGCAAGACGGTCGACATGCAGGCCTTCACCCGGTTCCTCCGCAACCTGGAGGAGTCGCCGTTCATCCAGTCGGTGGCGCCGGTGTCCACGGGGCTGGTGAGCGAGCAGGGCCGTGACGTGACGACGTTCGTGATCAACGCGCGGTATCAGGTGCCCGATTCCACTCTGCTCACTTGGCAGTCGCTGGCGGCGTCCGTAGTCGAAGGCGTCCGGTCCGGCGGCGGGGCGAGGAGGTAGCGCGTGGCTGGCGCGATCCCCCAGGACCGGCGGGGCCAGATGCTGCTGCTGTTCACGGTGGTGGCGGCGGTGGCGATGTACGTGCTCCTGCAGGGCTTCACGATGCTGAGCGTCGACGGGGTGAAGCAGTACAAGCTGCGGCGGGACTCGATCCAGACGCAGGTCGACACCCTCGAGGCGCAGGTCCGCCGGGCGAAGGCGGACGTGCAGCACGGCACGGTGGGGCTGCTCGAGACGCGGCTCGCGGAGTTCCGCTCGAGCCTGGATCTCATGCGGCAGCTGGTGCCGGCCTCGACGGAGGTGCCGAACCTCCTCGACGACATCTCGAGCCGCGCCAAGATGCGGGGCGCGACGGTGGCGGTGTTCACCCCGCAGGGCCTCGAGTCGGGCTCGCCCTTCGACACGCAACGGGCGCGGTTCCAGGTGACGGGGCTCTACGACCAGATCGGGGAGTTCCTCTCCGACATCGCGAGCCTGCCCCGCATCGTGGTCCCGCTGGAACTGAAGCTCGAGCGCCTGACGGGCCCGGCCGCGGACACGACGCATCACGCGATGCTCCAGGTGAGCTTCCAGATCCGCACGTTCGTGAAGGCGGCTGCGACCGAAGGGGCCGCGCCGGCCGCGCTGGCGACGCCTGCCGCGCCGGGTGCGCCGAACCGGCCCACCGCGACTCCGCCGCGCTCGGGAGGCAACCGTGAGTAGGCGACCGCTCATCCTGGCGGCGGTAGCGCTGGTCTGCGGGGGTGCCCTCGCGGGCTGCGGAGGCGGTGCCGCTCCGGCCGCTCCGGCCGCTGGAGCCAAGGGGGCCGCGGCGGCGGCGGCGGCGGAGGCGACGGATTCGGTCGCGCATCCGGCGGCCGGCGCCAAGCCCAAACCGAAGCCCCGTCCGGTGCTCCCCGACTCGGCCTCGCCGGAGGGCTACCGCCGCGAGGTGTTCCGGTACGGCGGCGGCTCGCGCGATCCGTTCGAGAGCCTGATCAGCACGCGCGGCGTCGGGCCGCTGATCAGCGATCTGCGTCTCGTCTCCATCGCCTACGACGCGCGCTACGGCAACAGCGTCGCGGTGGTGCGTGCGGCGCAC
>JADGQW010000259.1 GCA_017881505.1 Gemmatimonadales bacterium
CGTGTACTTCGCCCACCCCTTCATCGCCGCGATCTTCGTGATCGCCGCCGTGAGCGTCGTCTTCCCGTGGTCCACGTGCCCGATCGTCCCCACGTTGCAATGCGGCTTCGACCGCTCAAACTTCGCCTTGGCCATGGCTCCGTTCCCTTGTCAGGCAAGGTGTCGGGTTCGCGTGCCCTGCGCCGCGGGGGCCGCCTCCGGCCCCGTCCGGCGGCGCCGGCGGGTGGTGCATCACTCGTGCTCCAGAGCTCGCGACCGGGATTGAACCGGTGACCTCGTCCTTACCAAGGACGCGCTCTACCGACTGAGCTACGCGAGCAAAGCGGGCGACGGGGCTCGAACCCGCGACATCCAGCTTGGAAGGCTGACGCTCTACCAACTGAGCTACGCCCGCAGTGGTGGGGGAAGGAGTCGAACCTTCGTAGGCGTAAGCCGGCAGATTTACAGTCTGCTCCCTTTAGCCACTCGGGCACCCCACCTGAGTGCCGCCCCCGTTGTCCCCTGCCCCGCTGAACAGACCACCCCGCGTTCCGGTCGCGGGGTGGCGTGTGTGCAGCGGACGGTCGGCCGCCCCTTCCTTCTCATTGGAGCTGACGGAGGGAATCGAACCCTCAACCTGCTGATTACAAATCAGCCGCTCTACCGTTGAGCTACGTCAGCGCGCCTCATACCGGTCTGCGCGAGCCTTGAAGCATAAGCCGTGCCAATATGGCCGTCAACCCCGCCCCGAACGGGCCTAACAGGGCGACATATCAGCAGTTCGCGAACGGGCCTCCCGGGCCCTCCTACGCCCCCGGCACCTGCCGCCGCGGGACCACCTGGACCCCCTCCTTCGTGTCGCGGACCTCGAAGCCGTGCTCCTGGAGGAGAGTGCGCGCCCGGTCGGCGCGGGGCCAGTCCTTCCGGCCGCGGGCCGCGAATCGGATGCGGGCGAGCCGCTCCGCCCAGGCGGCCACATCCTCCCCCGCGGCGGGAGGGACGGGGTCCTCGCCTGCGACGGCCGCCGCGCCGGAGCCGGCGCCCGGGGCCGACGTGGCGGTGATGCTCACGGCGGCGGAGGGCGCCGGCACCACCTGGAGCACCTCCGCCACCCGGTCGAACGCGGCGAGGGCGGCGTCCCGCGAGGCGGGGGCCGCGCCGCCCTCCTGGTCGAGCTCGCGGTTGGCGTCGCGCACGAAGTCCATGAGCGCCGCCAGCGCGCGGGGGGCGTCGAGGTCGTCGTCCATCGCGGCGCCGAAGGCGGCCTCGAGCGCGCGCGCCAGCGCCGGCAGCCCGCCACCCCCGCCGGGCGGGGCGGACGCGAGGCGCGCGCGGAACTCCGCGAGGCGCGCCGCCCCCGTCGCCGCCGCGCGGAGCGCGTCGTCGGTGAACTGCAGCTGCTTGCGGTACTGGGTCGAGCAGAACAGGGTGCGGATCGCGGCGGCGTCCCACCCATCCTCGCGGAGGTCGCGGGCGGTGACGATGTTGCCGTACCGCTTCGACATCTTGGTGCCCGCGATCTGCAGGAACTCGGCGTGGAGCCAGAAGCGCGCGAGGGGCTTCCCCGTGGCCGCCTCCGACTGCGCGATCTCGTCCTCGTGGTGGGGGAAGATCAGGTCCACCCCGCCGGCGTGGATGTCCATCGTCTCGCCGAGGAGAGCCTGCGCCATCGCCGAGCACTCGAGGTGCCAGCCGGGGCGCCCGCGGCCGAAGGGCGCGTCCCACGCCGCGCCCACCGCCTCGTCCTCGGGCTTGGCGGCCTTCCAGAGGACGAAGTCGCGCGCGTCGGCCTTGTCGTACTCGTCGCTCGACACCCGCGCCCCCGCCTTGAGCTCGCGGCGGTCCACCTGGCTCAGGCGGCCGTACGCGGGGAACTTGTCGATCCCGAAGTAGACGCTGCCGTCGTCGCCGCGGTAGGCGACGCCGCGATCGAGGAGGCGCTGCACGAGGTCCACCATCTGGGGGACGAAGCGCGTGGCGCGCGGATACTGCGCGGCCGGCGCGATGCGGAGGTAGCGGCAGTCCTCGAAGAAGGCGTCGGCGAAGGGCGCCGTGTGCGCCGCGAGGCGGACCCCGGCGCGCGCGGCCGCGCCGATGGTGCGGTCGTCCACGTCGGTCAGGTTCATCACGTGCTCCACCGCGTAGCCCGCGTACGCGAGGTAGCGGCGCAGCACGTCCTCGAAGACGAAGGTCCGGAAGTTCCCGATGTGGGCGTAGTTCCAGACGGTGGGACCGCAGGTGTAGAGCGTGACGCGAGGCGGCGCGAGGGGGACGAACTCCTCGAGCCGGTGGGTCAGGGTGTTGTACAGCCGGAGCGTCACGGGGCGCCTCGCGGGTTCCGGGGAGCGAAGCTACCCACGCGGCGGGGACCGTACAACTCCGCGGCGCCCGCGCGCCCGCCGCGGCGACGCGCCGCAGCGGGGGCACGGGACGCTCCCGCGGTCAGGAGAGGGAGCCGCTCCGGCCGCGGATGAGGGCGAGGAGCGCCACGAGGATCAGCGCGAGGCCGCCGAACTGGAGCCCCGCGGCGAGGGGGCCCTGCGCCTGGAGGGCGAGCCCCACAGAGGTGGTGCCGGCGGCGATGGCGAGGACCGTCGCCGCCTCGGAGGCGGCGCCGCGGCGGCGCGCCCAGCGCACGATCGCGTGCGCCGCCAGCGCGGCGCCGGCGGTGACGAGGATGAGGGTCGCGAAGAAGCTGAGCGTCATGGGGCCCTCACCCGATCGCGCCGGCGGAGCGCAGCTGGCACGTCACGAGATTCCCGAACGCCTGGTTCCACGCCGTCACGGCGGCCCCGACGGCGGCGGCGGTGGCGGTGGTGGGGTAGAGGACGAAGACCTCCCCGGCCACGATGAGCGTCGCCGACGCGCCGATGTACGCGGCCCACTCCCGCCCGCAGGGCACGGCCATCGCCATCTGCACCGGCGGGAGGAACCCGGCCGCGGCGGCGGCGCCGGAGGACGTCACGTCCACCGCGTCG
>JADGQW010000100.1 GCA_017881505.1 Gemmatimonadales bacterium
GGGAACGGCGGCCCCGGCACCGTCATCCGCGACGAGATCAACCGCTGGCGGTACGACCGGGGCACGCTCGGGATGGCCCTCTCCGGGCCCGACACCGGCAGCTCGCAGTTCTTCCTCACCCATTCCCCTCAGCCGCATCTCGACGGGCGGTACACCGTCTTCGGCAGGCTGGCGAGCGGCGCCACGGTCCTCGACCTGATCGTGCAGGGGGACCGGATCCGGCGGATCACCCGGTAGGATGCGCATCCTCCCGCGCCTCGCGTTCGCGTTGGTGCTCGCCGCCGCGACGGCGGCGCCCGCCCGGGCGCAGTTCGGGATGTTCGGCCAGAACAAGATCCAGTACCGCGACTTCCAGTGGCGCGTGCTGCGCGGCGCCCACGTGGACCTCTACTTCTATCCGGAGGAGGAGGAGCTCGCCCGCGTCGCGCTGTCGTACGCGGAAGAGAGCTACGGCGTCCTCGAGGCGCGCTTCCAGCACAGCGTGACCCGGCGGATCCCGCTCATCGTCTACGCGTCGCATTCGGACTTCGAGCAGACCAACGTCCTCCCCTTCGTGCCGCCGGAGGGCCTCCTCGGCGTCACCGACTTCCTCAAGCAGCGGGTCGCCCTGCCGTTCACCGGCTCCTACGCGGATTTCCGCCACACCATCCGCCACGAGCTGGTGCACGTCTTCCAGCTCTCCCTCGCCGAGCTGATGTTCACGCTCTACCCGCGCCAGCACCACGCGCAGTTCCCGCTCTGGTGGACGGAGGGGCTGGCGGAGTACTTCTCGGCGGGCGAGGACTCGCGCGACGACATGATCCTGCGCGACCTCACCGTGAGCGGCCGGCTCCCCGGCATCGAGGAGCTCGGCAACGTCGGCGGGGCGATCGTCTATCCGCTGGGCGGCACGCTGGTGCGCTTCCTGGCCGAGCGGTACGGCGAGTGGCGGATCGTGCAGCTGTACGACGACGCGTGGAAGTACGGCGACTTCGCCGCGCTGATGCGGGGCGTGTTCGGACGCAGCCTCGAACAGCTGACGGCCGAGTGGCACCTGGCGATGCGCCGCCGCTATTACGGCTTCGTCACGCGGCAGGAGCCCCTCGAGGTCTCGGCCACGCGTCTCGCGCAGTACGCGGTGAAGCCCGCGGTCTGGACCCCGCCCGGCGACTCGGAGCCGCAGGTCCTCTACCTCTCGCCGCGCACCGGCTACACCAACGTGTACTCCGCCCCGCTGTCGGGGGGGAAGGCACGCGCGGTGGTGCAGGGGGAGCGCACCGCCGAGTTCGAGTCGTTCCACGCCTTCGAGTCCCGGCTCGACGTCTCGGCCCGGGGCGTCCTCGCCTTCACGAGCAAGTTCCAGGACCGCGACGCGCTCGTGCTCTGGGACCTCACCCGTGGCGCCATCGTGGGACGGTACCAGTTCCCGGGCATCGTCTCCATCCTCTCGCCGTCGTGGTCCCCCGACGGCGCCCGCATCGCCTTCTCGGGCCTCACGGTGGCGGGCTACTCCGACCTCTACCTCCTCGACCTCCGCTCCGGCGCGCTCGAGCGCATCACCGCCGACCGCTATGAGGACCGCGACCCGTCCTTCTCCCCCGACGGCACGCGGCTGGTCTTCGCGTCGGACCGCGCGCCCTCGGGCGCGGCGGGAGGGCGGAACCTGTTCGTGATGGACCTCGCCACCCACGCGGTCCGCTACCTGACCTACGGCGCGTGGCAGGACGACAGCCCGCGCTGGGACGCGGCGACGGGACGGATCATCTTCACCTCCGACCGGCGCGGCGTGTTCGACGTGTATGTGGTGGACTCGACGGGCGAAGGACGGCGCGAGTCGGCGGTACCCGGCGGCGCCTTCGACGCGGTGTGGGTGGGGGGCGCGAGGAAGTACGTCTTCGGCGGCTTCGAGGACCTCTCCTTCAACGTCTACGCCCTCTCGCCGTCCGCCGACACCATCGCCGGCGACACGGTGCGCCTCGCGGCGGCGCGCGACTCGGCGGGGCAGTGGCGCTGGCCCGAGCTGGAGGACGCGCGCTACGCCGGCGCGAGCTCGGGGCGGTACCGGGAGCACTACAGCGTGGACTTCGCCGCTGGCGAGGCCCTCATCGCCCCCGGGTTAGCGTCCTCCCAGGGCGCGACCTTCCTGATCTCCGACCTGCTGGGCGACCACATCGTCTACGCCTCGGTGCTGGCGTACCAGCAGGGGAACAGCCTCAGCGACATCGTCAGCAACTTCAACGGCACGGTCCTCTACCTCGACGAGTCGCGGCGCCTCAACTGGGGCCTCGGCGCGTTCCGCGTGCGCGGGCTGTTCTTCCAGGGGGACTTCGACCAGATCTTCCAGGAGACGTCTACCGGCGGCTTCGTGGACCTGCGCTACCCGGTCTCGCGCTTCGACCGCGTGGAGGCGCAGTTCCGGCTCGAGCACTCCGACCGCATCGATTTCGGCTTCGTGCAGGGGACCTTGGGGGCCGGGCTCCCTCGCCGCACCGGCGTGCTCGCGTCGGAGTTCCTCTCGTGGGTCCACGACAACTCCCTCTGGCTCCCCACGGGGCCGATCGACGGCGCCCGCACCAACCTCACGGCGGGGCTCGTCAGCGACATCAGCAACGCGCGGTTCGACAGCTGGGTCCTCGCGGCCGACGTACGGCAGTACCTGCGCACGGGGCTGCGCACGGCCTTCGCGGTACGGGGATACGCCTACTTCTCCGGCGGCGCGCGGCCGCAGCGGGTGACCATCGGCGGGTCGTACGCGCTCCGCGGGTACCCGCGCTTCGCGTACATCGCCGGCAGCGAGGCGCTGATGGGGAACGTCGAGTGGCGCTTCCCGCTGACGGACTACCTGAGCATCGGCTTCCCGTTCGGCGAGGTGCGCTTCCCCGGCCTCGAGGGGGCGCTCTTCGGCGATCTCGGGAAGGCGTGGGCCCCGGGGCAGTACCGCGCGACGCTCGGGGCGTACGGCCTCGGCCTGCGCATGAGTCTCGGCGCCCCGTTCGTGCTCCGGCTCGACATGGGCTGGCGGTTCGCGATCGGGAACCCGTCCACCTACTCGCTGCCGCCCATCGACTTCCGCTGGGTGCGGCACGGCGGTTCCGACGTCTACGGAGGCGGGAAATTTGTCGACTTCTGGTTCGGCTTCGACTACTAGCGGCGTGATGTCCACGGTTTCGCTTGCCCGGCTCCGCAGCGGGTCCTATCTTGCCGTCGTCGCGTGGGTTGCGGTCCTCGCGGGGTGTCGCGCGCCGGCCCTGCCGCCGGCGCCCGCAGATGTGGGGTTCGCTGCGGTCGGGGCGGAGGTGTTCGCCGCCGCGGCCGCCCGCACCTTGCCCGCGGGATCGGAGCTCGTGGCGATCAGCTGGCGCTTCCGCGATCCGTCGAGCGAGGTCTCGGGACGCGGGGCGGTGCGGGTGAGCCCCCCCGACTCGCTGCGCATCGACGTGCGGGGGCCGCTCGGTTTCGGACGCGGGACGCTGGTGCTCGCGGGCGACTCGGCGTGGGCCGACCCCGCTGGGCTCGTCGCCCAGGTGCTGCCGCGGCGCTACGTGGTGTGGGCGATGCTGGGCGTCGTGCAGGCGCCCGACTCGGCGACGGGGTACCAGCGCGCGGGGGACGGCGCCCGGACGCTGCTGCGGGTCACGGAGGCCGACGGCGTGACGACGACCTTCGAGCTGCGGGGCGACACGCTGGCCGGCGCGGTCCGCGTCCGCGCCGACCGGATCATCGAGCGCCTCACGCTGGTGCGGAACGGGGCGGGGTCGCTGGTGCACGCCGACGCGGAGGACCTGGAGCGGAATGCGCGTCTCGAATTCGACATCCAGAGCCGGTCGCCGAGCGGCGCCTTCCCGGCCGAGGTCTGGCGCCATCCCTAGGCGCGCGCTCGCCGTCCTCCTCCTCGGTGCCGCCGGCTGCGTGTACGGCTTCAGCGGCGGCGGGATGCCGTCCCACATCCGGACCGTGGCGATCCTCCCGTTCGACAACCGGACGGGCGAGCCGGCGCTGGCGCAGGAGGTGTCGGACGCCATCACGACGGCCGTCCAGGGGCGGCTCGGCCTCCGGCCGGCGCCCGAGGCGAGGGCCGACGCGATCGTACGCGGGGAGATCGTGCGCTACGACCCCGACATCCCCCTATCGTACGAGGCGGCGCAGGGACAGGCCCAGCTGCAGGTGACGCGGCGGCGGGTGCAGATCACGGTGAACGTCGAGATCTACGACCAGCGCCAGGGGCGCGCGATCTGGCAGCGCAGCGGCCTCGCGGTGGACGGCGAGTACCAGCCGCCTGCGGAGGTGGCGGGGCGCCAGATCGCCTTGCAGAAGCTCGTCACCGACATCGTCGAGGGGGCGCAGTCGCAATGGTAGACCGCATCGGCAACCAGCCCGGCAAGACGCACCTCGGTTGTCTCTTCTTCCTCTTCATCGTCGTGGCCGCGGTGTGGGTCGGCATCGACGCGGGGGAGGTCTATCTCCGCTACTACCGGCTCAAGGACTTCGTGCAGAGCCAGGCGGAGCTCGCGCCCGCGCTCACGGACGACGTGATCCGCCAGCGCCTCGTCGCCTACTCGGACACCCTCGGTCCCTCCATCGGGCCGAAGCGGTGGGAGATCCGGCGCACGGAGTCGCCGCGCCAGATCACGATCCACGCGCAGTACGAGGACTCGGCGGTGATCCAGGTGCTCTCGCTCCGGAAGGTCTTCAAGGTCCACTTCGACCTGGCCGGCCGGGCCGTTCTCTGACGCCGTGGCGCTCCCCCACGGCCTCGATCCCGCCCGGAAGGTGTTGACCCGCGCCGACGCCGCCCGGTGGCGGCGGAGCGTCGCGGGCCCTCTCGTCTTCACGAACGGCGTCTTCGACCTGCTGCACCGCGGGCACGTGGCGTACCTCGCCGCGGCGCGGGGGGAGGGCGCCGCGCTGGTCGTCGGGGTGAACTCCGACGCCTCCGTGCGCCGCCTCAAGGGGCCGGGCCGTCCTTTGGTGGGGGAGCGGGACCGCGCCTACGTCCTCGCCGGCCTCGCGGCGGTGGACGCGGTGGTGCTGTTCGACGAGGACACGCCGCGGGAGCTCATCGCGGCGCTGGAGCCCGACGTGCTGGCCAAGGGCGCCGACTACGCGCTCGAGGCGATCGTCGGCGCGGACCTCGTCACCGCGCGCGGCGGCCGCGTGGTGCGGGTGCCGCTCGAGGAGGGGGTGTCCACGACTTCCCTGATCGCGAGGGCGCAGCGTGACGAGACCTGACGGGCGCGGCGCGGCGGACCTCCGTCCGCTGGCGCTGGAGCGCGGCTCCAACCCCTACGCCGAGGGCTCCTGCCTGGTGCGGATGGGCGGCACGCTGGTGCTGTGCACGGCGTCCGTGGAGGACGGCGTGCCCGGCTGGCGGCGCGGGAGCGGCCTCGGCTGGGTCACGGCCGAGTACGCGATGCTCCCGCGCGCGACCACCGAGCGCACCGCGCGCGAGCGCCAGGGGGCGGGGGGCCGCACGCAGGAGATCCAGCGACTCATCGGCCGCTCGGTGCGCGCGGCGCTCACCGGCTTCGACTTCGGGGAGCACACGATCCGTCTCGACTGCGACGTGCTGCAGGCGGACGGCGGGACCCGTACCGCGGCGGTGACGGGGGCGGCGGTCGCGCTCGCCGACGCTTGCGCCTGGCTCGCCGAGCGGAAGAGGGTGAAGGACCCCTTCGCGCGGCTCGTGGCGGCGGTGAGCGTGGGCGTGATCGCGGGGGAGGCGCGGCTCGATCTCTGCTACGCGGAGGACAAGGGCGCGGAGGTGGACGCCAACGTGGTGGTCGCGGAGCCCGACGCGTTCGTGGAGGTGCAGGGGACCGGCGAGGCGGGGACGTTCGACCGCGCGCAGCTCGATGGCCTCCTCGACCTCGCGGGGGTCGGCATCGGGCGGATCTTCGCGGCGCAGCGCGCCGCGCTCGGCCGGTAGCGCCGCCGGACCGCTCGGCGTCCGATGCCCTCACCCCAGACGCTCCTCCTCGCCACCCGCAGCGCCGACAAGGTGCGGGAGATCCGGGAGATCCTCTCCGCCAAGGGGGTCGAGGCCGTCTCCCTCGCCGATGCGCACGTCGGCTGGCGCTCGGACGAGGAACGGATCGAGGAGCACGACTCCTTCCTCGCCAACGCGCGCGCCAAGGCCGAGTACTTCTCGGCGCTCACCGGGCTCCCCACGGTGGCCGACGACTCCGGCCTCGAGGTCATCTCCCTCGGCGGCCAGCCCGGCGTGCGCTCGAAGCGCTTCGCGCCCGACGCGCCGCGCCTCTCCGGGAAGCCCCTCGACGCCGCCAACAACGCGGAGCTGCTGCGGCGACTGCACGGCGCCCCCACCGCGCGGCGACGCGCGTCGTACACCTGCGTCGTCGTGCTCATCCGGCGCACGGGCGGGCTCCCCGAGGCGTTCTCGGGCCGCTGCTGGGGGTACGTCCTCGAGGCGCCGCGCGGCACCGGCGGGTTCGGCTACGACCCCCTCTTCTACCACGAGGAGCTGGGCAGGACCTTCGGCGAGGCGGGGAGCGAGGAGAAGCACCGGGTGAGCCACCGCGGCACCGCATTCCGCGAGCTGGCGGCGGCGCTGGCCGCGCGCCCGCTGGGGTAGCGATATTGGACTTGCCAGCCCTCGCGCCTTTTGGCGTCTTGGCGTCTGGCACCTGGGAACTGGAAGTCACGGGGCGTGGCGCAGACCGGTAGCGCGCCTGGTTTGGGACCAGGAGGTCGCGGGTTCGAGTCCCGCCGCCCCGACTTCACGCGCCAGTAGCTCAGCTGGATAGAGCGGCAGCCTTCTAAGCTGCGGGTCGGAGGTTCGAGTCCTCCCTGGCGCGCCTCCCTTCGACGTGACGCCGCATCCCCGGCGTGATCCTCGCGCCGCGACGGCGCGGCCACACGCGGAACAACGGCCTCTCAGGCGGCGTATCATCCGGTTCATGCCCCCGTTCAGACGTCGCCTCCTCGTGGCCGCGCTCCTCGCCGGAACGGCCCGGTCCGCGCTCGCGCAGTCCGACAGCACCGCGCCGGACCCGCGGGCGATCGCCGAGCGGGCGATCGCCCGATGGCAGGCCGCCCGCGCCGCGCTCCCCGAGCTCCGCTACGACCTCCGCGAGCGGATGCTGGCGCGCGATCCCGCGCGGCCGGTCCACTCGGCGGCGAGCGTGCGCTACCTCTCCGAGACCCACGCGTCGGTCTACTGGCTGACGCCGGAGCGCTACCAGGAGACCATCCTCGCCCGCCGGCGCACCAGCGGCCTCGGGGTGCCCCGCGGCCTCGTCGCGGCCGTGGACCTGGCGGGCATCGGCGACGACGCGATCGCGCTGCAGGCCTACGCGGACCGCGGCGAGGGAGCGGGGGGCGGGCGGGGAGCGGCATTCGGCCGGGGCCGCGGCGGGTCGTCGGCGCGGCGCTACACGATCCCGCTGCCCGTCTCGGCCGACGGCGCGCGCCGCTACGCCTTCCGCCTGCTGGCCATCGACACGGTCGCGGGCCGGCGCGCGTTCCGGCTGGCGGTGATCCCGCGGGACAACACGAGGCCCCTCTTCGTCGGCTCGATGGACGTGGCCGACTCCACGTACGACCTCCTCGCCTTCGACTTCGGCGTGAACGACGCCGTCGCGTTCCCCGCGGTCCGCGACCTCCGGCTCACGGCGCAGCTCGCGGACGCCGGTGGCGGGGTGTGGCTGCCGGCATCGCTGCGGCTGACGGGCGAGGTGCGGCCCAACGTGCGCATGGGCGCGGTGCCGCGGGAGGTCGCGGGGATCCGGCTGTCGGGGCTCCCGGAGCGGCTCTTCTTCGAGGCGTCGGCGACGTTCGCCGACTTCCGCCTCGACCCCGGGGCCCGGCCATGGGGATTCGGCGAGTACCGCGTCGTCGTGCTCGACTCCGCCGATCGGCTACCGGGCCGCGCCGCCGAAGGATGGGAGGGGCCGGCGGCGCCCGACTCGCTGGCGGACGCGGAGCAGGCGGCGTGGCGGCGCTCCGATTCGCTGGCGCTCAACCCGCCGGTGCTGGTGCGGACGGGGGAACGCGTCGGGGCCGTGCTCCGCGTCGTGGCGGACCCCGGCTACTTCCACTACGACCGGGCGGACGGCCTCTACACCGGCCTCGCGCCGGTGCTGCGGCCCAGCCCCCGCCTCGTCCTGAGTCCGCGGGTGGGCTACGCCTGGGGCCGGGAAGCGTGGACGTATCGCGCGGGGGTCCAGGCGCTCGTCTCCCCGGCGGCGCGGCTCTGGATCGGCGGCGACGTCCACGACGAAGCGCTGACCCGGCCCACGCTCATCTCCCGCGGCTACAATCCGACGTTCCGCGCCCTCTTCGCGCGGGTGGATCCGCACGACTACTACCGCGAGCGCGGCTTCGCCCTCACCGCCGGCGCGCGGCTGCTGGACCACACCCAGCTCGACCTGCGCTACGTGGACGGCACGCAGTCGAGCCTCGACACCGTCGCCGGCTTCTCGTTCCGCTCGTCGCGCTATCCGCCGCGGCCCAATCCGCCGATCGTGCCGGGCCACCTGCGCGCGCTCTCGGCGAGCGTGACCTTCGACTCCCGGCTCCTCCTCCGGAGCGGCGGGGCGGACTACCGCCTCGACGACCTGAGCCGGACGCGCCTCACGCTGGGCGCCGAGGTCGCCGCGCCGTCGCTCATCCCCAACGACTTCGCCTACCGCCGCTTCGTCGCGCAGCTCGAGCGCCAGCAGCCACTGCTCGGCCTCGGCGTCACGACCATCACGGTGGCGGGCGGGATCGCGACGGGGAACGTCCCGCCGCAGCGCTACTTCACGGTGGACTTCGGGATGGACGTGCTGGCGGTGGAGGGCTCCGGCTTCCGCACGCTGGCGCGCACCAACTACTACGGGAACCGGGCGGCGATGCTCCTCGTCCGGCACGACTTCGGCCGCGTGCTCTTCACGCGGAGCGGCCTGCCGCTCTTCCGCGCGCTCCCCTTCACCCTCAGCGTGGACGGCGGGGTCTTCTGGACGGCGTTCGTGGATCACGCCCCCGCGCCGGGCGACAGCCTCCTCGCGACCGCGTCGCGGCCCTACCAGGAGATCGGCGTCTCCCTCGGCAACCTCACGCCGTTCCTGTCCCCCTTCAACCTCTCGCTCCACGGCGCGTGGCAGCTCTCCCGGTACGCGACGCGCCGGTTCCGCCTCGGCATCGGCCTCAGCGGCCCGTAGCGGGCCTCAGGCGAGAGCGGCCGCGCGCAGCGCCGCGCGCATCGCGTCCGCGGACTGCCAGCGGTCCGCCGGCTCCTTCTCGAGCGCCTTCATCACCACCTTCGCTAGCGCGCGCGGGAGGCCCGGCACGAGGTCGCGCGGGTTCGGCGGCGCCATCTGCCGGTGCATGTCGAGCACGACCGCGTCCACGGGATGCTGGAAGGGGGGCTGCCCCGTCAGGCACTCGAAGCAGAGGCACCCGAACGAGTAGAGGTCGCTGCGGTGATCGAGGTCGCGCATCCCCGCGGCCTGCTCGGGGCTCATGTAGGTGCTGGTCCCCACGGTGAAACCGGAGCGCGTGACCCGGTCCCCCTCCGAGACGGCGATCGCCCGCGCGATCCCGAAGTCCACGAGCACGGTGCCGGCCGTAGGGGAGAGCACCACGTTCTCCGGCTTCACGTCGCGGTGCACGACGCCGTGCGCGTGCGCGTAGGCCAGCGCGTCGAGCATCTGGTCCGCGACGGCGAGCGCCTCCGCCAGCGGGAGGCGGCGCTTGGCGTCGAGCTGCTGGCGGAGCGTGGGCCCGTCGAAGAACGCCATCGTGAAGTAGAGCAGCCAGTCCGCCTCCCCGAAGTCGAGGAGCCGCGCGATGTGCGGATGCTCCATCTGCGCGAGGAGGGCGATCTCGCGCAGGAACCGCTTGGCGGTGAGACTGGCGAGGAGCTCGGGGTGGAGGACCTTGAGCGCGACTTGGCGTCCCGCGCGGTCCCGCGCCGCGAAGACGCGCGCCGCGCCCCCGCGCGCGATCTCACGTTCGATGAGGTAGCGGTCGCCGAGGGCGTCGCGGAGCATCTGCAGCAGGTCGCGCGGAATGGGATCCGCCTCTCGCGGGGGAGCGAGGGAGAAGGTGCGGCCTGCCGCGCGACGCCGCAAGCGATGCGCGCACGCCCCGCGACG
>JADGQW010000101.1 GCA_017881505.1 Gemmatimonadales bacterium
GCAGGGCGACCACCAGGATGAGCATGATTTCCGAGAAACCGATATTCCCCAACCCCATACATGCCTCCGCCTAGAAGAGGGAGCGCGCCAGCAGGTACGCCAGCACGACCCCGACGACCGACAGCAGCGAAACGTGGAGGCCGATGGGCCCCAGCGTCATCGAGACCACCAGCAGGTCCAGGCTCACCGGCCCGAACGTGGGCGTGACCGAGAAGGTCAGCACCTCCCGCGGCGCGCCCGGCGGGAGCACCCGCTCGAGGAACGCCGACAGGAAGCCGCCGAGCGCGAACCCGGTCGCGAGCACGGCGGTGTAGAAGAGCGGCCGGCGGGGGACGTGGGCCATCGGCTACGACCGCCGCTCGACGGCGTACGTGATCGCGTCCCGCAGCGCGTCCCGCTCCAGCGAGGGCGGCAACTCCTCGAGCGCCGCTTCGGCGGTGGCGGCGTAGGCCTCCGCCCGCTGCCGCGCGTACTCCAAGCCGCCGCTCCGGGCCACCAGCTCGATCACCCGGGCCACCGGCGCCGAACCGGGCGCCTGCTCGGCGAAGAGCGCCTCGACCTCGCGCCGTTCCGCCGGCGCCAGCCGCGGCAGGGCCGCGATGAGGGGGAGGGTGACCTTGTGCTCCTTCAGATCGAGCCCCGACGGCTTCCCGGTGACCGCCTCGCCTTCGGTGTAATCAAGCAGGTCATCGGTGATCTGGAAAGCCATTCCGAGGGCGTCGCCGTAGGCGCGGAGCGCCGCCCGCCGCGCCGGCGCCGCCCGCAGCGCCCCGAGCTCGCAGGCGGCGCTGAACAGCGACGCCGTCTTGGCGCGGATGAGGAAGCCGTACTCCTCCTCCGTGAAGCGCAGCGCGTCGTACGCGGCGAGCTGCCGCATCTCCCCGACCGTCATCTCGTTGGTGACGCGCGAGAGGATCCGCAGCGGCTCCAGGTCGTCCACCGCCACGAGCTCGATGATCGCGCGGGAGTACAGGTAGTCCCCCATGATCACCGACACCTGGTGGCTGTAGAGCGCGTTGAGGGTGGGCATACCCCGGCGCAGGGCCGAATGGTCCACCGAGTCGTCGTGCACCAGCGTGGCGAGGTGGGTGACCTCGATGATGGCGGCGAACCGCAGGAGGCGCACGTCGTCGGCGAGCGCGGCCCGGTTCGAGAGGAACATCAGCATCGGGCGGAACAGCTTGCCCTTCATCCGGAGGAGGTGGCCGTTCACCTCGGCGATGAGGGGGAAATCGGCGGCGATGATGCGGCGCAGCTCGTCGGCGACGGCGTCGAGGAGGGGCGCTACCGGGCGCTGGAGGTCGGCGAGGCGGACCCCCGCGGCCTGCGGCGGCACGCCGCTACGCTCCTGCCCGGGCGTGGAGCGACTGCACCCGCTCGCTCACGTCCTGGAAGTTGATATCCACGCCGAAGACGCGGTTGTAGGCCGTCAACGCGTCCGGGACCTTCCCCAGCTCCTCGAGCGCGCGCCCGAGCCAGTAGAGGAGGCCGATGCGCTCGGCGTCGCTCGCCGCCGGGGCCTCGAGGCCGCGGCGGAGGATCGTCTCCGCCACCGCGAACTGCCCCTTCTCGAAGAAGCAGCTGCCCAGCGCCTCCGAGCTCTTCAGGCGCCCGTCGGGCGCGCGCAGGGCCTTCTGGAACTCGGCGATCGCCTCGTCGAGGAGACCCATCTCCTTGTACGCCACGCCGAGGTCGTAGTGGCTCTGGAAGTCCTCCTCGCCGACGTTGGCGGCGATGCCCTTCTTGAACGCCTGCAGCATCGACTGGAAGTCCGCCTCCTCGTCGCCCGTCGGCTCCTCGTCCTCCACCCGCATCCGGGTGTCCTTCGGCCCCGCGTCGTCCTCGAGCATCATCGCGCCGAGGTCCACGAAGTCACCGGCCGCGGGCTTCGCCGCCCTGGGCGCTGCCGCGGGCGCCGCCGCCGGGGCGGCGGGGGGCGCGAGGGTGTCGAGGGCGGCCCGCGCCCGGGCGTTGGAGGGGTCGTGCTCCACGACGCGCTGGTAGACGGCGATCGCCTTGGCGGCGTCGTTGTTCCGCAGCAGGGCGTCGCCCAGCTCGTTATAGGCGTCCACCAGCAGCACCTTGTCGCCCTGCCGGTACGCCAGCTCGACACGCTTCTGCTGGTGGCGGACGCTGTTGGTGTCGAGGCGGAGGATCTCCTCGCACACCGCGAAGGCGTCGTCGAGGTCCCCTGCCTGCTCGAAGCCCTCGAGGGCGGCGTCGAGCTCGGCGATGCCGCGCTCGCGCTTCCCCTCGTCGAGGAGGACCTCGCCGAACCGCCGCCGGGTGGCCCAGTCGTCGGGCGCCGCGGCGAGCTTGGCCTCGAGGGAGGCGGAGGTGGGCACCGTCTCGGTGACCTCGCCGAGATCGACGAAGTCGAGGGAGGGCGCGGCGGCCGCGCTCTCCGCCTCCACCTCCATCAGCGGCAGTCCGGCGGTGGGCGCCGGCGGCGCCTCGTCCTCCATCTCTATCAGCGGGAGGTCGGAGACCGCCTCGTGCGCGCTCGTCCGCTTGGGCTGAGGCGGGGCCGGCTCCTCGATGTCGAGATCGAGGAGCTCCGGCTTCGGCGCCTTGGGGGCCGCGGGACGCTTGGGCGGCTCCTCGACGGGCGACGTCGGCTCCAGCTCGAGGGCGCCGCCGGCCGGCTCCGCCATGGACGTCGGCTCGATCTCGAGCCCGGCGGGTGGCCCGGCGATCTCCTCGGCGGGAGCGAGGGTCGTGCTCTCGATCTCGAGCGCCGGCGATTCCTCCGCCGCCGCGGGGCGCGCCGCGCTCTTGCGGGGCGCGGGCGGCTCCTCGATGACCGGCGCCGGACGCGCGCCGCTCTTCCGCGGGGCGGACGCCTCCCCCAGGTCGAGGAAGACCAGCTCCCGCCTCGAGTGATGCTCCGGCGGCATCTCCTCGCCGGTGATCTGGTGCCGGCTCATCCGCGACTTGCGCTGCGCCGACCGGTCCTTCTGCTCGAACTCCGAGAGGAGCCGCTCCACCTGCTCCTTCTGCTCGTCGGTCCTCGCGGCGGCGCGCGCCTGCTGCGCGAGCACGGCCCAGATGTCGTCCTGCCCCGGCGTCATCTCGGCGAAGGCCTTGAGCGCCTTGAACGCCTCCTCCATCTGCCCGGCCTTCTGCATCCGGTCGGCGTACTCGAGCAGGTTCTGCCGCGCCTCGGAGATGAACCCCTTGGCGGCGAACGCCATCCCGAGCTTCAGATAGATCTGCGACCGGCCGGGGGTGAGACGGAGGACCTTGTTGCACAGCGCGATGGCGTTGTTGTGGAACCCGCCCTCGCCGTACTTCTCGGCGGCGCGCTCGTACATGGCGACCGCCAGCGGCGTGTCGCCCGACTTCTGATAGAGATCGCCCACCCGGTTGTAGAGCGTGAGGTCGGGATTGTCCTCGGGGGACTTCTCCATGACCTCAATGGCCTTGAGCAACGGCTCGATGGCCTTGGACCACTGCTCTTTCAGCTCGAACTTCCGGGCCAGATCCTTGTACTTCTCGATGTTCGCCATTAACCCCAGCGCCTAGGAGAGAGGCGGCGATAGCGGCTTGAGCCCTGAACCTGCGGAAGATACGACCCGCTCCGGGCCGTGACAAGCGAACCCGCCGGCGAAGACGCGCCACGCGAGCGGCATCCCGTACCAGTAGGCCAACTCCCTCGGATCCCTGCAGTTCCACGCCACGAGGTCGGCGGGCCGGCCCGCCGCCAACCGGCCTCCTTCGGCTCCCCGGGCGAGGGCGCAGGCGGCGTTCACGGTGGCGGCCGCGAACGCCTCTGCAGGCTGGAGGTGCGCCTGGCCCACGGCCAGCGCCATCATCAGCGGCACGCTCGCGCTGGGGGACGACCCGGGGTTGAAATCGGAAGCGAGCGCGACCACGGCGCCCGCGTCCACGAGGGCGCGCGCCGGCGCGTGCCGTGCCTTCCCCAGGAAGACGAGCGTGCCCGGGAGGATGACCGCCACGGTGTCGCTGGCGGCGAGCGCCTCCACGCCGGCGGGGGAGATCGCCCCGAGGTGGTCCGCGGACGTCGCGCCGAGGCGCGCCGCCAGCTCCGCGCCGCCGTAGGGGTCCAGCTCGTCGGCGTGGACCTTGAGGCCCATCCCCGCCGCGCGCGCCGCGCGGAGGACGGTCTCGCTCTCCTCGAGGGAGAACACCCCGGGCTCGCAGAAGACGTCGCAGAACTCCGCCAGCCGCTCGCGCCCCACGCGCGGGATCAGCTCCTCGACGAGGATCCGCACCCACGCCTCGCGCTTCGCACGGTGCTCCGGGGGCACCTCGTGGGCGCCGAGGAAGGTCGCGACCACGGTGGGCGGTCCCGCCGCGGCGAGGCGGGCGATGGCCCGCAGCGCCCGCAGTTCCGCCTCCGGCGCGAGGCCGTACCCCGACTTCACCTCGACGGTCGTCGTGCCGAGGGCCGTGACCCACTGGAGCCGCGCGGCCCCGAGCGCGACGAGCTCGTCCTCGCCCCGCGCACGGAAATCGCGCATGGACTGGAGGATCCCGCCCCCCGCGGCGGCGATGCTCTTGTAGTCGTCGCCCCGCGCGCGGCGGGCCTGGTCGTCGAGCCGCGGCGCGCCGAAGAGCGCGTGGGTGTGCGGGTCCACCAGCCCCGGCGTGATCAGGCGCCCCTCGCACTCGATCAGCTCCGCGAAGGCGTGCGGATGGGCGGAGGCGCGTCCGTGCACCTGCTCGCGGTACCAGGCGCGCACCTCGCGGTCGGGCGCGATGAGCGCGACGCGCCCTCCCTCGCACCCCACGCCCACACCCGCCGTGACCCGCAGCTGGTCCCACGTCGCGCGGCGCAGGGGACCCGGCTCCGCGGGGCCGAGCACCACGGCGCCCGCGCCCACGAGCGCCGTGACGCCGGCGCCCCGCTCCCGCGCGCCCGGCGCCGGCTCAGCCATGCATCGGGAGGTCGATGCCGTGCGTCCGCGCCGTCGCGACGGCCGCCTCGTATCCCGCGTCCGCATGCCGCGCGACGCCGATCCCCGGATCGTTGGTGAGCACCCGCTGCAGCCGCTCGCGCGCCGCGGGCGTCCCGTCGGCGACGATCACCTGTCCCGCGTGGAGGGAGTTGCCGATCCCCACCCCGCCGCCGTGGTGGAAGGAGACCCACGACGCTCCGCTCGCCACGTTGAGCATCGCGTTCAGCACCGGCCAGTCGGCGATGGCGTCGCTCCCGTCCTTCATCCCCTCCGTCTCGCGGAAGGGCGAGGCGACCGACCCGGTGTCCAGGTGGTCGCGACCGATGACGATCGGCGCGGAGAGCTCGCCGCTCGCCACCAGGTCGTTGAGCGCCACGCCGAAGCGCGCACGCTCTCCCTGGCCCAGCCAGCAGATGCGGGCCGGCAGGCCCTGGAACGCCACCCGCTCCTGGGCCATCGTGATCCACCGCTTGAGGTGCGCGTTCTCCGGGAAAAGCTCGAGCACCAGCCGGTCGGTGCGGTGCAGGTCCTGCGGGTCGCCCGAGAGCGCCACCCAGCGGAACGGCCCCTTCCCCTCGCAGAAGAGGGGCCGCACGTACGCCGGCACGAAGCCGGGGAAGTCGAAGGCGTCCTTCACGCCGGCGTCGAGCGCGACGGTGCGGATGTTGTTGCCATAGTCGAAGGTGACGGCCCCCCGGCGCATCAGGTCGAGCATCGCGCGGACGTGCGCCGCCATCGAGGCGGTCGAGCGCCGCACGTACTCCGCCGGGTCGCTCTTGCGGAGCGCCAGCGCCGCCTCGAGGGGGAGCCCCGCCGGCACGTAGCCGTTGAGGGGGTCGTGGGCCGACGTCTGATCGGTGAGCACGTCGGGGACGACGCCCCGCCGCACCAGCTCCGGGAGCACCTCCGCGCAGTTCCCCTCGAGGCCGATGCTGAGCCCCTCACCCTTCCCCTGCGCCGCCTGCGCCCAGGCGAGCGCCTCGTCGAGGGACCGGGTGGCCTTGTCCAGGTAGCGCGTCTCGAGCCGCCGCCGGATGCGGGCGGGATCCACTTCCACCGCGATCATCACCGCGTCGTTCATCGTCGCGGCGAGGGGCTGCGCGCCACCCATCCCGCCGAGTCCCCCCGTCACGATCAGGCGGCCCTTGAGGGAGCCGCCGAAGTGCAGCCGCCCCACCGCGCCGAAGGTCTCGAAGGTGCCCTGCAGGATGCCCTGCGTCCCGATGTAGATCCACGAGCCGGCGGTCATCTGGCCGTACATGATGAGGCCCTTCCGCTCCAGCTCGCGGAAGACGTCCCAGGTGGCCCACCGCCCCACCAGGTTCGCGTTGGCGATCAGCACCCGCGGCGCGTCGGCGTGGGTGCGGAACACCCCCACCGGCTTGCCGCTCTGGACCAGCAGCGTCTCGTCGTTCTCGAGGCGCTTGAGGGTGGCGATGATGGCGTCGAACGCTTCCCAGGAGCGGGCCGCGCGGCCGGTGCCGCCATAGACCACGAGGTCGGCGGGACGCTCGGCGACGTCGGGATCCAGGTTGTTCATCAGCATCCGCATCGCGGCTTCCTGGATCCAGCCCTTGCAGGAGAGCTTCGAGCCGCGGGGAGCGTGGACTATGCGGGGGGAAGAAGGCGTGGACATGGGCGATAATCTAAGGCGTAATGAGCAATGAGTAATGGGTGATGAGGGCCGCAGGGGCCCGGACGCCAGCGGGGCGCGCCCACCCGCTGCGCGCCCCGCCAGAGAAGCCTCACCACTCATGACTCATCACTCATGACCCATCACGCATCACTTCCGAACCCGGACGAGTTCCGGGTTCCCGGGATCGGTCTGGAACGCCCAGTCCACGATGACGTAGTCGGGACCCACCGCCGCCACCCGCAGCGCACCGTAACGGTAGAAGTTGTCGGTACTGCTCAGGCCGCTCATCTGGAACACGAAGCCGAGCCCCGGTTGCACCGCCCGCGCCGCCGTCGTGTACCCCGTGAGGGGGGCGTAGTCGATGGAGGTGAGCGCGTCCACCGGCAGCGAGCCGTACGCCGCCAGCGTCGTCCCCGTGCGCACCGGCTGGATGGAGACCACGCCGGCGTTGCGCACCACCTGGAAGTCCGCGGCGGCGTTCGTGCCGTTCATCACGACGCCCAGCTCCCCCGGACTCACGAGGTGGTCGGTGTTCGCGTCGAGCCAGAAGCGGAACCCCGCCGTGGTCGGATCCACGTCGAGCGTCTTGAGGAGGATGTTGTACGCGTCGGGGCGCGGCGTGTCATTGCGCAGGGGCGACCAGAGCGACTCGTACCCCTCGATCGAGATCGCCGAGACCGCGTAGCAGCGCGACACGCCGTTCGTGAGGTTGGAGACCAGGAACGACGAGGAGACCGTCGTCCCCTCGAGCACCCAGTGGACGCCGCAGAGGCTGCTGTCGATGTCGTACCCGGTGCTGTACAGGCGGTAGTGCAGGAACGCCGAGGGAGCCAGCGCGTACGCCGTGTCCGACCATTGCAGGTGCACCGCGCCGTTGAGGGAGATGCTCGTGATCCACGTCGGGCGCTGGAGCGCCAGCCGCTCGTCCACTTCGATGACGTTCGAGCCGTCCGACTCCCCGCCGTCGGAGGAGACCGCCGTCACGTAGTAGTCGAGCGCCGGCACGCCGTCGTCGTGGAAGGTGGTGGACGTCGTGCTGCCCCGCAGACCGTACGCCGTGACGGAATTGGGGCGCGAATAGACGCGGTACGACTCCAGGCCGACGTCGTTCACCGCATCCCACCGGAGCAGGATGCCGCTCGGCGTCGTCGGGTCCCCCGACGGATCGAGCAGGTAGTAGAGGTTGGCCGGGGCCGCCGGCACGTGCATGCCGACGAACCGGTCGTTGTAGCACCCGGCGAGGCATGCCGCGGAGAGGGCGAGACCTGACACGATTCGACGCATGGACGGCTCCATCCGAAGTCCGATCCCCAGGGAACGCACGGCCCGTGCCGCCCCTGACTCTTTCAACGAACTCGTTGCTGCGCAGAGCGTTACGCTGTTCACGCGCTACGCGGATTGTGACCGGCTGACCTGTTCCGAGGACACCGACACGCCGCGGCGGAGGCCGGTCCGGTCACTGGAAGTTCTGAATGTTGCGCTGGTCGTACTCGAACTTGATGTCCGGCTGGTCGAGGAGCTGGATGAAGAAGTTGAAGAGGACGTTGCCGTTCGGCGACTGCACGAAGGAGAAGGTGGCGCGCCAGTCGTGCATGTCGCGGTCGAGCCGGACGACGTGCTCCCCGAACTTCCCGGTGGTGAAGTTGTACTGCGTCTGCCACGAGAGCGACCAGTGGCGAGTGGGGGAGAAGGAGATGCTCCCGCTCAGCGTGGAGCGCACCGGCGTCGAGGTGACGACGTTCCCGAGGGTGTCGCGGGGCGGGCGCTGGAGGTCGAAGGCGAGGGACGCGTTGAAGGCGGAGGTGCGGCCGGTCGGGCCCAGGCGGTCGATCGCCGTGGACCGGGTGGCCAGCGGGCCGCGCTGGAAGGCGGTGAGCCCCGCGGGGCCTCCGATGCCGATGGCGAGGGAGTCGAGGGCCGACGAATCGGTGCGTTGGGCCGGCGGCGGCGTGTGCGGGGAAGCGAACCCGAGGATCGAGCTGATGAAGCGCAGGGCGCTCTCCCCGAGCGAGAAGCGCATCGAGACGCTGGTCAGATAGGGGCTGAGGCGCGCGCCGGCGTACCCCACCCTCCCCTTGAAGAGGTCGTGGGTGGTCGAGAGCGAGAACCCGCGCAGCAGGTCGGAGGAGAAGCTGTTCGAGAAGCTCGAGGTGGTCCACCCGGTCCGCCCCGGCAGTTTCGCCTGCTCGATGTCGTACGACACGCCGCTCGACTGGATCGCGAGGAGCTTGATCTTCCGCGCCTCGGGCTCGGGGGCGCCTGCGGTGTCCGCGCCGGGGGCGAGGGGCGGCGGCCGCAGCTTCGCCTCGAAGTTCTGCGAGAGGCCCAGGGACAGGATCTGGCGGGCCTCCACCCGGCGCTGGAGCGCGGTCGGGTTGGGCCCGAGGGAACGGAGGTACGCCTCGGGGAGCGAGGCGCTCGGCGAGTACGTCCACCCGAAACTGGGCGAGATGGAGTGGCGGATGCGCGAGAAGGGCCCGATCCCGCCGAAGAGCCCGAAGAACGTCGGCGAGACGCTGACGCCGAAGCCGAGCCGCTTCCCCTGCGAGACCCACTGCCCGCCGGTGAACTGGTTGCGGACCATGAAGGGGCCGCCGCCGGTGTTCACGATGTCCACCCGCGGCGCGAGGTTCCAGGAGCCCTGGAGGACCACCGGCAGGGCGATGCCGGTGGACCAGTCGAGGGTGGTGGAGAAGGTCTCGGCGTAGCTCCGGGTGATGCTGCGCGTGGTGTCCGCGGGATCCCGGTACGTGACGACGGTGCGGCTGTTGGCCCACTGGTCGGCGACATTCAGCGTCAGGGGCAGGTTCCACTTGCCGATGCGCAGCGGCGTCCCGACCGAGAGGGAGGTGTTCCGGTTGTTCGCGAGCAGCGTGTCGGGCGCGGCCGGACCCGAGTACAGGAGTCCGGCGGCGGGGCCGGAACGCAGCGTGGAGTTGGTGAAGTTGAACGACGGCGACCAGGTCACGTCCCGCCCGAGCGCGATGGGGAGCGGCGCGAAGGCGACGACCGGGAAGCTCATCGTCACCTGCGGCCTGTCGAGCGACTGCGTGCGACTGCCGCCGAGGGACAGGGTGCCCCCGGCGAACTTGCGCGAGTAGTTGAGCCGGCTGCCGATCGTGGCCACCGCGAGGATCGGGTCCACCGCGTTCCGCGAGATGACGCGGGAGCTGGACGCGTAGTCGAGGTTGGCGGTGAGCCGGCTGCTGAGGGAGAAGTCCTGGGAGTGGTCCAGGGTGATACGGCGACTCACGCTTCCCCCCGTCTCCCGCATCTCCTGGTAGGAGAGCCCCCCGACGATGAAGCGATTGAGCCACCGGTAGCGGAGGCGGGCGTTGACGGACGTGAACCGCTGGGCGTACCAGTCGAGCGTCGCCTGCGCGTCGCCGTAGTCGCCGAGGACCCAGTAGTAGCCGAGGTTGGTGATGTGGCGCTGGTAGGTGCGCGAGTTCCGCACGATGTCGCTGATGCCGAACTGCGGCGGGATGAGCCCCGAGCGGCGGCCCTTTCGC
>JADGQW010000260.1 GCA_017881505.1 Gemmatimonadales bacterium
GGCGTGGGGGCCGGGGCCGGGGGCGCGGCGGCGCGTCTCGCACCGCCGCACCGCCCGCGTCGCCGGGCCCGCCATGAACCGGCACGCCGCCGTGCTGACGGGCGCAGGCCTGGTCGTCGCGCTCGCCGCCCGCGGGCTCGCGCAGGGGAGCGCGCCGGCCCCCCGCCCGGATTCGCTCCTCCCGCTCCCCTTCGCCGTCGGCGAGCGGATGGAGTACGACGTCAAGTTCGGGATGTTCCGCGTGGGCCGCGCCTCAATGGAGGTCGTGTCCATCGACACCATCCGCGGCGAACCCGTCTACCACGTGGTCTTCGCCGTGCGCGGCCGCGCCATCTTCTACACGCTGAGCGACAGCCTCCAGTCCTGGTTCAGCGTACGCGACCTCACCTCGCGCCGGTTCACCCAGGACACCAACGATAACGGCACCTTCCGGCACAACCGCTACGAGATCCACCCCGAGCTCGGGATCTACGTCCAGAACGAGCGCGACACCCTCGCCGCGACGGCCCAGCCGCTCGACGACGCCTCCTTCTTCTACTTCGCCCGCACCCTCCCGCTCGAGGTGGGGCGCACCTACTCCCTGCCCCGGTACTTCAAGCCCGACCGCAATCCCGTCACGCTGCGCGTCCTCGGCCGCGACACGGTGAACACGCCGTACGGCCGCTTCGCGGCGGTCGCCGTCCGCCCCACCTTCAAGAGCCGCGGCCTCTTCAGCGAGGGCGGCCAGGCCACGGTGTGGCTCTCCGACGACCAGTACCGCATCCCAGTGGCGATCCGGACGCACCTCAGCCTCGGCTCGCTGACGTTGAACCTCCGCGACTGGACCCGGCCATGAGCGAGGCCCCGCGCGTGCCTCCCGAAGCCGACCTCTCCCGTGTCCGCACCGTCCCCATCGGGAAACGCCCCAACAAGGTCAACACCGCGCTCCTCGCCGCCCTCCCCGGGACGGACCGCTCCTTCGACGCCTTCGTCGCGTCCCTGCCGTCCCTCCTCGCCGCGCGCGATCTCCGCGCGGCCATCGCCGCGATCGCCGGCGCCGCGCGCACGCGCCGCGGCGTGGTGGCCCTCCTCGGCGGCCACGTCATCAAGACGGGGATGGGGCCGCTCCTGGCGCACCTCCTGCGGCGCGGCGTGCTGACCCACGTCGCGATGAACGGCGCCGCGGCGATCCACGACTTCGAGCTGGCCGCGTTCGGCGGCACCAGCGAGGACGTGGCCGCGGGGCTCAAGGATGGGACGTTCGGGATGGCGGAGGAGACGGGCCGGGAGATGAACGCCGCCATCGCGCGGGGCCACGCGGAAGGATGGGGCCTCGGCGAGGCGCTGGCCCGGTGGCTCGAGGCGCGCGGCGACCTGCCGGGTCGCGAGCAATCGCTGCTCCTCGCCGCCCTCGCGCGCGGCGCGCCGGCAACCGTCCACGTCGCCATCGGCGCCGACATCATCCACCAGCATCCCTCCGCCGACGGCGCCGCCACCGGCGCCACCACGCACCGGGACTTCCGCCGCCTCGCCGCCGCGGTGGCGCGCCTCGACGACGGCGGGGTGGTGCTGAACCTCGGCAGCGCCGTCGTCATGCCCGAGGTGTTCCTCAAGGCGCTGACGGTGGCACGCAACCTCTCGGGCGGGAAGCCCACGGGATTCACCGCGGTGGACTGCGACATGATCCGCCACTACCGGCCGCAACTCAACGTCGTCGAGCGGCCGACCCAGGCCGGCGGCGCCGGCTATCTCCTCACCGGCCATCACGAGATCCTCATCCCGCTGCTCGTGTGGGGCGTGGATGCCGCGCTGGATCGCGCGTAGCCGGCGGGCGGCGCTCGCCGCGCTCGCCCTCCTGCCCCTTACCGCCTGCGCGGGGCACGCGCCGCCCCCCATTCCCCTCCTCGCGCCCACCATCGGCGCAGACGTCCCCGCAATCCGCGCTGCCGTGACCGCCTTCATCCTCGGTGAAACGCAGGGCGACGAGACGGTGGACACCCTCCTCGCGCCGGGCGCGGACTTCGTCGCCGGCGGCGTGGACGTCGCCCAGCGCCCGCGCCTCGCCGGCGTGCCCGCCCCGGGCACCGGCGCGGTGGACGACCTGCGCATCCAGGTCGCCGGCGAATACGCGTGGGTGGTGGCGGGCTACGGCTGGATGGGGCGGGATCCGGCGGGGGCGGAACGCGGCGTCGCCACGTTCATCCTGGAGCGGCACCCTGCGGGGTGGCGGATCCACCACGTGCACTCGAGCAGCGTGGCCCGCTGGGTGCGGTGACCGAACGCACGAACGCCCGGACGGGTCCGGGCGCTCGGTGACTCAGTCGGCGGCGCGGCGCCGCGATCAGAGCCCGTCGGCGGGCGGATGCGGCCGGCCGGCGATCATCTCCTTCACCCGCTCCGCCGTCGAGGGCGCGACGAGCTTGAGCACCCAGTAGACCACGAGGCCCACGAGGGCCAGCTCGAGCAGCAGCACGGCGAGATGGAACGCGAACCCCAGCAGGCCGAAGGCGAGTCTCAGCACCAAGACGGCCACGACCGCGAGCACGGCGAACCCGATGATCTTCCGCAACATGACAGGCCTCCCACCCGGTGGACTGATGGCCCCTACGAACCTAGGGGCGACCCGGTTTCACGCAAGCCGCCCGTGAGCGCGGCGCCGGACGTCCTCGTGATCGGTGCCGGGCTCGTCGGCGCCTCCTGCGCCCGCGCGCTCGCCGCTGCGGGCCGCCGCGTCCTGCTGCTGGAACGGGGCGACGCGGGGATGGAGGCGTCGAGCGCCGCGGCGGGGATGCTCGCCCCACAGATCGAGGCGGAACCCGGGGCGCCGACCCTCGCGCTCGGCATCGCCGCGCGGGAGCGCTACCCCGCGCTCGCGGCCGCGCTCCGGCGCGACACCGGCATCGACGTGGGGCACCGCGCCACGGGGATCGCGCTCGTCGCGTGCGACGAGGCCCGCGC
>JADGQW010000102.1 GCA_017881505.1 Gemmatimonadales bacterium
TCCCGGCGTCGCGGAGGGCGGCGGCGACCACCTTCGCGCCGCGGTCGTGGCCGTCGAGGCCCGGCTTGGCCACCAGCACCCGGATGGGGCGCGGAAGGCCGTCGGCCGGAGAGGGGGCGGTCGCGGTCGAGGTGTCGCTCATGGGGTCAACATCCTACCGGGCGGGCCGCGCAGCGACAAGCTCGCGGCAGAGGGTGAGCACGTCGGGAGTCGTGCGGCAATCGCGCGCCCCGTAGCGAGCGAGGGGGTCGAGGAGGATGGGCTCGAGGCCCGCCCCCCGCGCGCCCACCACGTCCACCGGGTAGAGGTCGCCGACGTAGAGGGCCTCCGCCGCAGTGACGCCGGCGAGGCCGAGGGCGAGGTCGAAGATCCGGGGGTCGGGCTTCTCGATGCCCACCGCCCCGCTGTCCACGACGAAGGCGAGGTGCGGGCCGAAGCCGGCCGCGGCGAGGAGCCGGTCCACCGTGCCGTCGGCGTTCGACACCACGCCGACGACATAGCCCGCGTCGCGAAGCGCAGCGAGTCCCTCGATCGCCCCTGGTAGCGCGACCGTCCAGAGGTTCGCGCGCTTGTGCTCCGCCACCACGTGCGGCGCCACCCGGGCGATCTCCTCGCGGCTGTAGCCGAGGTCGCCGAACATCGCGCCGATGTGGAGCACCCAGCGGTCGCCATCCTTGCGGCCGCCGTTGCGCGCCATCGCCTCCTCGACCGCGTCCCGGCCGGCGTACTCCGCCGCGACGAAGGCGCCGGCCTCCGGCGCCCGGCCGAGGTGCTTCCGGAGCACCGCCGACACCCGGCCGTAGTCCGGATTGATGAGCGTGCCCCCGGCGTCGAAGAGGACGGCGCGCGGCACCACTACTTGGCCAGCTGGAAGCGCAGGATGGCCCCGAGCCGGTCGAAGCGCTTCGCTGTCGCCCCGCGGACCACCGCGACGTGCGCCTTCTGCCGCAGGGCGTCCTCCATCGCGTCGTCGAGCAGGTCGGCGATGGGGAGCGCCTCGCCCTCGCCGCGGAACGCGGAGGAGGACTCGCTGAGCCGTCCGCCCACCGAGTAGCGGTATCCCGGCACGCGCGCGTCGTGGTCCACGAGCAGGGTGCGGACCTGCCCCCGTCCGAGGGCGCGGAGCGTCGGCTCCACGCCGTCCACCGCCCAGCGGGTCGGCAGGAGCGCGCGGAACTCCTCGACCGCCGCGTCGGCGTGCGCCTGGGCCCGGTCGGCGGCCAGCTCCATCGCCCGCGCCTGGACCTCCGACGCCGTGACCCTCTTCGCCTCCAGGGCGACGACGCCCACGAGCCGCTCCCGCACCGACGGGTGGAGGTGCGCGACGAGGGATTCCGCGGCGCCGCCGCCACCGCCCACCACGAATCCGTTGTACGTCCCGGAGCGGAGCCGCTGCGTCACCACCTCCGCCACCCGCGCGAGGTGGCGGTCCTTCTCCTCGCGGATGCGGTTCTGGAAGCGATACTCGCCCGCGCCGCCGAGACGGGGTAGCGACTTCTCCGTGCTGTGGAAGCGCCCCCCCTTCGAGGCGTCCGTGGGGGCGAGCCCCTCCAGCTCCACGGCGCCGAGCAGCCCGACGTCGAAGAACCGCGCCGCGCGCCGGTCGGCCACCACCGCCAGGAGCCGCGTCCCCTCTTCCGTCAATGCGACCAGTTCCCCGACCACCGCCGTGCGGTCCACGAGGACCCGGCTGCGCAGCACCCACGGGAGGGGGACGACGCGGAACAGCTTGGGGGCGACGAAGAGCGCCAAGCCGCGGGCTCCCTCGAGGTTCGAGGACTGCGCGAAGAACTCCTCGATGCGCCCCAGCGCCGCGCGGATCCCCTCGCGCTCGTCGTGGGAGTACCCGAGGATGTCGAGCCGCTCCGCCGCCGCGCGGAGCCGGTTCTTCAGCTTGATCCGGTACTTCTCGCCCGAGCGGTCCCCCGTCTCGAGCTTCTGGTAGCACGACACGACCCAGCCCCCCCGGTCGCCCAGGGCGAGCAGCTCACGCAGCGCGGCGACGACGTCGGTGCGCTCAGAAGAAGACCGGCTCACGGTACGCGCCATAGACACGTTCCAGTGCCTCTCGGATCTCGTACAGGGTGCAGTAGGCCCGCGCACAGTCCAGCATCGGCGGGATCACGTTGCGGCCGTCGGTGGCCGCCTGGGTCAGCTCCACGAGCCGCCGCGCGACGAGGGCGCCGTCGCGGCGCGCGCGCATCTCCGCCATCCGGCGGCACTGCTCCCGCTCCGCCTCCGGCCCGACCCTGAGGAGGGGGATCGTCACCTCCGGCTCGTCCACCACGAAGTCGTTCACGCCCACGATGGTCCGCCGCCGCTGCTCCACCTCGTGCTGCTGCCGCGCCGCCGACTGGGCGATCTGCCGCTGGAACCAGCCATTCTCGATCCCCTTCACCACCCCGCCGATGCGCTCGATCTCCGCGAACAGCGTCTCGGCCTCCTGTTCCAGCTGGTCGGTCAGCGCCTCGAGGTAGTAGCTCCCGCCCAGCGGATCGGTGACGTTGGCCACCCCCGTCTCGTAGGCGAGGATCTGCTGGGTCCGCAGGGCGAGCTGCACCGCGTGCTCGGTGGGCAGCGCCAGCGTCTCGTCCATCGAGTTGGTGTGCAGGGACTGCGTCCCCCCGAGCACCGCCGCCAGCGCCTGGTAGGCCACGCGCACGACGTTGTTCATCGGCTGCTGCGCGGTGAGGGAGACCCCCGCCGTCTGCGAGTGGAAGCGGAGCATCATCGCGCGGTCCGACGCCGCGCCGTAGCGCGCCTTGAGGTGCCGCGCCCAGATCCGCCGCGCGGCCCGCAGCTTCGCGATCTCCTCGAAGAAGTCGTTGTGGATGTCCCAGAAGAAGGAGAGCCGCGGCGCGAACGCCTCGAGGTCGAGCCCCCGCGCGAGGCC
Organism: Gemmatimonadales bacterium; assembly: GCA_017881505.1. GTDB lineage: Bacteria > Gemmatimonadota > Gemmatimonadetes > Gemmatimonadales > JACORV01 > JADGQW01. Next base: position 2,894 of record JADGQW010000102.1, read on the forward strand.
GCGCTCCACGTAGGTGAAGCCGTTCGCCAGGGTGAACGCCAGCTCCTGCGCCGCCGTCGCCCCCGCCTCGCGGATGTGGTAGCCGGAGATGGAGATGGTGTTCCACTGGGGCGCGTGCGTCGCCCCCCACTCGAACAGGTCCACGATGATCTTGAGCGCCGGCTCCACCGGAAAGACCCAGGCGTGCTGCGCCATGTACTCCTTGAGGATGTCGTTCTGCACGGTGCCGCGGAGCGTCGCGCTCGACACCCCCTGCTTCTCCGCCGCCGCCACGTAGAAGCAGAAGAGGATGGCCGCCGGCCCGTTGATCGTCATCGAGGTCGAGACGCGGTCCAGGGGGATCCCCTCGAACAGCGTCTCCATGTCGGCCAGGCTGGAGATCGCCACGCCGCACTTGCCCACCTCGCCCAGGGACCGGGGATGGTCGGAGTCGTAGCCCATCAGCGTCGGGAAGTCGAACGCCACGGAGAGGCCGGTCTGCCCCCGCTCGAGGAGGAACTTGTAGCGCGCGTTGGTCTCCTGCGCCGTCCCGAAGCCCGAGAACTGCCGCATCGTCCAGAGGCGGCCGCGGTACCCCGACGTGTGCACGCCGCGCGTGAAGGGGAAGCTCCCCGGCAACCCCAGCGCCTCCCGGTAGTCGAGGTCGGCGGTGTCGAGGGGCGTGTAGACCGGCTCCACCGGCCGCGAGGAGGCGGTGACGAAGCCGGTGTCGCGCACGGGGCTCGCCGCGAACCGCTCCCGCCACTCCGCCAGCTCGGCGCGGAGCGCCTCCAGCTCCTGCTCGCGCGCCGCCAGCCGCTGGGCCAGGTGCAGCACCGCACCGTCGGTCTCGAACTCGGTCATCGGTCCTCGCTCCGGGTCAGGGTCCGCACGATGCGCGCCGCCGCGCCGTAGGGGCTCACCGTGCCGGCCGCGACGTCGGCCAGCGCCGCGTCGAGCGCCGCCTTCGGTCCCTCGGCCGACCACATCCACCGCCGGAGGGCCCGCTCCACCACCTCCCGCGTCCGCTGCTCGAGCCGGCGCGCCCGCCGCCGCTCCAGCTCTCCACCTTCGGCCTGCATCGCGAAGTGCCGGTCGAGGAGGACGACCAGCTCGTCCACGCCCTTCCCCTGCGAGGCCACCGTGGCCGCGACCGGCGGCTCCCACGCCGCGGCGACAGGCGCCTCCCGGCTCCTTGGCGTCTGGCCCCTGGCTCCTGCGAGATCCACCCCGTGGTGCGACGGGATGTGGCGATAGGCGCTCCCCGTCCGCACGCCGAGGGCCACTTCCAGCTCCTGCCGCAGCCGGTCCGCCCCAGGCCGGTCCGCCTTGTTCACCACGAAGACGTCGGCGATCTCCATCAGCCCCGCCTTCATCACCTGGATGCCGTCCCCCGACTCCGGCACCAGCACCACCACCGTCGTGTCCGCCACTCGGATCACGTCCAGCTCCGACTGACCCACTCCGACTGTTTCTATCAGAATTCTGTCGAAGCCGAACGCGTCCATCACGTCGGCGACTTCGCCGGTCGTGGTGGCCATCCCGCCGAGGGAGCCTCGGGACGCCATCGAGCGGATGAAGACGCCGGAGTCGAGGGACTGGCGCTCCATCCGGATCCGGTCGCCGAGGAGGGCGCCGCCGGTGAAGGGGCTCGAGGGGTCCACCGCGAGGACCCCGACCGTGAGCCCCGCCTGGCGGTACTCCTGGGTCAGGCGCTCGACGAGGGTGCTCTTGCCGGCTCCCGGCGGCCCCGTGATGCCGATCCGCTGCGCCTTGCCGAGGTGCCCATGCAGCTCGGCCAGGATGGACTCGAAGCCCGCCGCGCCGTTCTCCACGAGGGAGATGGCGCGAGCCAGGGCCGCGGGTTTCTTGGCGCGGAGACCTTCCAGAACGGCTGTTGGCGTCACTGCCTAAATTGAGTCAGGGCGTGGAGATAGGTCAAGCCTGATGCAGTGCTCCAGCAGGTCGTCCGGGCCGGTCTCAAGAGGGCCTGCCGCGCGAGGCGTCCGCGGTGCCGGTCGCCGCCCGGGCGGGGCGGACCACCAGCTTCCCGACCCGCGAAGGGGTGCCCTCGAGGATGTCGAACTCCAGTCCCGCGACCAGGTGGCGCTCCCCCGGCTGGGGGATCCGTCCCAGCGCCCAGGCGACGTACCCGCCGACGGTGGCCACGCGGGCCGGGGCTTCGAGCACGACGCCGAAGTGCTCGGCGAGGGCCGTCAGGGGGTGCGACGCTTCGACCAGGAGGAGCGCCCGCTCCGTCGCGGCGCCGGCGCGCGCCGGCTCGTCGGACTCGTCGAAGATCTCCCCCACCAGCTCCTCGAGGAGGTCCTCCATCGTGACGATGCCGGCGGTGCCGCCGAACTCGTCGAGGACCACGGCCAGGTGGCGCCCGTCTCGGCGCAGGTCGAGGAGAACGTCGGCGCAGCGGCGCGTGGCCGGCACCTGCGCGACGGGCCGCACGCGCACCGTCCCGGCCGGCCCCGCCTTGATCACGTCGAAGGCGTGGACCATCCCCACGATCTCGTCGAGGGAGCCGCGGAAGAGGGGCAGCCGCGTGTACCCCGACGTGGTCAGCGCGCGGGCCAGTTCCGCCGTGGGCGCCCCCTCCGGCGCCGCGACGATGGCGGTGCGCGGCGTCATCGCCTCGCGGACCGTCCGGCGGGCGAAGGCCATCACTCCGGTGACGATCTCCAGCTCGTCCTCGCGGGCGAGGCCGGCGCTCGCGGCGTCATGGAAGAGGGGCTCGAGGTCGGCGCGCTCGGTGGCGACGCGGCCCCGCACGATGCGCCCGAAGAGCCCGGCCGCCGACCGGAGGCGCGGCACCACCGCCCGCACGATGCGCTCCGGCCAGCGGCGGCCGATCGCGCGAGGGAGGAAGTACGCCGTGAGTCCGAGCAGCGGCACGCCGACCACCACTTCGACGCCCAGGGTGATCCCCGGGTCCCAGGTGCTGAGGGCCCACGGCGTGGCGACGCCGGCGAGGGTCACCCCCACGGCCACGAGCGCGTTCGCGGCGGAGGCGAGGTCACCCGGGCGGGAGAGGAGGGTCGCCGCGCTCTCCGCGCCCCGCAGCCGTCGCGCCACCCAGCGGGTGAGCTCGAGGCGGCTGGCCGCCACGATCGCGACCGACGCCGTGGCGCCGAGGGCGGCGAGGGCGACGCCGAGGAGGACGACGAGCACGCTCACGGCGCCGCCTCGGGGCCCGGCTCGGGGAGCCGCTCGAACCGCAGGCGCGCCACGGTGCGCCGCGTCACCTGCTCTACCGTCACCTTATAGCCGTGGAGCAGGACCGCGTCCCCCTTCTCGGGCACGTGCCCCAGCTCGGCGACCACGAGGCCGCCGGCGGTCTGCACGTCGTCGCGCGCGAAGGGAGTGCCGAGCGCGGCGTTGAGGTCGTCGAGGGGAACACGTCCGTCGGCGAGGAACACCCCGGGCGCCTCGGTGCGCACCGTCGGCTCGGGGGCGGCGTCGTATTCGTCGCGGATCTCGCCGACGATCTCCTCGAGCACGTCCTCCAGCGTCACGATGCCGGCGGTGCCGCCGAACTCGTCCACCACCACGACCAGATGGCTCGGCCCCCGCTGGAAATCGCGCAGCTGGGCGTCGAGGGTCTTCGTCTCGGGGACGATGTCGGCCGGACGGAGGAGCGCGCGCCACGCGGTGTCCGCCGGCGCGGGGGCGAAGAGGACGGGGAGGAGGTCCTTGGCGTGGAGGACGCCGACGATGTGGTCGAGGTCCCCCTCGTAGGCCGGGAGGCGCGAGTACTCGGCGGCGGCGACCGTGCGCACCGCGGCGTCGAAGGGCGCGGCGACGTCCACCCCCGCGAGGTCCACGCGCGGCGTCATCACCTCCGTGACCATCGTGTCGGCGAGGGTGAAGACGCCGAGGAGCATCTCGCGCTGCGCGGGGTCCACCTGCGAGCGCTGCGACGCCGCCACGCCGAAGAGCCGCGCCAGCGCGCGGTCCGCCACCCCGGCCGCGGCGAAGAGGGGCCAGAAGAGCGTGAGGGAGCCCGCGGTCCAGCGGACGGCGCGGACACCCACGCGGCCCGCCTGCCAGAGGCCGACGGCGCGGGGGAGGAGGTCGGCGAAGAGGGCGAGCGACGCGATGGTGGCGGCCATCGCGGGGAGCGCGCTCCACCAGGGCGCCGTCCACCAATGCAGGAGCTCCGAGGCGCCCATCGCGGCGAGGGCCAGCAGGGTGATCCGCCACAGCGCGAGGGCGCGCCGGAAGCGCTCGGGCTTCTCCGCGTACCCCCCGGAGAGGGCGAGCTCCATCAGCTTCGGCTGCGCGGCGAGGGAACCCTCCGCCACCGCGAGGAGCGCCGCCCACGCGAGCGCCACCAGCGTGCCGGGGAGGGCGAAGGTGGCGGCGCTCATCGCGCCCCGCCTCCACCGCGGAGGAGGCGCTCCTGGCGCTTCCACATCCCGCTCCCGGTGCGCCTCTCCCCGGCGGGGTGATCGTACCCGAGGACGTGGAGCACCCCGTGCACCACGAGCCGCCGCAGCTCCTCGCGCACCGGGACGCCGAAGCGGCGGGCCGCGCGCGCGGCGATCTCCGGGGCGCAGTAGACGTCGCCGACGAGGGGGCCGGGCGCGCCCGCGAGGGCGAACGCGATGACGTCGGTCTCGCGGTCGTGGCCCAGGTAGCGGCGGTTCAGGGAGCGGATGCGGCGGCGGCCGACGAAGGTCACCGAGAGGGCGGCGTGGCGCACCCCCTCGGCGGCGAGGACCCGCCGCGCGAGGGCGGCGGCCGCCGCACGGGAGAGCGGGCACCGCCGCACGGCCGAGGAGACCGTGACCTCAAGCGTGGCGGTCGATCTCCCAATCGGCGGTGATCCCGCCGGCGTCCTCGGGATAATCGAGGCGGTCGTGGTACATCCCGGCGAGGGAGCGCACGAACTCCTGCTTGACGACCTCGATCTGGCGTAGCGTGAGGGGCGCGCCGCGCAGCTGCCCCGACTCGAGCCGCGCGGCGACCAGATGCTCGATGGCGTCGTGCACCGTCTCGGGGGTCGGCTCGTCGAGCACCCGGAGCGCCGCCTCCACCGCATCGGCGAGCAGGGCCACCGCCGTCTCCACGGACTGGGGGCCCGGACCCGGATAGTGGAAGGCCTCCTCGCGCTCCAGGGCCTGCGGCTCCGACTCCCGCGCACGCTCGAGGAAGAACGTGATCGGCGCGGTGCCGTGGTGCTCGGGGATGAAGGCCCGCACCACCTGCGGCAGCCGGGCCTCCTCCGCCAGGCGCAGCCCGTCCTCGACGTGGCGGCGGATGACCGCGGCGGACTGGCTCGGCTTCAGGTGATCGTGCGGGTTCTTGGCGTGCCCGAGGTTCTCCACGAAGTACTGCGGCCGGACCAGCTTCCCGATGTCGTGGTAGTAGCACCCGACGCGGGCGAGGAGGCCGTTGGCGCCGATGGCGTTGCACGCCGCCTCGCAGAGGTTCGCCATCGCGACCGAATGCGCGTACGTGCCGGGCGCGTCGGTGGCGAGACGGCGCAGCAGCGGCCGGTTCGGGTCGGACAGCTCGAGGAGCGTGAGCTCGGTGGTGCAGTGCGTGAAGCCCTCGGCGAGGGGGAGCACGAGCATCGCGAGCATCGCCGAGAAGACGGCGTTCCCCGCCCCGAGCGCCGCTCCGCGCGCCACCGCGCCGACGGGGCCACCGGTGGCGAGCCCGTCGAGGAGCGCGGCGAGCGCGTACACCGCCGTGACGACCGCGATGGACCCGTACACCTGCGTGCGGCGGCGGATCGCCTGCAGCGAGAGGGCCGCCGCGGCGCCGCCGACGAACAGGACGGCGATGGCGTGGGTCCCCGCGAAGGCCGGCTGGAACCCGATCAGCGCCGCGAGCACCGCCGCCGCCAGGAGCGCCACCCGGCTGTCGAAGAGCATCGTGAAGAGCATCACCGCGAACGCCACGGGGATGAGCTCGGGGCGGTCGGGAGCCCACCGGGCGAGCAGCCCCGCGCCGACGAGCGTGACGGCGAAGCCCGCCGCGAACGTCCCGAGCGCGCGATAGGAGCGGTACAGGGGGCGCCGGTGGAAGGCGCAGAAGACGCCGAACACGGCGAGGATCAGCGCCTGCAGACCGATGGCGCCCAGCGCGGCGAGGACGCCCGCGACCCTTCCGAGGGGCCCGCCGCGCAGCTCGTGGCGCAGGGCGTCGATCTTCCGCGCCGCGGCGTGGGTGATGACCTCGTGCGCACCGATGATCTTCTCGCCCCCGCGCACCACCGCGAAGACCGTGTCCACCGACCGCCGCATCTCGTTGCGCCGCTGCTCCGTCTCCGCCCGCTCGTACGCGAGGGTGGGCCGGAAGAAGGCGCCGAGGAGGCGCACGTAGAGGAGTTCCTCGCCGCCGGCCGTGCCCGCGGCCTGCTGCTGGCCCGCCACCTCCAGGAAGTCGCTGAAGCTCGGGAGGCTCTCGGCGGGCACCACGCGCTCCGACGCGCCGGCGCGGAGCACCACCTCGCGTCCCGGCTCGGACGTCGTGACCCCCGGGGCGAGGAAGCCCGTGCCCGCGCCACGGAGCGCCGCGGCCACCGCGCGGCGCAGCCGGGCGCGGGCGTGCGGGCCCGCGAGCTCCCGCAGTTCGGCGGAGTCGAGGGCCACGCCGCGCGCCTTCGCGGCGTCCCCGAGGGGCGCCCCGAGCGCCGCCGCGGAGTCGAGCGCCGCGAAGAAGTGCGCGGCGTCGGCGACAGCGGAGTCGGCGCCGCCCCCGTTCACCCGCACCACCGCCTTCACCGTCGCCGCGAGGTCCTCCGCCTCCCGGGTCCGTTCCACGTCGGTCTTCCCCACCACGAAGCCGCGGGGCGCGATGATGTCCGCGGACGCCACCGCACCGGCCTCGATGCTCGAGGGCAGGTCCCCCGGAATCTCGGGGAAGGAGAGCCACGCCACGAGCGCGACCGCCGGCGCCAGCAGCGCCCGCACCCCGTGGAAGAGGAGGCCCCGTGGCAGTGTCATTCCGCCTCGTCCGCCGCGTACGCCTTGATGATCTCCTTCACCAGGCGGTGCCGCACCACGTCCGCTTCGTCGAGATAGCAGAAGGCGATGCCGTCGATCCCCGGCAGCACCCGCTCCACCTGCACGATCCCCGACTCCTCATG
>JADGQW010000103.1 GCA_017881505.1 Gemmatimonadales bacterium
ACTAACCTTCCCGCCGTCTCCTGTCCTAGGCCACCATCCCGGTGAACAAACGCACTTCTCCGGCTCCGCGCCGGAGGCGTTCTCGTGCACCGTCCGCCCGACCCGTGACCGCCACGGCGCGGCAGGCTGCGTTGCTGCGTTTGAGCACCGCGGTCGCCGCCGCCGAGACGGAGCGCGCGATCTGCCGCGCGGTCACCGACGGCCTCTACGACGAGGCGCTGGGATACGATTTCCTCGCGCTGATGCTGGTGGACGAGGCGACGGGGGAGCGGGAGCTGGTGGCGACCGCCGGCCCCGGTGACGTGCCGGTGGGCCTGCGCATCCGGCCGGGCACCGGCCTCAGCGAGCGGCCCCTCCTCGACGGCCAGCTGCACTACACCCCGCAGGTCACCCACGATACCCGCTACCTCCCGACCCGGAACGAGGGCTCGGAGGTGGACGTGCCGCTGCACGTGAACGACCGGCTGGTCGGCGTGCTGGTGGTCGAGAGCAATCACGCCGAGGCGTTCGGGCCCGACGACCTCGAGATCCTGCGGGCGGCGGCGGACCAGGCGGGGATCGCGATCGGGCGGGCGCGGCTCCTGGCGGCGGCGCAGCAGCGGGCGGCGGAGGAGGAGGCGCTCCGCGCCACGATGGGCGACCTCTCGGCGCGCCTCGAGCTTACCGGCCTGCTGCAGGCGGCGCTCGACCGCGCGGTGACGCTCCTCAACGTGACCCACGGCGAGCTGGCGACGTACGACCCGGTGGCGGAGGAGCTGGTCGTGGTGGCGAGCCACAACGTGGGGAAGACCGACACCACCGGCACGCGGATGAAGATCGGCGAGGGGGCGATGGGCCACGTGGCCCGGACCCGCGAGCCCCTCATCATCGAGCGCTACGGCGAGTGGGCGGGCCGCTCCGACCAGTACGCGCAGGTCGAGTTCCACGGGGTGCTGGTGGCGCCGCTCCTGATCGGCGGCCAGCTGGTGGGCGCCATCGCGGTGATGGACAAGGACCCCAAGCGCCGCTTCGGCGCCGCGGACCTCCGGCTCCTCAACCTCTTCGCGCCGCAGGCGGCGGTGGCGATCGAGAACGCGCGGCTCTTCGCGGCGGAGCGCCGCCGGGCCGAGGAGCAGCAGGCCCTCCTCGCCACGATGCGCGACCTCGCCGGGGAGCTGGAGCTCTCGCGGGTGCTGCAGCGCGTCCTCGAGCGCGCGGCCAGCCTCCTCGGCGTGACGGGCGGTGAGCTGGCCACCTTCGACCCCGCGCGGCGCGATCTCGTCATCGTGGCGAGCCACAACATGGGCACCAACGCCGTCGGGACGCGGATGGCCCTCGGCGAGGGGGCGATGGGGCGCGTCGCCGAGACGAAGGAGCCGGTCATCATCCCGCGCTACCAGGAGTGGCTGGGGCGCTCCACGAAGTACCAGCAGGACACGGTGCAGTCGGTGATGGTGGCGCCCCTCCTCGTGGGCGGGCGGCTGGTGGGGACCATCGCGAGCGTCCATTCCGACCCCTCCCGCATCTTCGGCCCCGAGGACCTGCGGCTCCTGGAGTCGTTCGCCTCCCAGGCGGCGATCGCCATCGAGAACGCGCGGCTCTACACCGCGTCGCGGCAGCAGCGGCAGTACTTCGAGGAGCTGGTCCTGAACAACCCCGTGGCCATCGTCACCCTCGACATCGAGCACCGCGTCGTCTCGTGCAACCCCGCCTTCGAGCGGATGTACGGGTACGCGGAGGCCGAGGTCCTGGGGCGGGACGTGGACCAGCTCATCACCACCGAGGAGATGCGCGCCGAGGCGGAGGCGTACACGCGGCAGGCGCTCGCGGAGCGCCCCGTCCAGCTGCTGAGCCGGCGGTGCCGGAAGGACGGCACGCTGGTGGACGTGGAGGTGCTCGGGGTGCCGGTGGTGGTGGACGGCCAGCGGGTCGGCGCGATGGCCCTCTATCACGACGTCACCGAGCTGCTGCATGCGCGCCAGGCGGCGGAGGCGGCGAACAGCGCCAAGAGCCAGTTCCTCGCCTCGATGAGCCACGAGCTGCGCACCCCTCTCAACGCCATCATCGGCTACAGCGAGCTGCTGCGCGAGGTGGCGGCCGAGCGCTCCGACGTCGAGCTGGGGGGGGACCTCGAGAAGATCCACACCGCGGGCACGCACCTCCTGGCCCTCATCAACGACATCCTCGACCTCTCGAAGATCGAGGCGGGGCGGATGGAGATGGAGCTGGAACCGGTCCTCGTCGAGGACCTCCTCAGCGAGGTGACGGCGACGGTCGGGCCCCTCGTGCAGCGGAACGGCAATCACCTGGTCGTGGAGCCCGCCGGCGCGGTGAGCACCGTCCGCGCGGACCACACGCGGCTCCGCCAGGTGCTCCTCAACCTCCTCTCGAACGCCTCCAAGTTCACGACCAACGGGACGATCACGCTGCACACCTGCCGCGAGGACGGCGCCGTCCTCTTCCGGGTCCAGGACACCGGCATCGGGATGACGCCCGAGCAGGCGGCCAAGGTGTTCGAGGCGTTCCAGCAGGCGGAGTCCACGACGGCGCGGCGCTACGGCGGCACCGGGCTCGGCTTGACGATCTCGCGGCGTTTCTGCGAGATGATGGGCGGGACCCTCACCGTGGCGAGCGCGCCGGGCGAGGGCTCGACCTTCACCGTGCGACTCCCCGCGGCGCCCCCCGCCGAGTGGGTGGCCCCGTGAGCGCGCCCCGCCGCAGGCCGGCGCGCAAGGCCGCGCCGGCGCCGCGCCCCAACGGCCACGCCGACCACCGCGAGGGCGCCCTCCTCCGCCTCACGACGGCCATCGCCGCCGCGCGCGACGAGGGCGCGATCTACCGCTCGATGGTCGAAGGGCTCCACGACGAGGCCATCGGCTACAACTTCCTCGGCGTCTTCCTCCTCGACCCCGCCACCGGCGACCGCGTGCTCCAGGCCAGCGTCGGGTGGGACCGCATCCCCCACGGCATGCGCGTCCACCCGGGCGAAGGGCTCAGCGAGCGCGCCCTCCAGGACGGCCGGCTCCACTACGCTCCCGACGTGCGGCGTGCCGACCACTACGTCCCCAGCCTCGCCAGCGGCTCCGAGGTGGACGTCCCCCTCCAGGCCGACGGCGAGACCATCGGCGTCCTGGTGGTGGAGAGCGCGGAGCCCGACGCCTTCGGCGAGAAGGACTTCGAGATCCTCTCCGCCGCGGCGAACCAGGCCGCGATCGCCATCGGGCGGATGCGCCTCCTGGCGGCGGAGCGCCGCCGCGCCGACGAGCAGAAGGCGCTCCTCGACACGATGGCCGACCTCTCGGGCGAGCTGGAGCTCCCCAAAGTCCTCCAGGCGGTGCTGGCCCGCGCCGTGACGCTCCTCGGCGTGACGGGGGGCGAGGTCGCCATCTTCGACGAGGCCCGCCAGGAGTTGGTGGTCGTGGCGAGCGAGCACATCGGCAAGACGTCCACCGGCACCCGCCTCGCCCTCGGCGAGGGGGCGATGGGCACCGTGGCGCAGTCCCTCGAGCCCCTCATCATCCCCTCGTACAGGGAATGGCTGGGGCGCTCGGGGAAGTACGCCGACATCCAGGTCCACTCGGTGATGGCGGCGCCGCTCCTCATCGGCCGCCGGCTGGTGGGCGCCATCGCCACCGTCCACGCCGACCCCTCGCGGGTGTTCGGCGCCGAGGACCTGCGGCTCCTCAACCTCTTCGCGCCGCAGGCCGCCATCGCCATCGAGAACGCCCGCCTCTTCACCGCCGAGCGCGACCGCGCCGGCGAGCAGAAAGCGCTGCTCGAGACGCTGGCCGACCTCTCGGGGGAGCTCGAGCTTCCCAAGGTCCTGCAGGCGGTGCTGTCCCGCGCGGTGACGCTGCTCGGCGTGACGGGGGGCGAGGTGGCCATCTTCGACGAGGCCCGCCAGGAGTTGGTGGTCGTCGCCAGCGAGCAGATCGGCAAGGACTCCACCGGCACGCGGCTCAAGCCCGGCGAGGGGGCGATGGGCGCCGTCGCGCTGACCCTCCAGCCCCTCATCATCCCCTCGTACGAGGAGTGGCTCGGCCGCTCCGGCAAGTACGCCGACGTGCAGGTGCACTCGGTGATGGTCGCGCCCCTCCTGATCGGCGGGCGCCTCGTGGGCGCTATCGCGCTCCTCCACTCCGATCCGGCGCGGGTCTTCGGCGCCGACGACCTGCGGCGCCTCAACCTCTTCGCCCCGCAGGCGGCGATCGCCATCGAGAACGCGCAGCTCTATACCAGCGCGCAGCGGGAGCGGCAGTACTTCCGCGCGGTCGTGGAGCACAGCCCCGTGGCCATCGTCACCCTCGACCTTGAGGGCGTCATCGTCTCGTGCAATCCGGCGTTCGAGCGCCTCTTCGGCTACCGGCTCGAGGAGGCGGTCGGCCGGAACCTCGACGCGCTGATCAACACCCGCGCGACCCTCGCCGAGGCGCAGGCGTACACCGCGCAGGCGGGCCAGCAGACGGCGCGCGGCATCGGGCGGCGCCAGCGCAAGGACGGCTCTCTCCTCGACGTGGAGCTGGCGGGCGTGCCGGTCATCGTGGACGGCGAGCGCGTGGGCATCCTGGCGCTCTATCACGACGTCACCGACCTCCTGAGCGCCCGGCGTGACGCGGAGGAGGCGAACAGCGCGAAGAGCCGCTTCCTCGCCTCGATGAGCCACGAGCTCCGCACCCCCCTCAACGCCATCATCGGCTACAGCGAGCTGATCGAGGAGGAGGCGCGGGACCTCGGCGCGGACGCACTGGCGCCCGACGTCCTCAAGGTCCGCACGGCGGGGAAGCACCTCCTCTCACTGATCAACGACATCCTCGACCTCTCGAAGATCGAGGCGGGGCGGATGGAGCTGCACCTCGAGACGTTCGAGCTCCGCGCCGTGCTGGACGAGGTCCTCACCACGGCGGAGCCCCTCGCGCGGAAGAACGGGAACCGCCTCGAGATCCGCTGCCCCGAGCCGGCGGGCACACTGCGCGCCGACCTGGTGAAGCTCCGCCAGATGCTCCTCAACCTCCTCTCGAACGCCTGCAAGTTCACGCGGGACGGCGCGGTGACGCTCACGGTCGAGCGGGCCGTGGAGGAGGGGCGTGAGTGGGTCCGCTTCCAGGTCGCGGACACGGGCATCGGGATGACGGCCGAGCAGATGGGGCGGCTCTTCGAGGCTTTCGCGCAGGCGGAGGCCTCCACCGCCAGCCGCTACGGCGGTACGGGACTCGGCCTGGCGATCACGCGGCGCCTCTGCCAGCTGATGGGCGGCGACGTCGCGGTGGCGAGCGAGGCGGGACAGGGTTCGACGTTCACCATCCGGCTGCCGGCCGAGGTACATCCGCCGGCGGCCGCCGCAGCGCAGCACTGAGGGAGGGACCGATGGCCAGGATCCTGCTCGTCGAGGACAACGAGATGAACCGTGACATGCTCTCCCGCCGGCTGGCGCGCCGCGGGCACGAGGTGGAGATGGCGGTGGACGGCCCCGAAGGCGTGGTGAAGGCCGCCGCCGGCGGCTACGACCTCGTCCTGATGGACATGAGCCTCCCCGAGATCGACGGCTGGGAGGCGACCCGCCAGATCCGCGCCGCGGAGAGCGGGACGCCGGTGCCGATCATCGCCCTCACCGCCCACGCGATGGCGGGCGACCGGGAGAAGGCGCTGGAGGCCGGCTGCAACGACTATGACACCAAGCCGGTGGACCTCGACCGGCTCCTCGGGAAGATCCAGGCGCTGCTGGGCGCGGCGCAGTGACGACCCCCGGCTCGCTCACGGGACCGCAGGCCGTGGCGGAGCTGCGCCACCATCTGCGGACGCCGGTGAACCACATCGTCGGCTACACCGAGATGCTCCTCGAGGACGTCCCGCCCGACGACGGCTCGCGTCGCGCGCCCCTGGAGGAGATCCTCGCCGCCGCGCAGGACGTCCTGGCGAAGATCAGTGCCGTCCTCGCCCCGACCCTGCCCCAGATCCCCGCGGAGGCGCTGACCCGCCTCTACGGCGACCTGCGCGAGCCGCAGAACCGCATCATCGGCGCCGTGACCACGCTGCAGACCGCAGCGGGCGCCGCGCTCGACGCAGCCGCGCTCGAGGACCTCGGGAAGATCCTCCGGGCCGCCGAGCAGCTCGCCCCCCGCGCCAACACCTCCGCGCCCGGGATCTCCCCCGCGGGGGCGACGGGGACGACCGCCGACGCCGCGTCCACCGTCCTGGTCGTGGACGACGACGCCGGGAACCGCGACATCCTCCAGCGCCGCCTGCAGCGCCTCGGCCACCGCGTCATCCCCGCCGAGAGCGGTCGCCGCGCGCTCGAGCTCCTGGCGGGCGGACCCTGCGACCTCGTCCTCCTCGACATCATGATGCCGGAGATGGACGGCTTCGAGGTGCTCTCGCGGATCAAGCAGGACCCCGCGACGCGCGACGTCCCCGTCATCGTGATCTCCGCCCTCGATGACCTCTCCGCCGCGGTGCGCTGCATCGAGCAGGGCGCCGAGGACTTCCTCTCCAAGCCCTTCGAGCCGGTGCTCCTCAAGGCGCGCGTCGGCGCCTCGCTCGACAAGAAGCGCCTGCGGGACCGGGAGCGGGCGTACCTCCAGGACGTGGACCGCGTCCTCGGCGCCGCGGCGGCGGTGGAGGCCGGCACCTACCAGGCGGGCTCCCTCGGCCAGATCGCCCGCCGCCAGGACGCGCTCGGGAAGCTCGCCCGCGTCTTCGACTCGATGGCGACACAGGTGCGCGCGCGGGAGCAGCAGCTCCACGAGCAGGTGCGGGCCCTCCGCACCGAGATCGCGACGGCGCGGCGCTCCACCGCCGGGATGACGCGGCCGGGACAGGACCCCGCGCTGCGCACCGGCGAGCGCCTGGCCGGGCGTTACGACATCCTCGCCTCCCTCGGCAACGGCGGGATGGGCGCCGTGTACCGCGCGCAGGACCTCGAGCTCGGGGAGGAGGTCGCCCTCAAGACCCTGCGCCACGACCTCGTCGCCGACGCGCAGGTCATCGAGCGCTTCAAGACGGAGATCCGCCTGGCGCGGCGCATCTCCCACCGCAACGTCGTCCGCACCCACGACCTCGGCGAGTGGCAGGGCACCTACTTCCTCACGATGGAGTACGTCGAGGGGATCACCGTCCGGGAACTGATCGACACCCGCGGCCGCCTCGCCGCCGACGCCGTCCTCGCCATCGGCAGCCAGCTCGCCGAGGCGCTCGTCGTCGCGCACGGCGAGGGCGTCATCCACCGCGACATCAAGCCGCAGAACCTCCTCCTCGACGGCCAGGGAGTGCTGAAGGTGATGGACTTCGGCGTGGCGCGGCTCGCCGAGCGCGGGAGCCAGCTCACCGAGGCGGGGCTCGTGGTCGGGACCCCGTCGTACATGCCCCCGGAGCAGCTCTTCGGCGAGGAGATCGACGCGCGCGCCGACCTCTGGGCGTGCGGCGTCGTCCTCTACGAGTGCCTCGCGGGGCGGCTCCCCTTCGACGCGCCGACGCCGATGGCGCTGGTCGCGAAGCTCCTCCAGGACGAGCCCGAGCCCCTCGGCCAGGCGAACCCCGACGTCCCGCCGGCGCTCGCCGCCGTGGTGATGGACCTCCTCGCCAAGCGCCCCGACGACCGCGTGCCCTCCGCGCAGGCCCTGCGCGAGCGGCTCGGGGCCGTCGCGTGAGCGCCGGCGTCGCGCACCTCTGCCACGTGAGCCCGCACCCGACGGCGGGGATGAAGTCCTTTCGCCGCGTGGAGCCCCGATGACCGACGCGCGCAGGAACCTGACCGCCGCGCTCTCCGACCGCTACGTGATCGAGCGCGAGCTCGGCGCCGGCGGCATGGCCACCGTCTACCTGGCCCACGACGTGCGGCACGACCGCCACGTCGCCCTCAAGGTCCTGCGCCCGGAGCTCTCGGCGATCCTCGGCGGCGAGCGGTTCCTCGCCGAGATCAAGACGACCGCCAATCTCCAGCACCCGCACATCCTCTCGCTGTTTGATTCCGGGGAGGCCGACGGCCTCGTCTTCTACGTGATGCCATACGTCGAAGGCGAATCACTGCGCGACCGCCTGACGCGCGAGAAGCAGCTCCCGGTCGAGGACGCCGTGCGGATCGCGGTCGAGGTGGCCGACGCTCTGGAGTACGCGCACCAGCGCGGGGTGATCCACCGGGACATCAAGCCCGAGAACATCCTGCTGCACGGCGGGCACGCGATGGTCGCCGACTTCGGCATCGCGCTGGCGGTGAGCCGGAGCGACGGCGGGACGCGGATGACCGAGACGGGGATGAGTCTCGGGACGCCGCACTACATGGCCCCCGAGCAGGCGATGGGGGAACGCGAGATCACGCCCAAGGCGGACATCTACGCCCTCGGCTGCGTCCTCTACGAGATGCTCTCCGGCGAGCCGCCGTTCAACGGCCCGACGGCCCAGGCGATCATCGCGCGGGTGATGACCGAGTCGCCGCGTTCGCTCACCCTGCAGCGCCACACCATCCCCCCGCACATCGAGGCGGCGGTCAACGCCGCGCTCGAGAAGCTCCCCGCCGACCGGATCGCCACGGCGGCGCTCTTCGCGGAGGCGCTCTCGGGGCGCGGCCCCACGCTCCCCCTGACGCGCGCCGCCACCGCCGCCGCGCCCTCCGCGAGCGCCACGCCGTGGCGGCGCTACTTCCGGTTGGCAGCCGGCGCGGCCCTGGCGTTCCTCGTCCTCGGCGCGTGGGGCTGGGTGCGGGAGCGCCTGGCGTCGCGGAGACCCGTGGACTGGCAGGCCATCACGCTGAGCGACAGCCTGCTCCTCTACTCGGCCTTCCCCTCCATGGCGCTCTCGCCAGACGGCGCCAGCCTGGTCTTCAAGGACAACAGCCAGAACGGCCTCCTCTGGATCAAGCGGCGCTCCGAGCTCGCCGCGACGCCGATCGCCGGGACGGCCCGCGCCAACAACCCGGTCTTCTCGCCGGATGGCCAGTGGATCGCGTTCGTGGCGGACGGGCACCTCAAGAAAGTGAACGCGGCCGGCGGGGCGGCCGTCGTCATCGCGGACAGTGTCGCCGACGGCTTCGGCGGAGCCACCTGGATGGCCGACGGCACGCTCGTCTACGGGTCCCCCTCGCTGATCGAGCTCAGGCGGGTGAGCGCCGCGGGTGGCGACGGGACCGTCGTGCTGCACGACAGCGCGATCGCCGGCCGTGGCATCGGCTTCCCCACCGCGTTGCCGGGCTCGCGGGGCGTGCTCTTCCAGGCGTGCTCGTCCGGGTGCGTGACGATGTCGCTGCACGTCCTGGACCTGCGGACGGGGAAGGAGAAGCGGCTGCTCGACGACGTGGCACAGGCGTGGTACCTGCCGAACGGCTACCTGCTGTACGTGCGGCGCGACGGGGTGGGAATGGCGGCGCCCTTCGACCTCGGCCGCCTGGAGATCCGCGGCGCGGCCACGCCCGTCCTCGACGGCGTGATGGTCGGCACCGGGTTCGCGCACCTGGTCTGGTCGGCCTCCGGCACCCTCGTCTACCTGCGCGGTTCCGGCGTCGCGACCGAGAACACGATCGTGCGCGTGAGCCGCGCCGGCGTCGCGACGCCGTTCGACTCGACGTGGTACGGCCAGTTCAGCGCCCTCGCGCTCGCGCCGGACGGACGCCGGATCGCCGTGGGCACGGGCGGCACGGGCGGCGGCCTGAACGTCTGGATCAAGGAGCTCGATCGGGGGCCCTTCACGCGGCTCACCTTCAGCGGCCAGGACCGGCGCCCCGCGTGGTCCCCCGACGGCAGGCTCGTCGCCTTCATCCGGGACACGGCCAACACCACGGTCGTCGTCGCGCGACCGGCGGACGGCAGCGGCCCCGACCGGCGCCTGGCACGCATCGACCGGCAGATCCAGGAGTTCAGCTGGTCGCGGGACGGGCAGTGGCTGATCGTCCGCACCGACAACAGCCAGGCCGGGGCCGGCGACATCCTCGGGGTGCGGGTCCACGGCGACTCGACACCGGTCCCGCTCGTGACCAGCCCCTTCACCGA
>JADGQW010000261.1 GCA_017881505.1 Gemmatimonadales bacterium
GTGGAGATGGCGATGCCCAGCGGCCGGGCGGTGGTCGCGCGGCTGCGCGCGGACACGCTCTACCGCCGGATGTTCGCCGCCGCGTTCCCCGGCGAGCGGGACCCCGTCACCTACGCGAACCTTGGCCGCGCGGTCGGCGCGTTCGAGCGCAAGCTGCTGACCCCCTCGCGCTGGGACCGCTTCCTCCGCCACGACGAGACGGCGCTCACGAACACGGAGAAGGTGGGGTTCAATACTTTCGCCGCCACCGGCTGCACGACCTGTCACAACGGCGCGTACGTGGGGGCAGGATGTATATGAAGGCCGGCCTGGTGCGGCCGTGGCCGGACACGACCGACCTCGGCCGCATGGGGGTGACGCCCCAGCCGGGCGACCGGATGGTCTTCAAGGTGCCCTCGCTGCGGAACATCGAGCACACGGCGCCGTACTTCCACAACGGCGCGGTGCGGTCCCTCGACACGGCGGTGGTGTGGATGGCACGCTACCAGCTCGGCAAGGAACTCGCGGCGCAACAGGTGGCGCAGATCGTCACGTGGCTGCGCGCGCTCTCCGGGACGCTCCCCACGCAGTACATCGCACGACCCGCGGGGATGCCCGCGTCGAAGTAGGCGCTCCGCCCGTGGCGCAATCACGAGCAATTCGGTCATCTATCGAGTCCGTCGCGGCCTCTTCCCTCCTTCCGCCCGGCGATTTCTGCGCGCACCTTGTCAACTGAAAGCCGATAGCCGAAGGCGGATGGCGAGCGGCAGGCAGGGAGCGCGAGGCGCCGGTGGCGGCAAGGCGCTGCGCAGTGGACGTCGAACGAGGAGAGGACCGATGACGCGGAAGCTTGCAGGGATGGTGGCGTGTCTCGCGCTGGTGAGTGCGGGGTGCAAGGGCGCGGGGCGCGAGGCGGCGGTGAAGGTGGACACGACGCAACTGGCGGCGTTCGCGCCGCTACCCGACGTGATGGCGTCGGCGGCGAATCCGATCACCGAGGCGAAGGTCGACCTCGGCCGCCGGCTGTACTACGAGACGAAGCTCTCGGCTGGGAACGACATGTCGTGCAACAGCTGCCACGACCTGGCCAGGTACGGCGCCGACACGGGCGCCGTGAGCATCGGGCACCAGGGGAAGAAGGGCACGCGCAACGGGCAGACCGTGTACAACGCGGCGGGCCACCTCGCGCAGTTCTGGGACGGCCGCGCGCCGGACGTCGAGGCGCAAGCGCTGGGCCCGATCCTCAACCCGGTGGAGATGGGGATGCCGGCCGCGCCGGCGGTGATCGCGCGGCTGCGGGCAGACGCGAACTACCGCCGGCGCTTCGCCGCCGCCTTCCCGGGTGAGCGGGACCCCGTCACCTATCCGAACCTCGGCCGGGCCATCGGCGCGTTCGAGCGGAAGCTGGTGACGCCCTCGCGCTGGGATCGCTTCCTCCGTCACGAGGACACGGCGCTGACGAACGCGGAGAAGGTGGGATTCAACACCTTCGCCACCACCGGCTGCACGAGCTGCCACCAGGGGCCATACGTCGGCGGCGGGATGTACATGAAGGTCGGGATGGTGCGGCCGTGGCCGGACACGACGGACGTGGGCCGGATGGCCGTCACGCACCAGCCGGGGGACCGGATGATGTTCAAGGTGCCGTCGCTGCGGAACGTCGAGCACACGGCCCCGTACTTCCACAACGGCGCGGTGCGCTCCCTCGACACCGCGGTGGTGTGGATGGCGCGCTACCAGCTCGGCAAGGAGCTCACGACGCAGCAGGTGGCCGAGATCGTCACGTGGCTGCGCTCGCTCTCGGGTCCGCTGCCCATGCAATACATCGCGCGGCCGACGGGGTCGGAGTAGGCGTTCCGCCGGCGGCGATGCCGCCTGCGGTTCGGCGCGCGGCGCGGCGGGCGCAGGCCTGCTACCGCGCGAACGGGAAGGGCCGGGCATCTCGCCCGGCCCTTCTCACGTCGTGGACTTCACCTTCTCACCGCCTCACATCCGGAAGAGATACGACAGCTTCGCGAAGAACCCGTCCGTGGAGCGATGCAGGTCCCTCCCGAAGGTGAACGCGTCGGATTCCTGGAGCGACGAGCCGTAGCCGAGGAAGATCAGCGTGCCGGGGCTCGGCCGGTAGGAGAAGAGCCAGTCCACCCGGAAGTCGTTGCCGTTCTGCGTGCCCGCGACGGCGTAGGTGCGCGTCGAGGGATCGAGGAGCGCGATCGGCAGCTCGGTGCCGGGCTGGCGCAAGGCGTCCTTGAGGCGCGCCGTGTACTGGCCCACGAACCGCACGAAGATGGCGCGGCTCGCCTGGTACTCGAGCTTGAGGCGCGGGATGTCCTCGCGGGAGAAGCGCGTGCCGTCGCGGTCGCGGGTGAGGACGTTGCGCACGTACTGCGCCGCGATGCGGACCTTGGTGGTCGGGCGCCAGTTGAGGCTCCCCGACAGCTGCGTCTGCCGCCCGCCCGCCGCCTCGTCGAAGAGGGGCGTGCTGCCGCCGCCGACGCTCACGCTCCCCTGGAAGGAGCGCCACACCGGCGTGCCGATCCCCACGCTGCCGGTCCACAGGTTCCGAAGCGGCACCGGGACGGCGAAGGGGCCGGTGTGCGTGGCGTCGATCTGCACGGCGTAGCCGCCGTACTGCGCCGGGTCGAAGTGGTAGGAGGAATGTCCTCCCGAGGCGTTCGCCGTCCAGCCACCGTGGAACGTCCAGACGGTGGTGACGCCCTCCGTCCCCTCGAGCGCGTCGAGGAGGTTCACGTGGCCCCAGTTCCACGTCCGCGTCACCTGCACGTACGCGGAGGCGGTCTCGAGGAAGGCGCCGCGCCTCCCGTAGATGGTGAAACGGTTGAAGGCGTGGGAGTTGATGACGCCGACGCGGTTCACGAAGCCGACGCGCGCCCGGAACCCCGGCGCGATGGCCGTCACATTGTAGTT
>JADGQW010000262.1 GCA_017881505.1 Gemmatimonadales bacterium
TCGGGCTTGTGGCCGCCGACCTTGTGCAGCTCCGCGTCGAACGCCTGCTTCCCGTGCTCGCAGCGCGCCGTGATGCTCCAGTACTCCTGCGGCACGAACCCGCGGATCGCCTCCTCGCGCTCGACGACGAGGCGGAGCGCCACCGTCTGCACCCGGCCCGCGGACAGCCCGGTCTTGATCGCCTTCCAGAGGAGCGGGCTCACCTTGAAGCCGACCAGCCGGTCGAGGACGCGGCGCGCAAGCTGCGCCTCCACCTTGCGGTCATCGATGGTGGTCGGCGCCTTGATCGCCTGCTTGACCGCTTCCTTGGTGATCTCGTGGAAGAGCACCCGGCCGGCGTTCTTCACCTTGAGCTGGTCGGCGACGTGCCACGCGATCGCCTCGCCCTCGCGGTCGGGGTCGGTCGCGATCAGGACGCGCGAGGACTCCTTCGCCGCCTTCTTCAGCTCGGTGATGGTCTTCGCCTTGCCCTTCACGGTGGCGAAGGTCGCCTTGAAGTCGTCGGCCACGTCCACACCGAGGCCGCGCTCGGGCAAATCCCGGATGTGCCCCACGGTGGCCCGCACCGTGTAGCTCGGTCCGAGATACTTGCCGATCGTCTTCGCCTTCGCAGGCGACTCGACGATCACGAGCGTGGTCATCTCCGCCATCGTCCTCCATCCGCAATCTGTGAGCGCCCCGTCACCGGGCCGTCAAAGGCCGCGGCGGGCACCCTGCCGGCGGCGCCACGTGCGGGCTCCGGCGGGTTCGTGCGGGGCGGTGAGTCTACCAACCCCCGTGCTCCCGGGCAAGCGACACGACCCGCTCCGCGACGTCCTCCGGTCCCGCGCCGTCGGTCGCAACGACGTGCGGAGCCGTGAGATAGCCCGCCCTCCGGCGTCCGAGCATCGCCGCCAGGATCGGTGCCGGGTCGCCGCCCGCGAGGAGCGGACGGCCCGCATTCCCTTCCAGGCGGGCGGCGGCCGTGGCGGGCTCCACCTCGAGATACACCGTCAGCGCCCCAGCGTGCGCCGCCGACCGGTTGCCGGGGTCGTCGAAGAAGCCCCCTCCGGCGACGACGACCGCCGGCGTGCCGGCGAGCGCCTCCCGCGCGCATGCCGACTCCGCCGCCCGGAACGCCGCCTCGCCCTGGTCCTGGAACAGGACCGCCACGGGCCGCCCGGCGTGACGCTCGACCTCCTCGTCCAGGTCCACGAAGGGCGCGTCCAGGGCCGCGGCGACGAGCCGGCCCACGGTGGTCTTCCCCGCCCCCGAGAGGCCGACGAGGAGGAGATGGCGCCTAGGGCTCAACGCCCCACGCACCCCGGCGCTCGTCCAACTGCGCGAGGTACCCTCCCACGTTCCGCCGCATCTCGCCGAGCGAGTCCCCGCCGAACTTCTCCGCGTACGCGTCCGCCAGGACGAGCGCGGCCATCGCCTCGGCGATCACCCCCATCGCCGGTACCGCCGTCACGTCGGACCGCTCCGCCTGCGCCTTGGCCGCGGCGCCCGTCTCCAGGTCCACCGACGCGAGGGGACGCATCAGCGTGGAGAGGGGCTTCATCGCGACGCGCGCGACGAGCGGCCCGCCGGTCGTCATCCCCCCCTCGAGCCCGCCCGCCCGGTTGGTCGCCCGCGCGAAGCCGCCGGCGTTCCGCGCCGCCCCGGGCGCCGCGCGCGCGATCTCATCGTGCGCCTCGGAGCCCGGGAGATGCGCCGCCTGGACGCCAAGCCCGATCTCGACCGCCTTCACCGCCGGGATGGACATCCACGCCGCCGCGAGGCGCCCGTCGAGCCGGCGGTCCCACGCGATGTGGCTCCCCAGACCGACCACGAGGCCCCGCACCACGACCTCGGCCACGCCACCGAGGGTGTCGCCTTCCTTCCGAGCCGCGTCGATGCGCGCGACCATCTCCACCTCCGCCACCGGGTCGAGGCAGCGCACCGGACTCGCGTCCGCGGCGCGGTCGAGTGGCACCGGGAGCGTCGCGGGAAGAGCGGCCTCGATCCCCCCGAGCGCCACGACGTGGCTGCCGATCTCCACGCCGAACGCCGCGAGGAGCCGCCGGCACACCGCGCCCGCCGCCACGCGGGCCACCGTCTCGCGCGCCGAGGAGCGCTCGAGCACGTCGCGGGCGTCGCGCCGGTCGTACTTCAGCGCGCCGGCGAGGTCCGCGTGGCCGGGGCGGGGCCGCGTGAGGCGGCGCTTCGCCGGATCGGCGCCGGCTTCCACCGCCATCACTTCGCTCCAGTTGGCGAAGTCCTTGTTCTCGACCAGGAGCGCGATCGGGGCGCCGATCGTCTCTCCCGCCCGCACGCCGGAGAGGATCTGTACCCGATCGGCCTCGATCTTCATGCGCCCGCCCCGCCCGTATCCCTGCATCCGGCGGGTGAGCTCCGCGTCGATGTCGGCGGCCGCGAGGGCGAGCCCCGCCGGGACGCCCTCGAGGATCGCGACGAGGGCGCGGCCGTGCGACTCGCCCGCCGTGGTGAACCGGATCATGCTCTCTGGTACCCCCTCCCCACAGAACGCGAGCCCGGCCGTGCGGCCGGGCTCGCGGGCTTGTTGACGTGGACCGGGAGACTCACTCCCTCGGCGGACTCGCGCTCCTTAGGCTGACCGCGCGGACACTCGGCGCGGTGCGCACCGGAGTCGTGGTCAGCGGGGAGACCGGGAAGAGGCTGTTGGATACCGTCGGCAGACGCACCGACACAAGGCCGAAGGATGTCAACCCGAACAGCACCGTGTTGCCCGCGTCAGTAGCCACGCGCACTGGCCCGATCAGCGCGTTCCGGATCGGGATCGGGATCGTGGCGCCGACGGACGTAGTGTCCGTTACCTCGCCGTAGAAGTAAGTATCGAACACATCGAGGCTCGAATCGGGCCGCGCTGCGAAGACGAGGCGGTTGTTGGGAT
>JADGQW010000263.1 GCA_017881505.1 Gemmatimonadales bacterium
ATCGTCCGCTTCAAGCCCGACACGACGATCTTCACCGACACCCGCTTCGACTACGACATCCTCGCCGGCCGCCTCCGCGAGCTGGCGTTCCTGAACAAGGGCCTGACGATCACCCTCACCGACGAGCGGCCCGACTCGAAGCGCGAGGAGACGTACTTCTACAAGGGCGGCCTGGTCCAGTTCGTCGAGTGGCTGAACCAGAACCGCAAGCCGCTCCATCCCAAGCCCCTCCTCATCGAGACGGTGAGGGACGACGTGGACGTGCAGGTGGCGCTGCAGTACGACGGGGGCTACGCCGAGAACACGCTCACCTTCGTCAACAACATCAACACCCACGAAGGGGGCACCCACCTCACCGGCTTCAAGTCGGCGCTCACGCGCACCATCAACGAGTACGCGAAGAAGAGCGGCGCCCTCAAGAAGGCGGACTTCACCCTCTCGGGCGACGACGTGCGCGAGGGGCTGACGTGCGTCCTCTCGATCAAGGTGCGCGAGCCGCAGTTCGAGGGGCAGACGAAGACGAAGCTCGGCAACAGCGAGGTCGAGGGCATCGTCAAGAGCGTCGTCAACGAGTTCCTCGGCGCCTACCTCGAGGAGCACCCGCCGGTGGCGCGCGCCATCATCGAGAAGGCGTGCTCCGCGGCGCTGGCGCGCGAGGCGGCGCGCAAGGCGCGGGAGCTGGTGCGGCGGAAGTCCGCGATGGACGGCGGGCTCCTCCCCGGCAAGCTCGCCGACTGCTCCCTCACCGACCCGTCGCTGTGCGAGGTGTACCTCGTCGAGGGCGACTCGGCCGGCGGCTCCGCCAAGCAGGGGCGCGACCGCTCGTTCCAGGCGATCCTCCCGCTCCGCGGCAAGATCCTGAACGTGCAGAAGGCCCGGATCGACAAGATCCTCTCCAACGAGGAGATCCGGACCATCATCACCTGCCTCGGCACCGGGGTGGGCGAGGAGTTCAAGATCGAGGACGCGCGCTACCACAAGATCATCCTGATGACCGACGCCGACGTGGACGGCGCGCACATCCGGACGCTGCTCCTCACCTTCTTCTACAAGGAGATGCACGCGCTGATCGAGGCGGGCTACATCTACATCGCCCAGCCGCCGCTCTTCCGCGTGGCGAAGGGGAAGGAGGAGTACTACGCCTATGACGAGGTCGAGCGCGAGGAGTACGCCAAGCGGCTCGGCAACGGCGACGGCGGCCGCGGCGGCGTCAACATCCAGCGCTACAAGGGCCTTGGCGAGATGAACCCCGACCAGCTCTGGAAGACGACGATGGACCCGAGCACGCGCACCATCCTCAAGGTGGAGATGGAGTCGGCGCGGGAGGCGTCCGAACTGTTCGAGACGCTGATGGGGGACGAAGTGGAGCCGCGGCGGAAGTTCATCGAGGAACACGCGAAGTTCGTCAAGAACCTCGATGTGTGAGGAAGGTGAGAGGTAAGAGGTAAGGGGAGACGCGAGACGGGGCCGCGGCGAGTGCCGCGGCCCCTTTCACGTCGCCCCTAGCGCGGACTCGGCTGTAGCCGCACGTTTTCACCGACCACCCACACCGGGATCCCGATGCCTCTCGCCCTGCCCTCCCTCGGCGCCGCCGCCGTCGCCGCTCAGCGCACGCTGCGCCGCTTCCCACTGGTCCTCGCCGCGGCCACCCTCGCCGCCGCCGCCAGCGTGCTCGCCATCGAGGACGTCGGACCCGAATGGCTCCACGAGCGCCTCATCACCACGGCCAGCCTCGGCATCCCCCTCTTCCTCGCCGCCGCGCTCCTCGCCGAGCGCCAGGCGCGCCGCGGCGCGGCCCAGGTCCTGCTCGGCCTCGCCGGCGTGCTCCTCCTGGCGGTCTTCTTCTTCGGCTGGCCCCGGTGGACCGACCCGGTGCGCTTCGGTCGCTACGTCCAGTTCAGCGTCACCTTCCACCTCTGCGTCGTGTTCGTCCCCTTCGTGGGGCGGGACGCGCGCAACGCCTTCTGGCAGTGGAGCCGCGCCCTCCTGGAGCGGGCGATCGTCGCCGCCATCTTCACCGGCACCCTCTTCCTCGGCCTCGTCCTCGCGCTCGTCGCCCTCGACAAGCTGTTCGGCGTGGACGTGCCGGACACGGCGTACCCGCGCGTCTGGGCGGTGATCGCCTTCGTCTTCAACACCTGGTTCTTCCTCGGCGGCGTGCCGTCGGACCCGGCCGCCCTCGAGGAGCGGCGCGACTACCCCGCCGTGCTGCGGGTCTTCGCGCAGTACGCCCTCGTGCCCCTCGTGTCGGTCTACCTCGTCATCCTCACGCTGTACCTGGGCAAGGTCGTGGTGATGTGGGACTGGCCGAGCGGGTGGATCGGGTGGCTCGTCTCGGGCGTGGGGGCCGCAGGGATCTTCGCGCTCCTCCTGGTACACCCCATCGCCGACGACCCCGAGCAGCGCTGGATCGCGACCTTCGCGCGCCAGTTCTGGCTCGCGCTCATCCCGTCGATCGTGATGCTCTGGCTCGCCCTCTATCAGCGCGTGCACCAGTACGGCATCACCGAGCGGCGCTACTTCCTGATCGTCCTCTCCCTCTGGCTCGCCGGGTTGGCGGTGTACTACGGCGTGACGCGGGCGAAGACCATCCGGATCATCCCGGTGTCGCTCTGCGTCGTGGCGCTGCTGACGCTGGCGGGCCCCTGGGGCGCGTACGGCGTGTCCGAGGGAAGCCAGGTGGGGCGCTTGCGGGCGACGCTGGAACGGAACGGGATGTTCGCCGGTGGGGCGGTGCGGGCTCCCGCGCGCGAGGTGAGCACGGAGGACCGTGCGGAGATCTCAGCCGTCGCGCGGTATCTCATCGAGACCCACGACTCGCTCGGCGTCGCAGGTGTCGCAGGGCTCGTGGTCCGTGACGCGTCGCTCGTCACGCTCGAGTC
>JADGQW010000264.1 GCA_017881505.1 Gemmatimonadales bacterium
GTCTCCCCCGCGACGGTCATCTCGAAGCGTCCCTCCACGACCATCGCCACCTGCTCGTGCGGGTGCGCGTGCTCGGGGAAGCCGGATCCCTCGGCGACGGTCCAGTGCGCCACGCTCATCTTCTCGGAGTGCAGGAAGCGGCCGGCGTAGCCGGGGAAGGGCTCGCGGACCTTGAGGTCACTGAGGGTCACGAAGGGCATGGGGTCTCCAGGGCCATCAGCCATCAGCCATCAGCTCAATCCAGCTCCAACTCGTAGAACTTCGTCACGTCGTTCTGGCAGCGCCAGCCGAAGGGATGCGGCTCCATGACGGGGAAACTGCCCGCCGCCGCTCGCCCGCGCCAGAGTCCCACCACTTTACTCCCGTTTCGGCGGGCCGTCGGGCGTTGACAGCGGGGTCGTCGCGCCCAAGTTGGTGACGTCGCTCGGCGCGGCGGGCCACTCCACCGCAGAGGCGCCGCGCGCCCTCGTTCGTTTCACACCGTCTCATGCCGGGAAGCCCTCACCGTGAAGACCTTACTCCTGCTCTCTCCGCTGCTCTTCATCATCGCGCCGCGCGCCGCGGCCGGCTCCGACCTCCAGCAGGCGCCGCGCACGCCGTCCCCCGCCGAAGCGCGCGCCGACAGCGACACGCTGCGCGTGCCACGCCTCCGCCCGGTGGTGATCACCGCGTCCCGCATCCCGATCCCGCTGGCCGAGAACCCGGCAGCCATCAAGATCGTCGGCGTGGCGGTGCTGGAGTCCGCGCCGCGCGGCATCGCGGTGGACGAGGCGGTCGCGCTGGTGCCCGGCGTCAAGGTGGACAACCAGGCCAACGGGAAGCGGGTCCACCTCTCGATGCGCGGGCAGGGGATCCTCAGCGAGCACGGCGTCCGCGGCATCAACGTCCTCCTCGACGGGCTCCCCCTCAACGACCCGACGGGGTTCGCGGCCGACTTCTACGACGTGGACTGGGCCACGGTGCAGCGCGTCGAGGTGCAGCGCGGGCCCGCGGCCTCCTTGTACGGCGGCGGTTCCTCGGCCGGCGTGCTGAACATCACCACCGCCGACGGCGGAACGGACCCCGTAGGCTTCGAGGCCTCGGGCACGTACGGCTCCAACAACTTCTGGAGGGGAACGGGGCAGGCGGGGGGGACGCTGGAGGACGGGCGCCTCAATTACCGCGCATCCTACTCGCGGACGCAGGGGGACGGCTACCGCGTCCACACGGCGTTCCACGGCGACAACCTGTACGCCAAGGCGCGCTGGAACGCGACGCCGCGCCTGCGGCTCTCGCCCGTGTTGATGTACACGTCCTACTACAACGAGAACCCCGAGGGGCTCAACGTCGCGCAGGTGGCGGCAGACCCGCGGCAGCCGAACCCCGACGCGCTCACTTTCGACGAGTACATGAACACGCGGCGTGAGATGGGAGGCGTCGTGGGGGAGCTGGACCTCGGCGGGGACCGGAGCGTCTCCTTCACCGGTTTTGTGCGGCGCACGGCGTACCGCGAATCCGTGCCCTCGTCGGTGATGCACCGGACGATCACGGCGCCGGGGGGCACGCTCCAGTACACGATGCACGCGGCCACCGCGGGGGTGCGGCACCAGGTGAGCGTGGGGACGGACGTGCAGTGGCAGACGATGGACGGCTACGCGCTCCCGAACATGGGCGCGGCGGTGGAGGGCACCACGATCCTCAGCGACCAGGTGTTCCACCAGGGGGGGATCGGCGTCTTCGCCCTCGACCGCGTGGAGCTGGGCGGTCCCTGGGGCGCGATGGTGAACGTGCGCTACGACCGGGTGGACAACCGCCTCAGCGACCATCTCCAGGCCGGCGGCGTGGACCTCTCGGGGGATGCGCGGTTCCAGCGGGTGACGGCGCGGGTGGGCGTCACCTACGCGCCCTCGCCGGCGCTGAGCCTGTACGGCAACGTCGGCCAGGGGTTCCTCCCCCCGGCGACGGAGGAGCTGGACGCCAACCCCGTCCAGATCGGCGGCTTCAACACGGCGCTGCGGCCCGCCCTCTCGTGGGGGGGCGAGCTCGGCGCGCGCGGGTCCCTGGGGAGGACGCTCCTCTTCGACGTCACGTGGTTCGCGCTGAATACCGACCACGACTTCGACCGCTACCGGGTGGCCACGCGCCCTCTCGAGACCTTCTACCGGAACGCGGCGTCGAGCCGGCGCTTCGGGGTCGAGTCGTCCATCGGCTGGACGCCGGTCGCGCCCGTCCTCATCCAGGCGGCGTACACCTGGTCCGACTTCAAGTACACCAACGCGCAGAGCGCCTACGGGGACGTGCGGGGCCACCGGCTCCCCAACTCGCCGGTGCACCAGCTCACCCTCGACGCGCAGTACACCCGCGGCCCCTGGACGGTGGGAGTGGGGACGCAGGCGCTGACCCACTGGTTCGTGGACCCGAGCAACGTGGCGTGGGTGGCGGGGTACGCCTTGCTGAACGCGCGGATCGTCTGGCGCGTGCCGCTGAACGGGTGGGACAGCGAAATCACGCTCTCGGGCCGGAACCTGGCGGGGAAGCGGTACATCGCCTTCACGGAACCCGACCCCGACGGCAACTCCTACCAGCCGGGTGCGCTGGAGGAGTTGTTCCTGGGGCTGCGCATCAGGCCCTGAGAGTTCCGAGAGCAGGCGATCATCGTGGTGACGACACGCCGGGGCGGCCCCAGAGCCGCCCCGCGTTGCATACGCCCCCCACGTAGACGGCGCGCGGCTGCGCGCCGGTGAGGGGGAGGATCACCCCCGCGTCGAGCGCCAGCCACGTCCTCACCAGAAGCGTCGGCCCGCCGAGCACGGCGACGATCGCGGCGGCGCCGGCGGGACCGCTCGTCGCCGGGTACCCGTACAGCTCTCCCGTCCACCCCAGCGCTCCCGCGAGGGG
>JADGQW010000265.1 GCA_017881505.1 Gemmatimonadales bacterium
CCCACGCCGGCCGCGCCCGCGGCGCGGTGCCGGCTGCGGCGGCGCGACGTCTTCCTCGCCGTCGCTGGCGGGGAGGGCGCCGTCCCCGCGGGGCAGCCCGCAAGCGGACCGCAGCACGTCCCACGCCGAACGGAAGGGCGTGGCGCGGGAGGGGCGCTGCCGTGCCTTCACGGGACTGGCGAGGGTGACGACCTCGGTCCGGCGCGACGCCGCCGCGGCGCGCGCCAGCAGCTCCAGGTCGGCCGCCCATCCCTCGGTGCGCAGCAGGGGACCGGGCTCGCGCAGCATCCGCGCCAGCGTCGCGACGCGATACGCCCGCAGCGTGCCGACGCCGGCCGTCGCGCCCTCCACCCGGGCGAGCGCCCGGGCGCCCGCCCGCGCGAGCGCGCGGGCCGCGCGCTCCCCGAAGGACATCCCCGGCCGGCGGCGCGGATCGCCGAGGACGAGGTCGGCGCCGCTCTCGATGCGCCGGATCAGGTCGGGGAGCTCGTCGGGCGACTCGGAGAAGTCGGCCTGGATCGTCACCGCGATGTCGCGGCGCGGGCGGTCGCTCCGGCCCACCGCCAGCCGCAGCAGCTCCTCGAGGCTCCGCGCGTAGCCGCGGCGGTCCCGGTGCGTGACGAGCGTGAGGGGCAGGGCGCGGGTGTAGGGACCCAGCACCGCGTCGGTCCCGTCGGTCGAGGCATCGTCCACAACGAGCAGCTGGTACTCGCGTTCGAACGCCGTGAAGACCTGGCGCACCTTCCAGAGCAGCAGGCCGACGGTGGCGGCTTCGTCGCGGACGGGAACGAGGACGTAGATCACGACGGCAATCTAGACGGCGCTAGCGCTAAGGGACAGAGCGCCAAGGAGTGTGCGGACGCGCAGGCGCGCAGTGGTACCAAGGGGCAGTGAACGGTGGTAGGAAGGCCTCAGTGCGCAGCCAGCGCCGCCGCCAGCGTCGTGCGCAACTCCGCGAGCTTGAAGGGCTTGGTGAGGACCGGCCGCCCGGTGCTCTCGAGGAAGGCAAGGGTGTCGCCGGCCACGGTGTCGCCGGTGGCGAAGACGACGCGGGCGGCGATCGCGGGGGCGCTGGAGCGCAGCGTCTCGAAGATCTCGCGGCCGCCGACCCCCGGCATCCGGACGTCGGTGAAGATCACGTCGTGGTGGCCTTCGAGCGCGCGCCGCAGCCCCTCGGCGCCGTCCGCCGCGGTCTCCACCTCGTGGCCCCACGACTCGAGCGTGACGCGCATGTAGTGGAGGATGTGGGTCTCGTCGTCCACCACGAGGACTCGCGCCCGCGAGGGGACGTGGAGGGGATCGGCCGCCCCCGCGGCGGGCGGCGCGGGCGCGGCGGGGAGCTCGACGGTGAACGTCGCGCCGGCCCCGCGCGCCGACTGCAGCGAGAGCCGCCCTCCGTGCTCCTTCACCAACCCCTGGCAGATGGAGAGGCCGAGGCCGGTCCCTTCGCCCTCGCGCTTGGTCGTGAAGAACGGTTCGAAGATGCGCTCCGCCAGGTCGGCGGGCACCCCGGGGCCGGTGTCCGCCACGTCCACCGCGACGCCGTCGAGCCAGGGGCGGACCCGGATCGTGACCGTGCCGGGCCGGCCGGTCGCCGCGATGGCCTGCGCGCCGTTGTTGATGAGGTTGACGAACACCTGCTGCAGCTGGTTGGGGCTGCCGAACACGTCGGGGAGGTCGGGAGCCTCCTCGAGGACGGGCTCCACCCGGTGCTGGATGAGCTGATTGCGGAGCAGCGCGACGGTGCGCTCGAGCACCTCGCCCACCGCGACGCGGCGGCGCTCCTGGTCCTGCTTGCGCGCGAAGGTCAGCAGGTTCTTCACGATGCTCGCGGCGCGCTGCGCCTCCTGCTGGATCACCCGGAGGGGCTCCGCGAGGGCGGGCGGGGACTCCCCCGTCTCGATCAGGAAGTCCGCGAAGCCCAGCACCGACGCGAGGGGATTGTTCAGCTCGTGGGCGACGCCGGAGATGAGCTGGCCGACGGCCGACATCTTCTCGGACTGGATCAGTTGTTCCTGGAGGCGCCTCCGCTGTGTGTGGTCGTCGAGGACGAGCACGGCGGCGCGCCCATCCGCGTCGGCGTCGCCGACGGCGATGGCCGTCGCGATGAACACGCGGCCCTCGTCGCGGAGCTCGCAGGGGGCGGCGCGCCCCGGTTGCTCGAGGAGGCCGCTCACCGGCTCGAGCCACGCCGGCGGCAGGAGCGCCTGCCAGGCGCGCCCGGCGAGCGCGGTCACGGGGGTGCCGACGAGGGCGGCGAAGGTGCGGTTGGCCCGGTGGACGCTCCCTTGGCGGTCCACGATGCAGACCGCCGCGCCGATGGCGTCCACCATCTGCTCCCATTCGCGCTTCCCGGCCGAGAGGAGGGTGAGGAGCCAGCAGTTCTGGAGGGCGAGCGCCACCTGGGCGGCCGCGGCGGCGAGGACCGCCTCGTCGGCGGTGGAGAAGGAGGTCCCGGGCGGCCGCTCGACGACCAGTGCGCCGAGCGTGTGGCCCGCAGCGACGAGTGGGGCGCAGAGGCACGGGGGGTCGTCCCCGCGCCCGGCACGCGGCGCGCTGAGGCAGTCCTGGACGAGCGGGGCGTCGGCCGCCACGATCGGCGCGCCGCGGACGACGGCCGCCTCGAAGGTCCCGCCGGGGGAGCTCTCCAGCATGACGGTCGCGCCAGTGGGGTGGAAGAGCGCTTCCACGGCGTCGGCGGCGTGGCCGGCGATGGTATCGGTGCGGATGGCCCCGGAAAGGGCCCGTCCCAGGGCGGTGAAGAGCGGCAGGACGGTCTCGATGTCGCTCATCGTGCCCGGCACGGCTCCTCTGTGGGTGACGCCGGTCGGGGGCGGCACGGCGCCCCCCCCGCCGACGGGCTC
>JADGQW010000104.1 GCA_017881505.1 Gemmatimonadales bacterium
GCGAGGAGGCCCTCGATGGCGTAGCGGTCGCAGACGTCCTGCGCGACGCCGTAGAGGACGATGTGCCGGGGGTCGAGGACGTCGAGCACCGGCTCGACGTTGGGGTTGGTGAAGACGTCGAACCAGTGCTTGTGGAAGAGGATGTCGCCGGGATGGTTGCGGACGCGGTCGGCCAGGGGAGCCGGGGCCTCGCGGTCGGGCTCGATCACCAGCGGCTCCCGGAGCCGCGTCTCGGGGATCTTCGCCTGGCCCGGCGTGCCGCGCATGCAGTGCGCCGGGAAGGTGTCGCGGAAATCGGGTGTGGCGGAGAGCTCCCGGTGGCTGCCGACGTGATCGTCGGCGCTGGCGACGATGCGGATGCCCCGCGCGTGGGCGTGGTCGGTGAGCCGCTTCAGGTTGGGGATGAGGGACTCCGCCTCCGGCACGTACAGCTTGCCGGCAGCACGCATGAAGTCCACCTGCGTATCCACGTCCCAGAAGAGCAGCGACGCCTGCACGGGGCCTCCCACCGGCGAGAGGCGAAATCTCGCCCGCCGGCGAGGGTTATTCAACGCAACGGGTATGCCGGCGGGGCGGGATCGGGACGAATGCGGAGGTCCGAGCGGAGGGCGTGAGGAAGGTGAGAAGTGAGAGGTAAGAAGAGACGGGAGACGCGTGCCCCGCGTCTCCCGTCCCCTCTCACCCCTCACTGCTCACCTCTGACGCCCAGAGGGCCTTAAATCCCGAACGCCTCCGGGGGCTGCTCCTTGGGCGAGGGCTTCCTGGCGGTCATGGGCGGCTCCTGGCGACGGGTCCGGGTTTGCATAGTCATTCTTACCAATGAATAAATATGCATTCCGGGGATTCGCGCAAGACCCCGCTCCCCGCACGGCCCCTAGGGCACCCGCTCCAGCCGCGGATTGGGCCGGTAGCTCCGCCCCGCTTTGGCGCATGGCTTCCCCTCCACCAGCACCACATCGGCGGTGAAGTCGTAGCGCCCGGTGAAGAGGGAGGAGCCCACGCCGTAGGCGTCCACGGGCACCCCGGCCTCCTCGAAGCGGCGGATCTTCTCCACGTCGAAGCCGCCCGAGACGACGATCTTCACCCCCGAGAAGCCCTCGCGGTCGAGGGCGTCGCGCACGTTGTGGACGAGCTGCGGGGTGACGCCGGTGGGCTTGGCGGAGCCCATCTGCGGGATCACCGAGCGGTCCACCATCGTCTCGGAGGTATCGAGGCGCACACCGTAGAGCCGCGTGCCAAGGGCGCGGGCGCAGGCGAGGCTGGTGCCGACGGAGTCGTTCTCGAAGTCCACGAGGGTGATGAGCCGCACGCTCTCCGGCATGTGGTCGGCGAACTTGCGCGTGGCCCGCACGGTGTCGCCGCCGTACGCGGCGATGAGGGCGTGGGGCACGGTGCCGACCCCCTCGCTCCCCCACCACGACGCCTGCGCGTCGGTGGAGACGCCGATGGCGCCGGCGACGTGGGCGGCATAGCCGTCCCCCGTCTGGACGAGCCAGTGGTCGTGCCGGGCCGGGAAGAACATCACTTCCTTGGGGCGCGCCGCCTCGACCACCCGACGCGTGTTCGTGCCGACCTTGGTGCGGCGCGCGATCACACCGAGGTAGAGGGTCTCGAGGTGGGCGAAGGCGTCGTACGGCCCCTCGATGAGCATCACCGTCTCCCACGGCTCCACCTCGTCGCCGTCGAAGAGGGCGTGGACGACGAGGTCCTTCCACTCCACCGCGCAGAGCTTGAGGATCGCGACCGACTCGTCCATCCCGCCGAGGAAGGCGTGGGTCTTGGCGAAGACCTGCATCGTCACGCGCGGACGGTGGCCGTCGGCGAGGAGGAGCTCGCGGGCGCGGACGAAGTACTTGTCGCTGTAGTAGCCCTCCCGCATCCGCTCCACGGGGAGGTGGAAGACCGACGGGTCGAGCCGCTTGGTGCGCGTCATTCGACGATGTCCCGGACCTCGTAGCGGAGGGCGCGGCGCTGCATCCACCGCACCGCGAGGGCGTCCGCGAGGGCGCGGAAGACCCGGTTCCACATCCCGTACTTGGTGGTGCCGAAGCGCCGCGGCCGGTGGTGCACCGGCACCTCCACCACCCGCCCGCCGCGCATCTTCACCAGCGTCGGGAGGAAGCGGTGCATCCCCGTGAACCAGGGGATGTCCGCCACCGCCTCGCGGCGGAACGCCTTCAGCGAGCAGCCGGTGTCCCGGATCGTCTCGTGATTGAGCCGGTTCCGGACGCCGTTGGCGATGCGGCTCTGCACCAGCTTCCAGCCGGAGTCCCGCCGGTCCATCCGCCAGCCGGCGGCGGCCTCGACTCCCGCGCGCTCCAGCGCCGCGAGGAGCGCCGGGACGTCGGCGGGATCGTTCTGGAGGTCGGCGTCCATCGTCACCAGCACCGCGCCGCGCGCCGCCCGGAATCCGGCCGCGAACGCCGCGCTCTGCCCCGCGTTCCGCGCGAAGCGCACCACCCGGAGCACGGGGAAGCGCGCGCGCAGCGCCACCAGCGCCTCGCCGCTCCCGTCGGTTGAGCCGTCGTCCACCGCCACGACCTCGTACGCGCGGCCGGCAAGCGCGGCCGCGATCTCCTCGAGGAGCGGGGCGAGGTTGTCCCGCTCGTTGTAGACGGGGACCACCACGGAGACGGCGGGCGCCGCCGCGGGCCGCGACTCAGATGCCGTGGTCATCGAAGAGTCCCGCCTTGAGCTCGTCCAGTTCGGCGCGGAGCGCGTCGATGCGCGGCGCCGTGGGATAGAGCTGCACCAGGCGCCGCAGCTCCACCACGGTCTTGCCGCGGTCCTTCAGTTGGTCGCGGTAGATCCCCACGGCGATGAGGCCGTAGCCGAACTTCCGCGCCGGCGTGTCCGCCCGGCGCTCCGCTTCGCGGTACGCCCACACCGCCAGGTCGTAGTCGCCGAGCTCGCGCATCGCCAGGGTGCCGAGGCGCTCGCAGCTCGTCACGTCCGCCGGATCGGTCGCGATCTCCGCCTTGTACGCCGCCACGGCCTTGGCCAGGTCGCCGCGGACCGCCATCGCCTCGATGTGGGAGAGGGCCTTGGGAGGCGGCGTGGAGCTGCCGCTGGGCAGCAGGAGCTTCCCGAACCCCCGCGCGATGGGCCCGCCGACCCCTTCCTGCACGCCGAGGGAGACGAAGTACATCCCCAGGGAGGCACACGCAGCGATGACGAACGCCAGCCCGATGCGACCCATCGCGCCGGGAGCGAACATCCACACCAGCAGTCCGAGCGCGCCCAGGGGCCCGACGAGCCAGAGGATGAAGCGGATCTGGGCGCGGGTATCGCCGAGGTGCTCGTCGCGGGGCGGTTTCTTCGGTCGGGGGGTCATCGGTGGCTCTAAGGAAACGCGGCGTCCCGGGTGGGGCAAGGTTGTGCCTGGGGGGCCGGGCGCGGGACCCACCGTAGCCGGTCGGCACCCCGCGCGATAGGATTGCCGGATGGCCGAGCCCCTTGGAGCGGAGTTCCTCGCGCTCTCGAGCGCCCTCGCCGGCCGCTACTCCCTGGAGCGCGAGCTGGGGCGGGGCGGGATGGGCGTGGTCTTCCTGGCGCGCGACGTCGCGCTCGATCGCCCCGTCGCGATCAAGCTCCTGCCCCCGGCGCAGGCCGCGCTCCCCGACCTCCGGGACCGGTTCCTGCGCGAGGCACGGACCTCCGCCAAGCTCTCGCACCCCAACATCGTGCCGATCTTCGCGGTCGAGGAGGTCGGCGCGTTCGTCCTCTTCGTCATGGCGTACGTGGACGGCGAGACCCTCGGCGACCGGATCCGCCGGAGAGGCCCGCTGGCGCCCCCCGCGGCCGCGCGCATGCTGCAGGAGGTCGCCTGGGCTCTTGCCTACGCCCACCTGCGGGGCGTGGTGCACCGCGACATCAAGCCCGACAACATCCTCCTCGAGAAGGAGACGGGCCGCGCGCTCGTGACGGACTTCGGCATCGCCTTCGCGGGCACGCCGTCGGGCCTGACGGGCGTGGGGGAGATCCTCGGGACCGCACAGTACATGAGCCCCGAGCAGGCGTGCGGCGAGCCGGTGGACGGCCGGAGCGACCTCTACTCCCTCGGCGTCGTGGGCTTCTACGCGCTCAGCACGCGGCATCCCTTCGAAGCGCCCGATACCCCCGCGCTGCTCGCGATGCACATCACCAAGCCGGCGCCGCCCCTCGCGTCCGTCGCGCCCGGCATCCCCGGCCGGCTGGCCCAGGCCGTCGACCGCTGCCTCGCCAAGAGCCCCGCCGAGCGCTTCCCCACCGGCGAGGCGCTAGGGGAGGCGGTGGCCCAGACGATGGCGGTGGCGAAGGAGACGCCGACGCCGATCCGCCTGTGGATGCAGCGCGGCGAAGGGGCCCGGATGCTGATCGGTGTGTGGACGGGGATCGGGCTCTTCACGGTCTTCGTGAGCCTCGCGGGCGGCCACCTGCCGAACATCGTCCAGATGGCGGTCATGTTCGGGCCCGCGGCGGGGTACGGGCTCTACCGGGCGCAATACACCCAGCGCGTGATCTCCGCCGGATACACGCTGGAGGACCTCCGCCTCGCGTTGCGCGAGCGGGCGCTGCAGGAGAAGGAGGAGCTGGCGTTCGAGTCGGCGGCGGAGCCGTCGCTCGTGGCGAAGATCGTCCGCAAGCTCACCTTCGCCGCGTTCGGGGTCGCAGCCGGCTCGGGCCTTCTTCTCGCGATCATGCCTTGGAGCTGGGACTGGATGAACATGGGCGGCGTCCTCCCCGCGCTCTGGACGGGCTTCGGACTCGGCACGCTCGGCACCCTCGCCGGGGCCGGGATCGGCCAGGCGGTGCCGGGCCGGCGGCTCCCGCCGAAGGACCCGCTGAAGGCGCTGCGCGTCCGGATGTGGAGCGGCAGGATGGGGGAGTGGTTCACGCGCATCGCCAGCATCGGGATGGACCGGCGGGCCCTCCCCGCCGCGTCCGCGCACCGCCCGACCGAGATCGCCATCGGCCTCGCCGCCTCGGCGCTCTTCGCGTCACTCTCCAAGGATACGCGGAAGGGGCTCGCCGACCTCCCCGACGTGCTGCGGCGGCTGGAGGCCGACGCGCAGACGATGCGCCGGAGGGTGGACGACCTGAACGAGGCGCTCGCGAGCCTCGGACAGGACAGCGTGAGCGGGCGCTCGACCGCGATGGCCCAGGGGGGCGACGCCGCGAAGGCGGCGCTGGCCGGTCAGCGAGACAAGGCGCGCGCCGACCTGACCGCGACGCGGGACGCGGCCGCCGCGCGGCTCGCCAGCGCGGTGGCGGCGCTCGAGAACCTGCGGCTCGACCTCCTGCGCCTCAAGGCCGGGGCGGGGAGCCTGGACGAGCTTTCGGCGAATCTGACGGAGGCCCGGCGGATCGCGGGGGAGATCGATGCTCAGGTCGCGGGCCGCATCGAGGTTGAGAACGTGCTACGAGGCGACCTGAGCGGAGATGGGTGATGAGTGATGAGGGGCGCACCGCTTAGGCGAGGCGCCCCTTCTGCTACCTCCCGCTGTCCGGGTCCGCGCCGCCGAAGACCCGCTTCGCCTCCCAACCGGTGCGCCGCTCCAGCTCGCGCAGCAGCTTGTGGAAGCTCTCCAGCCGCTCGGCGGAGAGCACCCCTTCGGCCACCGCGGCCTTCACCGCGCAGTTCGGCTCCGCCCCGTGCACGCAGTCGCGGAAGGCGCATCCCTCGGCCAGCTCCGTGATGTCGCCGAACGCCGAGAGGAGCCCGTCCCCCGCCTCGTTGAGCGCCAGCTCGCGCATCCCCGGCGTGTCGATGAGGAGCCCGCCCCCCGGCATCCGCACCAGCTCGCGGCGCGTGGTCGTGTGGCGGCCGCGGTCGTCCGCCTCGCGGATCTTGCCGGTGTCCTGCCGCTCCCAGCCGGCGAGGGCGTTCATCAGCGTGGACTTGCCGACGCCGGAGGAGCCGAGGACCGTCCCGGTCTTGTGGTCCGCCAGGAGGGCGCGCAGCTCCTCGATGCCCAAGCCGGTCTTCGCACTGGTGAGCAGGACCGTCACGCCGGCCGCCACCGCCTCGACCTCCCGCACGAGCGCCGCCGCATCCACGGCGAGGTCGGCCTTGGTGAGGACGATGACGGGCCGCGCGCCGCTCCTCCACGCCAGCGTGAGGTAGCGCTCGAGGCGGCGGGGATTGAGCTCGGTGTTGAGGGACGTGACGAGGAACGCGACGTCGATGTTGGCCGCGACGACCTGCTCCTGGTGCGCGTGGCCGGCCACCTTGCGCGTGAACGCCGACGCGCGCGGCAGCACCGCGTGGATGGCGCCCGCTCCCCCGGGCGGCGCCGCCACCATCGCCACCCAGTCCCCCACCGCCGGCCGGTCGATCCGCGCCTCCGCGTCGTGGCGGGCCTTGCCGGTGAGGGCCGCGTCGGCCTCGCCACCCTCCGTGTACACCTCGTACTTGGTGCGGTGCTCCACGGCGATCCGCGCCGGCACGAGACCCTCGCGCGCGAACGGTTCGAAGTGGCGCGCGAGGGCCTCGGTCCAGCCCAGTTCCACGAGGGTGGGGAGCGCGTCGGCCGTCACTTCTTGTTCTTCTTCCCCTTCTTGTCCTTCTTGCCCTTCTTGCCGTCCTTCCCCTTCTTGCCCTTCTCCTTCTCGTCCTTCTCCCGCTCGCCCTCGTAACCCTTGCGCCGCTTCTTCCCCTGGCCGAGCCCGAGCTCGATGGCGTCCACGATCGCCTGCAGCGTCCGGATGCGCGCCCACAGCTTGTCGTTCGCCTCGACGATGGTCCACGGCGCGTAGGTCGTGCTGGTGTTGGTCAGCATGTCCACCACGGCCTGCCGGTACTGGTCCCACTTCTCGCGGTTCCGCCAGTCCTCGTCGGTGATCTTGTACTGCTTGTAGTCGATCTCCTTGCGCTCCTCGAAGCGGCGGAGCTGCTCCTCCTTGGAGATGTGCAGCCAGAACTTGACGAGGATGGTGCCGTAGTTGGTGAGGGAGAGCTCGAACTCCTTGATCTCCTGATAGGCCCGCCGCCACTCGGCCTCGCTGCAGAACCCCTCGACCCGCTCAACGAGGACGCGGCCGTACCAGGTGCGGTCGAAGATGGCGAGGTGGCCGGCCTTGGGGAGCTGGCGCCAGAAGCGCCACAGGTAGTGGTGGGTGGCGTCGTCCCCCTTCGGGGCCGCGATGGGGATCACGCTGTAGCCGCGGGGGTCGAGGGCCTCGGTCACGCGCCGGATGTTGCCCCCCTTCCCCGCCGCGTCCCACCCCTCGTAGCCGATCAGCACCGCGCGCCGCGCGTCGAAGCAGGCGAACTCCAACTGCCGCAGCCGGACCTGCAGGTCAAGGAGGCGCTTCTCGTACTCCTTGTTGGTGAGCTTCTTCGACAGGTCCACGGTGTCGAGGACCGTCTTCTGCTCCTTCAGCGCCTGGATCGAGATGCTGGCGCGCGCGGCGCGCCGCGGCTTCGCCTCCTCCACCTTCGCGTTGAGCGCGGTCTGGATCGCGTCGATGATGGTCTTGAAGACCTTGATGAGCCGGTAGCGCCGGTCCGTCGCCTCGACGATGGTCCACGGGGCGTACGCGGTGCTGGACCGCTCCAGCATCTCCTCCGCCGCCTCGAGGTACTCGTCGTACTGCTTGTGGTGCTCCCAGTCCTCCTTCGTGACCTTCCAGGAGTCGTACTTGCTCTTCTGGATGTCCTTGAAGCGCTTCTTCTGCTCCTTCTCGCTGATCTGCAGCCAGAACTTCACCATCACCGTGCCGTCGTCGGTCAGCATCCGCTCGAACTGGACGATCTCGTTGTAGGCGGATTGCCACTCCTTCGGGGAGATCAGGTGGTCCACCCGGTCCACCATCACCCGGCCGTACCAGGAGCGGTCGAAGATGGCCATCTCGCCGCGGCCGGGGACCTTCGTCCAGAAGCGCCACAGGAAGGGGCGGAGCTTCTCCTCCTCCAGCGGCGCCGAGATGGGATGGACCTTCACCCCGCGCGGGTCGAGCCGCTCGACGAGCTTCTGGATGGTGTCGCCCTTGCCCGCGGCGTCCCAGCCCTCGAAGACCACGCAGACGGGGATCTTCGCCTCGAAGGCCTGGCGCTGGAGTTCCCGGAGCTGGTCCCGCAGTTCCGGAAAGGTCTTCTCGTAGGCATCCTTCTCTACCTTCTTGTCGAGATCAATCGTCTCGAGCATCGCAACCCTCGGGGCGGGAGGAAGTCCCTCTACAATGCACGCGGAACCGGCGGGGTCAAGCCTGTAGCCGATGGACAATCTTACCCACACGCTCCTGGGCGCCGCTCTGGCGCAAGCAGGTCTGCGCCGGAAGACCCCCCTTGCCACG
Source organism: Gemmatimonadales bacterium (assembly GCA_017881505.1). Classification (GTDB taxonomy): domain Bacteria; phylum Gemmatimonadota; class Gemmatimonadetes; order Gemmatimonadales; family JACORV01; genus JADGQW01. Next base: position 8,278 of record JADGQW010000104.1, read on the forward strand.
GCCGCGCTCCTGATCGGCGCGAACCTCCCGGACGTGGACGGCATCCTCTATTGGGTCGCGCGCCCCGACTCCGCGTATGGCTTCCGCCGCGGCTGGACGCACGGCGTGCTCGCCGTGGCCGTCTGGCCCTTCGTCCTCACGGCGCTGCTGCTCGCCTGGGACCGCTGGGTGCGCCGGCGGCGGCACCCCGAGGCCCTTCCCGCGGTCGCCGGGACCCTCCTCTGGCTCGCCCTGCTGGCGGTGGCCACGCATCCTCTCCTCGACTGGCTCAACACCTACGGCGTGCGCTGGCTGATGCCCTTCAGCCGCCGCTGGTTCTACGGCGACGTGCTGTTCATCGTCGACCCCTGGGTGTGGCTCGCCCTCGGCTGGGGCTGGTGGGCATCGCGGCGCCGCTGGGCGCGAGGCGACGCCGGCGCGGGCCGCCCCGCCCGGTGGGCGCTCGCCGTGACGGCGGCGTACGTCCTGCTGATGGGCGCCTCCGGGATCGCGGCGCGGCAGGTGGCGAGCGAGGCCCTCGCGGCGGGCGGGCACGCCGGGGCGCGCGTGATGGCGGGGCCCGAACCGCTGACGCCCTTCCGCCGGCAGATCGTCGCCGACGTCGGGACGGGATATGTCCTCGGCACGGTGGACTGGCTCCGGCGCCCGCGCTTCGTGCCGGAGGGGAGCCTCGTTGCGAAAGGGGACCGCCGGCCCGAGGTCGCTCGGGCCACACGGACGCCGGGCGGAGAGGCCTTCGTCCAGTGGGCCCGCTTCCCCTTCTTCATCGTGGAGGGCGCCCCTGGGGCCACCGTGGTGCGCATGGTGGACGCCCGCTACACTCTCGATCCCGACGCCCGTTTCGGCGCGCTTACCGTCCCCGTGGGCGCGCGATAGCTTCACCGGACTCGATCACCACGCTGGAGCAACCGTGAGCGAACACCTGACCCGCCGGGACTTCGTGAAGAGCGGCGCCGCCGCCGTGCCGATCGTGGGGGCCCTCGCCTCCGCGTCCGCGCGGCCCGCGGAGGCCGCCGGCTTCCCGGCGCCCTTCCTTCGCCGGTCCCAGGACGCGCGCCCGTGCGTCGTCGCCTCGGCCAACGGGATGCGCGCCGTGCAGCGCGCCTACGACCTGATCCAGCAGGGGATGGACACCCTCGACGCGGCGGTCGAGGGGGTGAAGATCCAGGAGCTCGACCCGAACGACCAGTCGGTGGGCTACGGCGGGCTGCCGAACGCCGACGGCGTGGTGCAGCTCGACGCGTCGTGCATGCACGGCCCCACCAAGCGCGCGGGCGCGGTCGGGTGCCTCGAGGGGATCAAGACGCCGAGCGAGGTGGCGAAGCTGGTCCTCAAGTACACCAACAACATCATGCTGGTCGGCGAGGGGGCGCAGCGCTTCGCCCTCTCGTACGGCTTCCAGATCGAGAACCTCCTCACCGAAGCCTCGCGGCAGGCGTGGCTCCGCTGGCGCGCGAACCTGAACCCCGACGACGACTACCTCGACGTGCCGGCGGGGGAGCAG
>JADGQW010000105.1 GCA_017881505.1 Gemmatimonadales bacterium
ATACCAGCGCCGCGACGACCGCTGCAGCGAGTGGTATGCCTACGATCACTCGCAGGCGGCTCGCGAAGACCGCCAGAAAGGCGAGAAGGGGGGCGTCGGTCGGCAGCGTCACCGCGAGGGAGCCGCCCTGCTTCCGGAGCTTCAGGTTCGCGACCATGGGATCCTCCTGGCGCGAAGCATATGCAATAAATGTTGCACGGTCAAGGTCCGGGAGCGAGCGCCCCGGAAAGTGCGGTCAGCGCGCCGCGGACAGGGGCGCGCGATCCGGCCACAGCCACCGGAACAGCGCCCGCACCAGCGCCCAGGCCGCGATCGCCAGCGCCACCCCCGCCACGATGTCCAGGATGTAGTGCTGCCGCGTCAGGATCGCCGCCACCGAGACCGCGGCGGCGCCGCCGGCGATGAGGGGCCACATGCGGTTCCTGTAGCTCCGGAAGATCGCCGCCGCCAGCACGCTGTGCGCCGCGTGGAGCGAGGGCATCACGTTCACCCCCATGTCCATCGCCCAGAGCCGCAGCACCATCTGGCAGTTGAAGCCAGCGCACGCCTGGTGCGGGTACTCCATCCGCACCGGCCAGATCACGTACACCACCCACGCCGAGAGGGTGACGAGGAGGTAGGCCGACAGGACCTCCGACAGCTCCCGCATCCGCCGCACGGCGAAGAGGGGCATCATCACCAGCACGTAGTAGAGCGCGTACGGCCAGATCGCCCAGGGGATGAGCGGCACCGCGCGGTCGAGCCGGGTCCATAGCGCCTGCGTCGGCAGGCCGCCGTCGGTGAACCGGTCCACGTTCCACGTCGCGAGGAGGGTGTAGCCGACCAGCACGAGGATGGCGAGGCCGAAGCCGGAGGCCCAGCGCGTCACGCGGAACCACAGCGCGATCTTCACCGCGGTCTGCCGGATCACGTGCGCACCGCTAGTCGCGTCCGTCGCTGGAAGGGCCGGTCCGCCGATCGTCCACCCGTGCCTTGAGTGAGCGCCACCACTGCATCCGCTTCGCCACCGTCTCCTCGAAGCCGAACGCCGATGGCCTATAGAATGAACTCCCCCGCAAGGCCTCCGGCAAGTACTCCTGGGGCGTGTAGCCCTCCGGCGCATCGTGCGCGTAGGTGTAGCCCGCGCCATAGCCGAGTTCCTTCATCAGGTCGGTCGGCGCGTTGCGGATGTGGAGGGGCACGCCCTCCGCCGGATGCTCCCGCGCCGTCCCCATCGCCTCCTGCCACGCGAGGTACATCCGGTTCGACTTCGGCGCGGTGGCGATGTAGACCACCGCCTCCGCGAGGGCGAGCTCCCCCTCGGGCTGGCCGAGGAAGTGGACGGCGTCCTTCGCGGCGAGGGCGACGGTGAGGGCGCGGGGATCGGCGAGCCCCACGTCCTCCGACGCGGCGCGCACCACGCGGCGCGCGATGTAGAGGGGGTCCTCGCCGCCGTCGATCATCCGCGCGAGCCAGTACAGCGCGCCGTCGGCGTCGGAGCCGCGCATCGCCTTGTGGAGCGCGGAGATGAGGTTGTAGTGCTCCTCGCCCCCCTTGTCGTAGCGGGCGAAGCGCTTCTGGAGGGCGTCGGCGATCACGCTCACCGTGATCCGCGCACCGCTCACCGCCTTCGCGCCGCCGCTCCCGACCAGGAATTCCGCGGCGGCTTCGATGGCCGACAGCGCGCGGCGCGCATCGCCATCCGCCTCGCGCGCGAGGAGGGCGAGCGCGTCATCGTCCACCTCCAGATGCAGGGCGCCGAGGCCCCGCTCCTCGTCCGTGAGCGCGCTGCGGACGAGGGCGCGGATGTGCTCCTCCGTCAGCGGCTCGAGGACGAAGACGCGGGTCCGCGAGAGGAGCGCCCCCGTGATCTCGAACGAGGGATTCTCCGTCGTCGCGCCGATGAGGGCGATGGTGCCGCGTTCGACGTGGGGGAGGAAGGCGTCCTGCTGGGCCTTGTTGAAGCGGTGGATCTCGTCGCAGAAGAGGATGGTGCGGCGGCCGTGGAGGGCGAGGCGGTCCTCGGCCTCGCGGATGACCTCGCGGACGCGCGGCACTCCCTCGGTGACGGCGCTGAAGGGGATGAACTCGCGGTCGGTGTACTGGGCGACGAGGAGGGCGAGGGTGGTCTTCCCGGAGCCGGGGGGGCCCCAGAAGATCATCGAGCCCACCTCCCCCCGCTGGATCAGCTCGCCGAGGGCCTTCCCGGGGCCGAGGAGGTGCTCCTGGCCGAGGAACTCCTCGAGGGTGCGGGGCCGCATCCGGGCGGCGAGGGGCTGCACGCCCTCGGGGGGCGCGAAGAGACCCACCCCCGCTCCCGGCCCTTCGCGGCGCTTCCTCACGCCGCCCACGGTGTCCCCGTCGTCCGCATCCCCGGAGCTTGGGGGCGCGGGGCCTCGGAGTCAATCGGGGTCCCGCGTGCCGTTCGTCGCGGCAGGGGCAGCGGCGCTACGGCCGCTGGTACTGGTACAGCGAGACGATCGGGCTGACGCGATACGGGTGCACCGGCTGCCCGTCCACCGTGAGGATCCCGTCGGCGACCACCTGCCCCGTCCGCGACACCTCCGTGAGGCGGGAGGACCATCCCCAGTCGATCACGGTGTTGCCGTTGAGGAGCCGCACCGCCGACCCCACCCACGGCGTGAAGATCCGCGGCGTGTGGCGGAACTCCCACACCATCGTCGCCGTCTTCCGCACCGGGTCCAGCGCGTACTCGACCACCCGGCTCAGCGGCGGCTGGTGGCGCAGGCCGTTGTCGTAGAGGAGGAGGTGTCCGTCGTCGAGGACGCGGACGTAGTGCTGCCCGCTGAACCCGCCGAGCGGGTCGCCCACGAAGGTGAACTGGTTCCCCCGCCCTCCCAGCTGCCAGAGGATGCGGCCCGTGTGGTAGTCGAGCTTGACGACGGCGCCCAGGTTGCGGAACGAGACGACGTAGTTGCCGTCGCGGTCGAGCGCGATCGAGTTGGGGTGGTCGAAGTCGGTGTTGTCCCACCGCTTCATGATCCCCGGCGGCTCGATCCAGTCGCCGAGGGTGAAGTGCTCCCTCGCCACCCAGCGGAACGCGACCCGCCCGTCCTTCTCGATGCGGAAGATGGTGTGGCGCCCCAGCAGGGTGCGGTCGATGCCGCCGATGGCGGCGAGGCTCGCGGGGTGGAGGTCGTAGCCGAAGAGGGTGATCGCCGACAGCGAGTCCCCGTCCCACTGGAGGAGCGCGTCGTGCTCGTCGGTGTGGTACGGCTTCGGGGCGGCGAAGGTCCGCACCCGCTCGCCGTCGGGGCGGAACTCCACCCACTCGTCGTACCAGGGCTGCCAGCCGCTGCTCTTGCCGATCTCCGTGAGGAAGTCGCCGTTCTTGAGCTGGCGCACGAGCGCCGCCCGTTCCCCGTGCTCGACGTGGAAGCTCCGGTACCAGCGGATCCGCCCGTGACGGTCGAAGGCCACGTCATAGGCGAGGTGGTGCGCGGTGTCGGGCGCGGCGAGGAGGTAGGGCGCAGTCGGCAGTCCGGCGGTCCAGGTGAGCTTGACCCCCTCGAGGTCGGGGGGCAGGCGTCCGGTGCGCGCCTCGGCCATGTTGGTCCACGCCCGCCTTCCCCCGCCCTGCACCTCCGCCACGAGGCTGTACGTGGTCGAAGGCAGGAGGCCGAGGACGAGGACCCGGGCCGTGTCGCCGGCGAGGCGCACCCACGGCGTGGACCGCGCGCTGTCGGGGCCGCCCCAGTACACGACGTGGACGGAGTCCCCCGGCGCCTCGACCGCGACGCTCAACGCCAGGGCGTTGACGCGGCCGATGGAGCGGATGAAGTCGCCGCGCGGACGCGAGCGCCCCGCCAGCTGGGGTGCCCCGGCACTGCTGCATCCGGTGGCGAAGCCGAGCGCGGCGACGCCGAGCAGGACGACCGATCGTGTGGGCACGAGCCCTCTCCGTGGGATATCCGACAATACTATACGCCATTGCAGGCGAAATGTTGAGGCAGGGCGGCCCCGCGCCCGCGGGACGAGCTAGGCCAGCAGGGAGCCGAGGAGGGCGCGAAGGCCGACGAACGTCCCCGCGCCGGCGAAGAAGGCGAGGGGGAGGCGCCACGACCGCTTCCCCTGGAACTCGGGGACGAGGTTCGAGGCGCCGACGTAGATCGTCACCCCCGCCGAGAGGGCGAGGCCGTACTCGACGAGGAAGCCGAGCCGCGTGGTGACCAGCACGCCGACGATCGTGGCCCCGCCGAGGGCCGCGGCGGAGAGGACGGCGCGGCGGGGCGAGTCGCCGGAGGCGATGACCAGCGACGAGATCGTCACCCCTTCCGGGAGCTTGTGAAGGAAGATGGCGACGAAGAAGAGGACGCCCAGGGTGGCGCCCACCTGGAAGCCCGACGCGATCGCCACGCCGTCGAAGAAGGTGTGGAGCAGCAGGCCGATGAGCGCGGCGGTGCTCGCCTCGTGGCTCACCGAGTGCGTCTCCTCGCCGAAGTGGAAGTGCGGCGTGAGGGTGTGCTGCGAGAGGTGCACCAGCAGGTAGCCGAGGAGGATGACCGTCGCGCCCTCGACGGGGTGGCGCGCCAGCGCCTCCGGCACCGCGCCGACGATGGCGAGGGAGAGCATGAAGCCCGCCGCGAAGGCCACCATCGTCTCGATGAACCGGAGGCCGAACCGCGCGCTCCGCGTGACGGCGAAGGCGCCGGCCAGGTTGGCGGCTGCCGCGGCCGTCCCCAGGGCGAGGGCGGAAGCGGTGGTCACTGGACCAGCTCCCGCGCCCGCGCGAGGAGGTGCTCGCGGCTGTTCTTCCACGGCTCCTCGAGCGCCTCGTCGAGGAGCTGCCGCAGGAGGTCCCCCAGCACCTTCCCCGACGCCAGCCCCGCGTCCTGCAGGTCCTTCCCCGAGATGACGAGGTCCCGCACCGAGAGGGCGTCGCCCGCCAGCTCGATGGCCTCGACGGCGGCGAGGAGGTCGGGGCGCCGCGAGCGCGGCTCGGCGAGGGCAATGGCGTCCCGCGCCACCTCGCGGTGCCGCGAGAGCCAGCGGCGCACGTCGCGCGCCTGCCCGGGCGCCGGCAGCGTGTCGTCGAGCGCCGCGACCACGCTCCGCACCCGCGCGGTGTCCTTGTTCGAGAAGCGGAGCCGCCGCACCGCCGTCTCCGCCGCGTCGGGCCCCACCTCGGCGTGCCAGAACATCCCCGCCGTGAGGAGCACCGGATCGTGGACTTCGGCGGCGTCGAGCCGCCCCGGGGAGGCGGGCGTGAGCTGCGCCAGCTCCGGCCACACCGACCGCAGCACCCCGGCCTTCTTCCAGAGCCGGATGCCGTCCCCCGGCGCGGGGGCCGCGAGGGTCTTGAGCCACTCGTCGCGCACCCGCTCGCGGGAGAGGTGCTCCAGCTCCCCCGCCTGGGCGACCAGCGCGTCCCACGTCGCCGGCTCGATCTCGAAGCCGAGCACCGCGGCGAAGCGGAGCGCGCGAAGGATGCGGAGCCGGTCCTCGAGGAAGCGGCGCGCCGGGTCCCCCACCGCGCGCACGATGCCGGCGGCGATGTCGTCCCGCCCGCGGAACGGATCGCACAGCTCGCCGCTCGTGGGGTGCACCGCGATCGCGTTGAAGGTGAAGTCCCGCCGCGCGAGGTCCTCGGCCAGGGAGACGCCGAACTTCACCACCGCGTGGCGGCCGTCGGTCTCGATGTCCTGCCGGAAGGTCGTGACCTCGTGCGCCGCGTTCTCGTCGTCGAGGACGGCGACGGTGCCGTGCTCGATGCCGACGGACACCGTGCGGCGGAAGAGCTTCTGGACCTGGTCGGGGGTCGCGCTGGTGGTGATGTCGAAGTCGCCCTCGCGGCGGGGGGCGCTCGGGTCCCTCTCCGCCAGCAGAGCGTCGCGCACCGCGCCGCCGACGTACCACGCTTCGTGGCCCGCCTCGAGCAGCCGCACCGCGATGTCGCGGGCGCCGCGCGGCACGCCGGCTAGCGGGAAGACCTCAGCCACACAGAACGCTCCCGCCGTTCACGTTGAGGATCTCCCCCGTGACGTGGCGCGCGAGGTCGGAGCAGAGGAAGAGGATGGGGCCGGCGACGTCGGCCGGGGCGGCGACTCGGGCGAGGGGGATGCCCGCCTCGATCCTCGCGCGGCCTCCGCCGGCGAAGGGGAGGGCGCACATCTCGGTGTCCACCCACCCGGGCGCCACGCAGTTCACCCGCACGCCCGGCGCCATCTCGACGGCCAGGCTCTTGGTGAGGGAGATCGTCGCCCCCTTCGAGGCGGCGTAGTCGGCGTGGCCGGCCTCGCCGCGCTGCCCCGCGGTGGAGGCGACGAGGACGATGGCGCCCCCCGCCGGGATGAGGGGGGCGAAGGCGTGGATGACGTGGAAGTAGGAGTCGAGGTTGGCGGACATCGTGCGGCGCCACTGCTCCGCCGGCATCGCGGCGAGGGACGCCTCCTCGGGCACCCAGATGCCGTGGTTCACGACGAGGAAGTGGACGGGCGCGCCGATGGACGCCGCCGCGCGGCGGCAGTTGTCGGGGTCCGCGAGGTCGCCGTGCGTGGACTTGGCGACGCTGATCGCCTCGGCGCCCGCCGCGCGGAACGCGTCCACGGTCGCGGCGCCGATCCCCCGCGCGCCCCCGGTCACCACCGCCCGCTTCCCCCGCAGGTCGATCACAGCGTCGGCTCCACGGTCTCGCAGACGAAGTGGTCCACCGCCAGCTGGATCTCCTGCGCCAGCGCGGTGTCGTCCGTCGGGACGATGACCGCGTGGTCCACCAGCTTCCCCAGCGCCCCGCCCCCCTTCGCCAGCAGCCCCACCGTCCGCACGCCGAGCCGCTTCGCGGTCTCCGCCGCGCGGAGGAGGTTCGCCGAGCCGCCCGACGTGGAGACGAGCACCAGCAGGTCCCCCTTCCGCCCGTGCGCCTCGACCTGCCGCGCGAAGATGGACTCGAAGCCGAGGTCGTTGGCGGCCGCGGTCACGAGGGACGAGTCGGTCGAGAGGGCGAGCGCCGGCGCGGCCCGGCGCGTCACCGGCCGGTAGCGCACCACGTATTCCGTCGCGATGTGCTGCGCGTGCGCCGCGGAGCCGCCGTTCCCGGCGAAGAAGACGGTGCGCCCCGCCGCCAGCGTCTCCTTCACGAGCTCGGCGTAGCGGCGCACCGGCTGCTCCAGCTCGCCGGCGCACATCGCCGCGAGACGCCCCAGATCCCCCAGATGCTCGAGACTCATCCGTCCTCCCCGCCGACGACGAAGTCCTTCAACTTCGTGAAGAGGGACCGGCGGATCCGCGCCGCCCCCACCGGCGCCACGGGCGCGTCGGCGAGGATGGCCGCCGGGTTCTCGACCGCGAGGAGCCGCGCCTGGTGCGCGGCGCCGTGCCGTTCCAGCCATTCCACCGCCGCGTACACGGTGCGGCCGTCGCCGTGGTTGTCGCTGGCCACGATGCCCGCGCAGCCGGCCTGGATCAGCGCCCGCGCCCGTTCCGCGCGCCGCGACTCGGCGAGGAGCGTCGTCGCGTCCACCTGGAGGACGGCGCCCGCGTTCCGCCACGCCATCCCCAGTTCCGGGGTGCAGACCTGATAGCGCTCGGGGTGCGCGAGGAGCGGCACGCGCCCCTGCGCCACCACCCGCTTCAGCACCGCGACGCTCACCTCCGCCGCCACCAGCCGCCCGAACTCCACCAGCACGTAGCGCGTCCCCGCGAGGCCGAGGCAGGGGTCGGAGAGGTCGGGCTGCGGGATGTCGAGGAGGATCTCGAAGCCGCGGCTCAGCGCCACCCCGAGGGGCGCCGCGTCGCGCAGCGTCGCGAGGAGGTCGTCGAGGGCGTCGCAGGGGGGATCCACCGATTCGCTCGCCCTGAGGTGCGGCGTGCAGCAGACCGCCGTCACGCCCTGGGCCGCGAAGCGCTCCAGGACCTCCACCGACTGCTCGACGGTGTTCGAGCCGTCGTCCACTCCGGGGAGGAGGTGCGTGTGGAGGTCGATCACCTTACGCCAGGGCCGCCACGAGGTCGCGGATGCGGTCGGCGCCGTCCGTCTCGACGGCCGTCCCCACCACCAGGAGGTCGGCGCCCGCCGTCCGCGCCGCGCGCACCTGCTCGGCGGTCTTCATCCCGCCGCCCACCAGGAGCGGGAGGGAGATCGCGCGGCGCACCGCGCGGATCACCGCCGGCGTCACCGGATGCGCGGCGCCGCTCCCCGCGTCGAGATACACCGCCTTCATCCCGATCATCTGCGCCGCCACCGCGTGGGCCACCGCGATCTCCGGCTTGTCGGCGGGGAGGGGCCGCGTCTGGCTCACCGCCTCGACCGCCGTGATGGAGCCGCCGTCCACGAGGATGTACGCCGTCGAGATCGCCTCGATCGGGTGCCGGGCGAAGAACGGCACCGCCCGCACGTGCTCCTCGATGAGATACTGCGCGTTCCGGCCCGACACGAGGGAGAGGAAGAGCACCGCGTCCACGAGGGGCGTCAATTGGCCCGCGCCCCCGGGGAAGAGGAGGAGAGGGAGGTTCGTCGCCTTCTTGATCGCCGCGGCGACCACGCCCGTGTGCTCGACGCCGTCGAAGGAGGAGCCGATGAGAAGGCCGGCCGCGCCCGCCTCCTCGGCCGCGCGCGCCACCCGCGCCGCGTCGGGGGGGTCGGTCCGCCCGGGATCCAGGAGCACCAGGAGCCCCGGCGCACTCGCCGTCAGCCGCTCCAGCACCGAACTCATCGCCATCCTCTCATCACGGGGTCATCCGGGTGATCAGGTCACTCGCCGCCTGCCGCACGTCGGCCCCTTCCTCCGCCGCCGCCTCGAAGGCGTACGTCACGAACGCGTCCGCCGCGAGGAGGTCGAGCGCCACTTCGTCCCCCGTCTCCCCGCGTCCCAGCGAGCCCTCGAGCGCGAACAGCCCGAGGCCGCTCATCGCCTGCGTCATCGTCCCGCCGAGGCGCTCCGCCGGCGCCGTCATCACGAAGCCCCGGAGCCGCTCCGCCAGCTGCGCGGGCGCCGCGGGCTCCCGGGCCGCGAGCCACGCCACGACGTCGTCCCGGTTCACGGCTTCGCGGCGAGCGCTTCGGCCACGATCGCCGCCGCGCGGCGCTCCGCCTCCGGGAGCTTCGACGGGTCGCCCGCTCCCGCCGAAGCGAAGTGCGGCCGCCCCCCGCCCTTCCCGCCGCTCACCGCGGCGATCCGGTTGGCCAGGTCGGGCGCGGTGATGCCGCGCTGGACCAGGTCGTCCGTCACGCCGACGTGGATCCCCGGCCGGTCCCCCTGCGCCACGACCACCAGCACCCCGCTCGGCGTCCGCTCGCGGAAGGCGTCGATCATCGCGCCGATCTCGCTGCGGTCCCCCGACTGCGATGCGGCCACCGTCACCGCGGACCCGGCGACCTGGGTCACGTCCCCCTGCGCCGTCGTCCCGCCTCCCTTGATCAGCTCCTCCACCCGCTTCTCGAGGCGCCGCCGCTCCTCGAGGAGGGACTCCACCTTCCGCGCCAGGTGCTCCGGCGCGCTCCCCACCACGCCCGCCGCGCCCTCGAGGAGCCGCGAGCGGTCGAGGAGCCAGCCGTACGCCCCGGGCCCCGTCAGCGCCTCGATGCGCCGCACCCCCGCGCCGACGCCGCTCTCCGACACGATGCGGATCAGCCCGATCTGTCCCGTCGTGCGCGCGTGGGTCCCGCCGCACAGCTCCTGCGAGACGCCGGGCACCGTGATCACCCGCACCACGTCGCCGTACTTCTCGCCGAAGAGCGCCATCGCCCCCGTGGCGAGGGCGTCGGCGTACGCCATCTGCTTCTGCCCGACGTCGAGGTTCTCCCAGACGTGGCGGTTCGCCTCCTCCTCGATCT
>JADGQW010000266.1 GCA_017881505.1 Gemmatimonadales bacterium
GCCACGCTCGCCGGTGCCCTCAGCCACGAACGCGAACGCTCCCCGTGGTACCTGTCCCTCAACGGCACCTGGCGCTTCCGCTACGTGGCGGACCCCGCCGCGCGACCGGTCGGGTTCTGGCGGGACGACGCCGACCTGACGGGTTGGGACAGCATCCCCGTGCCCGGCAACTGGGAGGCGCTCGGCTTCGGCATCCCCATCTACACCAACATCACATACCTCTACCCGCCGAACCCGCCGTTCGTCCCGCACCACGACGACCCGGTGGGCTCCTACCGCCGCAGCTTCACCGTGCCCGACGCCTGGCGCGGCCGCCGCGTGATCCTCCACTTCGGGAGCCTCAAGTCGGCCGGCTTCGTGTGGGTGAACGGCCGCGAGGCGGGGTTCGCGAAGGGGAGCAAGACGCCGGCCGAGTTCGATGTCACCGACCTGCTCCGGGCGGGCGAGAACACCGTCGCGGTGCAGCTGTACCGCTTCTCGGACGGGGACTACCTCGAGGACCAGGATTACTGGAAGATCAGCGGCATCGAGCGGGACGTCTTCCTCACCGCCGTGCCGGCGACGCACATCCGCGACTATTGGGTGCACCCCGATCTCGACAGCACGCTGCGGCGCGGCACGCTGCGCGTGGACGTGACGGTGGCGCGCGCGGCGGCGGAGCGCGCCGAGGCGGTGCGCGTTGGCGTCGTGCTGCTGGGCCCCGACGGCCGCCCGGCGCTGCGCACACAACTGAGCGCACGACTGAGCGCACCGGAGACGACGATCACGCTGAGCGCCGAGGTACTGGCACCCGCGCGGTGGACCGCCGAGACGCCGACGCTCTACACCGTGGTGCTGGCGCTTCTCGACGCGCGCGGCGACACCACCGAGATCATCGCCCAGCGCGTGGGCTTCCGGCGGGTCGAGGTGAAGGGCGGGCTGCTGCTGGTGAACAACGTCCCCGTGCGGTTCCGCGGAGTGGACCGGCACGAGCACGATCCGGTGACGGGCCGCTACGTCACCGAAGCCTCGATGCGCCACGACATCGAGCTGATGAAGCAGGCGCACATCAACGCGGTGCGGACCAGCCACTATCCGAACGATCCGCGCTGGTACGACCTCGCCGACGAGTACGGCCTCTACCTCATCGACGAGGCGAACATCGAGTCGCACGGGATGGGCTACCACCCCGACACCACCCTGGGCAACAACCCGGCGTGGCGGACCGCGCACCTCGACCGCACCCGGCGGATGGTCGAGCGCGACAAGAACCACGCGTCGGTCATCCTCTGGTCGCTGGGGAACGAGGCCGGCGACGGCGTGAACTTCGAGGCCACCGCGGCGTGGATCCACCAGCGCGACCCGTCACGGCCGGTGCACTACGAGCGGGCGGGTGAGGCGCGGCACGTGGACGTCGTCTCGATGATGTACCCGTCCTTCCAGCGCATGCAGGCGTACCTGAACACGTGGCGGGACCGCCCCCTCATCCTGTGCGAGTACGCGCACGCGATGGGGAACAGCGAGGGGAACTTCCAGGACGACTGGGACTTCATCTACGCCCATCCGCAGCTCCAGGGCGGCTTCATCTGGGACTGGGTGGACCAGGGGCTGGCCGCGCGCACCACCGACGGCCGGCGGTACTTCGCCTACGGTGGGGACTACGGCCCGCCGGGCACGCCGAGCGACGTCAACTTCCAGTTCAACGGCCTCGTCGCCCCCGACCGGACCCCGCACCCGTCCTACGATGAGGTCCGCAAGGTCTACCAGCCGATCACCACGCGGACGACCGGAACGCCCGGCACGATGCGCGTGGTGAACCGCTACGACTTCCGCGACCTGAGCCACGTCGCCCTGCGGTGGACGGTCACCGCCGACGCCGACACGCTCGCCCGCGGCGGGCAGGTGGAGCTCACGGTCCCCGCGCGCGATTCCGCTCAGCTGCTGCTCCGCCTGCCGTCGCTGCACCCCGCTGCCGGCGCCGAGGTGCTCCTCAAGGTCGAGTACGTCCTGAAGCGGGGCGAGCCGTTCCTTCCCGCCGGGACCGTCCTCGCGTGGGACCAGTTCCCGCTCGCGGTCCCCGTCGCGCCGATGGCGCAGCTCGTACAGGTGCCGGACGCGGCCCTCGTCCAGGACTCGGCCCGCATCACCGTGACGGGGCCCCGCGTGCGGGTGGTGTTCAACAGGGTCCTCGGCACGCTGGACTCGCTGGTGTGGGACGGCGCCGAGCTGCTCCGCACCCCGCCGGAGCCCAACTTCTGGCGCGCACCGACCGACAACGACTTCGGCAACCGGATGCCGCGGCGCCTGCGGGTGTGGCGGACGGCGGGGCCCGACCGGCACCTCGTGCGCATCGCGGCACGGCAGGACGGCCGCGCGCGCGTCACCGTCGAGACGGAGGAGCTGCTGCACGCCGGCGGCGCGCGGCTGTTCACCACCTGGGCGGTGTACGGGTCGGGGGACATCGTGATGCGCCAGCGGTTCGTGCCGGGCGACACGCTGCTGCCCGAGCTGCCGCGCCTGGGCCTGCGGTTCACGATGCCGGTCGGGTTCGACAGCGTGACGTGGTTCGGACGCGGGCCGCAGGAGACGTACTGGGACCGGAAGACGGGCGCGGCGGTCGGGCTCTACCGCGCCGCGACGGCGGACCTGTACTTCCCGTACGAGCGCCCGCAGGAGACCGGGACGCGGGCCGACGTGCGGTGGATGGCCGTGACGAACGCGGCGGGGGCGGGCCTGCTGACGGTGGGCGAGCCCCTGCTCGAGGCGAGCGCGATGAACGTGCTCCAGGAGGACCTGGACGAGGGGTTGGACAAGCTGAACCGCCACGCGTACATGGTGCGCCGTCAGCCGTTCACGGAGATCCG
>JADGQW010000106.1 GCA_017881505.1 Gemmatimonadales bacterium
AGTGCGGCTTGAGGGCCGGATCGGCCGGACGGGGCTCGCCCCAGGTGCGGATCACCTGGTTCGCTGAGGCGTCGCCGTCGGGGACGTCGTCGGCGGGGAGATTGGGCACCTGCCGGAGGAGGAGCGCGAAGGCCTCCTCCGCGGCCTTGGCCGAGGCGCCCGCGGCGTCCACGCGCCTCGAGAGCGCGCCCGATTCGGCGAGGAGCGCCGCGGCGTCGGCGCCGGCGCGCTTCGCCTCGCCCACTGCGCGGCTCTTCGCATTGAGCTCCGCCTTGAGCGCGTCGGCCTCGCCGATCGCCACGCGGCGTCGCTCCGCCTGTTCGCGCAGGCGGCCCAGGAGGAGGTCGAGATCGGCGCCCATCCGGCGGCGGCCCAGGCGCGCCGCGACGGCGGCGAACGCCTCGGCGTCCCGGAACCCCTTCGGGTCGAGCACGGTCAGCTCCCTGGGATGCCCAGCTGGAGGCCGCGATACCCGCAGTTCGGGTCGACGACCAGGCGCAGGATGATCTTGCGGAAGGAGACGCTGATGGCGAGCGGCTGGACCTTCGCGTACACGCCGCTGGTGATGCCGAAGTTGCACGTCTGGGTGCGCGAGCGGACCACCACGACGGAGTTCGTGTCGAGGTAGACGGGTTTGTACGGGTCGTAGCCGCTGCCCGGCGCCGTCGCCAGGCTATCGAACTTCGTGGAGACCAGGAGCAGGCCACCGTCGGCGCTGAGGCCCAGGGCGCCGCGCGGCACCAGCGCCGGCACGCTGTCCCCGGTCAGGGTGTCGCGCACGAAGTCGAACATGAAGTCGAAACTCGACGTCCGGTCGGTGCGCGCCGGCGTCGCGAGGACGACGTCGTAGGCGGAGGGGAGGGCGATCGCCGTCCCGGTCGCCGCCCACAGGGTGACCGTGTCCTCCGCGACCACGACGTTGGCCGGCGGGAGGAGATTGGCGTCGCCGCACGCCGTGGTGACGACGGCGAGAGCGACGAGGGCGAGCCCGGTGCGGGGCAAGTGCATGTGCGAGAACATCGTGGAGGCAGCGAACAATAGGCGCTCGACGCTTGACACGCAACGCACCGCATGCCTACGTTGCCGCAGTTTCCACCCAGGGAGCATCGTGGCGAGCATCCGCGACGTCGTCGAAGCCTTCGGTCGCCGCGAAGGCGTCGAGGCGGTGATCATCCTCGGGAACGACGGGCTCCCCATCGACAGCCGCACCCAGCCCGGGACGGACCCCGAGGCGCTGGCCGCGCTCATCCCCAGCGTGCTGCGCGCTTGCGACCAGCTCGGCGCCTCGGCGGGCGGCGGGGGCCTCGAGATGGGCGTCCTCGAATACGGCAGCGGCGCCGCCGTGGTCGCCAACCTCTCGGCCGACGCCAAGCTCCTCGTCCTCGCCACGCCGCGGGCCAACATCGGGCCGCTCCTCTACGACCTCAAGCGCTACCGCGCGGAGATCGCCGGGCTGCTCTAGCGTGCCCACCGCACCGCATCACCTGATAGTCATCGACGACGAGCCGTTCATCGGACGCATGATCGAGATGCAGTTCGGCCAGGGGCCGTTCGTCGTCTCGACGGCGCTCGATGGCCCGTCGGGACTGGCGCTGCTGCGCGCGCATCCGGACGCCGCGCTCGTGCTGGTGGACGTGAACCTCCCGGGGGGCGTCTCCGGCCTCGACGTCATCGAGGAGGCGCGCCGGGAGCCGGCGCTCGCCCGCGTGCCCTTCGTGGTGCTCACCGCGACGGGGCACCAGACGCACCTCGACCGCGCCCGCGCCCTCGGCGCGGCGGCGGTGGTGACCAAGCCCTTCTCCCCCCACAAGCTCTATCTCCAGGTGTGCGCCCTCGTGGGCGAGCCCGCCGCGGCGGAGGCGTAGTGCGCTGGGCGGTGGTGCTCGCCGGTGGCGTGGGCTCCCGCTTCTGGCCCGTCTCGACGGCGGCCCGGCCGAAGCAGCTCCTGCCCCTCGCCGGCGATCGCTCACTCGTGGAGGACGCCGTCGCCCGGGTGCTGCCCCTGGTCCCCGCGGCGCGGGTCCTCGTGGTCACGTCGCGTTCGCTCGCGCCCGCCATCGCCCGCGCGCTCCCCGACCTGCCGCCGGCCAACATCCTCGGCGAGCCGTTCGCCGCCTCCACGGCCCCCGCCCTCGCGTGGGCCACCGCCGTCGCGGCCCGGCACGACCCCGAGGCCGTGGTCCTCTCCCTGCACGCCGACTGGACCGTGCGGGACCCCGCCGCGTTCCGTGCGGTGGCCGCCGCCGCCCTCGACCTCGCCGCGGCGCACGACGTCCTGGTCACCGTCGGGGCGCACCCCACGCGCGCGGAGCCGGGCTACGGGTACGTCGTGCCCGGCGCGTCCATCCCCGGCACCTCCGCCCGGCGCGTCGCCCGCTTCGCCGAGAAGCCGACGGCGGAGCGCGCCGCGGCCCTCATCGCCGAGGGCGCGGTCTGGAATACCGGCCTCTTCGCCTGGACCGCCCGCCGGTTCCGCGCCGAGATCGAGGCGCACACCCCGGAGCTGGCCGCCGCCCTCGGCGCCCTGGACCGGGACGACGTGGAGGGGTACTACCGCACGGTGAAGCCGGTGAGCGTGGACGTCGGACTATTCGAGCGCACGGAACGCGGGGCGACGCTGGCCGCCGACTTCGGCTGGGACGACGTCGGCTCGTGGGCCGCGCTCGCGCGCGTGCGCCCGGCCGACGCCGCCGGCAACGTGACGGCCGGCGACGCGCACGCCGTGGAGACCCGCGACTGCGTCCTCTGGTCCGACGACGGCACGGTCGTCGCGTTCGGCGTCGAGGGGCTGGTGGTGGTGCGGACCGCCGGGATCACGCTCGTCACCACCGCCGACCGCGCCGCCGGGCTCAAGCGGCTCCTCGACGCGCTGCCGGCCTCGCTGACCGGCGAGCGGGGCGTATGACCACGTCCACGTACCTCTTCGACGATCCGGCGCAGCGCGACGCCTTCCTCCCCTTCGCCCTCTCCCGCCCTCTCGGCGAGCTGCGCTACGGCGCTTTCCTCCTCCGGGAGCGCTGGGCCGCCGCGCTCGGCGGCGCGATCACCGGGCATCTGGCGGCGGGGCACCTCGCCGACTTCGTGGAGCCCGGATCGCCCCCCGTGGTGGACCGGCCGGGGGAGCCGCACGTCGCGCGGCGGGTCTTCCTCTCCACGTTCGTCCCCCAGCTGGGCAGCGAAATCCCCGACGTGGACGGCGCCACGCGGTTCGTGGACGGCTCCGGCGCCCTCGTCGGCCTCGCCCTCCCGCGCCGCACCGCGTGGAACGGCTGGCGCTCTCCCGAGACGTGGCCCGCCGTCCCCCTGCTCGGGAAGCGGCTCGCCGGCGCCTGGGACCTGGTCGGCGACCTCCCCGCGGTGCTCGCCGCCGATCTCGCCGCGCTCCTCGCCGAGCACGGAGAGACCACCATCCCCCGCGGCGTCACGGTGATCGGGGATCCCGCGCTCGTCGCGGCGGCGGAGGCGGTGGTGGAGCCGCAGGTGGTGTTCGACGTCCGCAGGGGGCCGATCGTCCTCGCGCCGGGCGTCGAGGTCCGCGCCTTCACGCGCCTCGCCGGCCCCCTCGCCGTCGCCCGCGACACGCGCCTCGTCGGCGGCTCCATCTCGGGGAGTGCGATCGGGCCGCGCTGCATCGTGCACGGCGAGGTCTCGACGTCGGTCTTCCTCGGGTACGCGAACAAGTCGCACGACGGCTTCCTCGGCCACTCCGTGGTGGGGCGCTGGGCGAACCTCGGCGCCGGCACCATCACGTCCAACCTCAAGAACACCTACGGCCCGGTGCGGCTCACCCTCCACGGCGTGCGCCACGAGACCGGCCTCGGCAATCTCGGCACCCTCTTCGGCGACCACGTGAAGACCGCCATCGGGACGATGCTCCCCACCGGGTGCGTGGTCGGCGTCGGCGCCAACCTCTTCGGATCGCAGCGCCCCCCCGCCGAGGTCGCCCCCTTCGCCTGGGGGCTCGACCGGGTGGGCCCGTGTCTCGAGGCGGGGCGGTTCGTCGAGATCGCGGAGCGGGTGCTCCCGCGGCGGGACATCGCGGTGGACGACGCGATGCGGCGCTATCTCGCCGCCGTCTGGGGTGCCGCCACGCGCGAGACGCCGTGCGGCTGACGGTCCTCGGCTCGGGCAGCCGCGGCAACGCGCTGCTCCTCGAAGCCGGCGGCGACGCCCTCCTCGTCGACGCCGGTTTCTCGTTCCGGGACCTGCTGCGCCGCCTCGGCGCCGCGGGCCGCGACCCCACCGCCATCCGCGCCATCGCCCTCACCCACGAGCACGGCGACCACGCCCGGGGCGCCGCGAAGGCCGCCGCCGCCTGGGGCGTCCCCCTATGCGCCAGCGCCGGCACCCTCGCCGCCCTCGGCGACCGCGCCGGCGCGGCGGAGACCGTGACGCTTCCGGCGTCGCGCCGCGTGGCCTGCAGCGCGTTCGTGCTCACCGCCTATCCGACGGCGCACGACGCGGCGGACCCCGTGGTGCTGGTGGTGGAGGATCGGGAGGGACGCAAGATCGGCGTCGCCTACGACGTCGGCTCGCCCACGGCGGCGCTGCGCCTCGCGTGCCGGGAGCTCGACGCCCTGGTGCTCGAGGCGAACCACGACGAGGTGATGCTGCGCGCGAGCGGGTACCCGGCGAGCGTCCGCTCGCGCATCGCGGGGCGCGGCGGACATCTCTCCAACGCCCAGGCCGCCGCGCTCGCCGCCGAGGTGGCGCACGCGGGGCTCTCGGTGCTGGTGCTCGCCCATCTCTCGGACCGGTGCAACACGCCGGCGCTCGCGACGGGCACCGTCGCCGCCGCGCTCGCGGCAACGGCGTTCCGGGGCACGCTCCTCGTGGCGGCCCAGGATGAGCCCCTGCCGACGGTGGACGTCGGTCCGGGGCTGGGCCAGCTCTCCCTACCCCTGGGCGGGCGCTGAGGGAGAGGCGCCCGCGGCGGCCGGCAGCGGGGGCGCGACCGGCGCGTCGAGGGTCTCCACCGTCGCGAGCCGTGGCTCCCACTCCTGCATCATCTTCATGAAGCCGCGCGCCGTTTCCGGATCGAACTCGGTCCCGGCCCGCTCCTCGATGTATTGCAGGACCTTGGGGGCCGCCCACGCCGCGCGGTACGGCCGGTTGGTGCGCAGCGCGTCGTACACGTCGCACACGTGCACCATCTTCGACGCCTGGTGGCAGTCGCGGGGATAGTCGAACTTCGGGTACCCCCCGCCGTTCAGCATGATGTGGTGCTCGTACGCCACCACCGCCGCGAGGTCGAGGTTCTCCTCCGCGTCCACGATGATCCGCGCCCCTTCGACCGGGTGCTGGTTCATCACCTGGCGCTCCTCCGGCGTGAGGCGCCCCGCCTTGTTCAGGATGTCGGTGGGGATGCGGATCTTGCCGATGTCGTGGAGGAGGCCCGCCACGCCGAAGGAGCGCACGTCCCGCGCGCCGAGCCCCACCCACTCCGAGAGCGCCATCGCCAGCACGCACACGTTGAGAGAGTGCGTGGTGGTGTACTCGTCGTAGCGGCGGAGGCGCAGGAGCGGCACCACCATCGCCTGGTCGCCGTGCATCGCGACGGAGAGGGACCGCACCACCGCCTCGGCCTCGGCCAGCGGCAGCTCCCCGCCCCCCAACATCTCCTCGTGCAGCCAGCCGACGGTCTGCGCCTCCTCGCGGAGGGTCAGCGCGATCGTCGCGGTGGCGATGTCCGGCTCCGCTTCCAGCTCGCGGATGCCCACGGCGCCGAACTTGATGGTCCCCAGCGCTCCCTGCGCGGGCCCGGGGACCCGCTGGATGGCCGAGAGGGTCATGCGGGCGAGGACCTCCGAGAGGAAGCTCTCGAAGTCCTCGCGCGTCACTTTGTCCGAGAACTCCATCCGCTGCACGCCCGCCGACGCGAGCCGGCCGCTCCAGTCCCAGCCGCGCAGTTCGCGGAGGGGACGCTGGCCGAGGAGGACCTCGTCCCCCAGGAACGAGAAGGAGGCGTTCGGATCGGCGACCTGAAGCGCCCGGAGGTTGGCGTACGCCGTTTCCACGACCCCCTCGCGGGCGGGGTGACCGTCCGAGTACAGGGCCATCGTGGAGAGGGCCTGCGCGAACGAGCTCAGGAACCGCGTCGCCTCAGCCGTCATCCCAACCCTTTCAGCGCATCCGCCAAGACCTTCTGTACCTCCGGGTCCCGGAGCCGCGACGCCGCCTCGAGCCGCTCGCGCGCGCGGCGGTCCGCCGGGAAGGCGGCGAGGGCTCCGAGCGCCGCCAGGAACTCCGCCGGCATCACCGACGAGCGCATCGCGTTGAAGATGGAGCGCCGACGAATCTCGGTGAGGCGCAGCAGCGCGTCCAGGGCCAGCGGGCCCCCGTGCGTCGCGAGCGCGCGGATGGCGCCCACCCGCACGTCCGACTCCTGATCCGGGTCCGTCGCGATCGTGATGACCAGCGGCACTGCCGGCTCGGGGCACCCCCTCTCGGCCACCTCGGCCAGCGCGAGCCGCTTGAGGCCCGGCTCCGCGTCCGAGAGCGCCGTGCAAACGGCGCGCGTGCGCTCGGCGGGGTCCTTGAAGAGGACGCGATACGCCTCGCGGCGCACCCGCTGATCGGGGTGCGTACGGAAGGCACCGGCGTTGAGCCCTGCGGGCGGGTACGTCATCTCCGCCGCGAGGAAGAGGACGTTGCGCAGGACGAACCAGCGCTCGTCCGCGAGCCGCGGGATGAGCATTGGACCCAGAGCTTCCCCCATGCGCTGCAATCGGTCGAGGATCGCGCGCCGAGCCTGCCGCGATTCCGCCTCGCCGAGGACGTCGAGCAGGGGGCTCGCGGCGGCGTCACCGAGGCGCCCGATCAGCCGGTCGAGGAGCGTCAGGTCCACGGGGGAGAGCGCCAGGACGGCGCGGATCGCGTCCGGCGTGATGGCCCGGGCGCCGATCCACGCCGTGGCCGCCCCCATCGCCGGCGCCCCTTCCAGCACGTCCAGGACCTCGGCGTAGCGCTTGTTCGCCACCAGCGCATCCACCGCGCGATCGAGCGCGTCGCCGACCGCGTTCACCTCGCACGCCATCCTGAGGATGCGCTCCGGCTCGGGCGTGAACTGCGCGTCCTCCGCCGCGACCAGGGTCGGCGAGGAATGCGCCATCTTCTGGAGCGCCAGCGCGTACCCGTCGGGGTTCGGGTCCGCCAGCGCCCAGCCGCGCACCAGCTCGCCGACCTGGTCCCGGAGCTCCGTCTCCGCGATCGGACGCCGGCTCATCGGCAGCCGCTCGGCGTGGTGTCCCATCTTCGTGAGCATCCGGAGCATCGCGCCCGAGATCGGCGCACCTTCCCCCTGGGCGGCCCGCACCAGGTCGAGGACCGCGTCCACCGCCATCCCCTGCGACGCGTCGAGGATGAACTGCCGCCGCTGCGAGAGGTCGCCCCCCATGTCGAGGAGGCGTTTGAGCGTGTTCCGGTCCAGCGCGGAGACCAGCCGGCTCATCCGCTTCTGGAGCGCCACCGCGCCCGAGCCCGATGCCGTCTTGAGTTCGTTGGCGATCTGCAGCAGGTAACCGACGATCACCTGGTCGTACGCCGTGCCGCGCTCGTGCGCCTCGATCGCCCGGGCCACCGCCGCGGGCTCCGCCACCGAGCCGTCCTCCGGCGCCACCTCGGGCGAAGGCTCCCCCTCGGGGCGGAGCGCCTGCGGCTCGGGTGGCGCCGCGGGCTGGTCCACCTCCGTCCCCGCCAGAGCCGCCCGCGCCAACCCGACCCAGAGCTGCGCGGTGCGGCCTCCCGTCACCGTCCCCCCCGTGCCCTCCGCTTCCTCCTCGCCGCCACCCACCAGCTCCAGCCGGTCGAACGTCAGCGGGTAGAGCCGGATGTGGGGCCACTGCGCGAGGCGGGCCTGCGGCCCGAGGCCGAGGGGCTCCGCGGAGCGGTCGGCGTCCTCGGCGAGGACCATCAGGACGTTGTTCACCTCCACCGGCTGCGCGCCCTGCGTGAACTGCACGGCGCCGAGGTGATGGCGGTGGAGCCGGTCCGCCAGCTCCCGGAGGACCGGGTTCTTGGGATCGGTCGCCACCCCTTCGATGATGAGCTGGTTGCGCGCGACGCCGAGGGAGAGCTGGCCGCGCTCGGCGAGCAGCCCGACGAGCCGCCGCGCCACGGCGTCGGCGGCCGGTGCGAGCGTCGGGTGATCGTTGGGGTACATCGCGTGCTTGTGCAGCGCGATCGAGAGCTCGATCAGGAAATCCGCGAGCTCGCGCGGCAGGGTCGCGCGAAACGCCGCGGTGGCCCGCGGGCCAGGCGTCCCGGAGGGAAGCGTGGGTTCCGTCACCGGTCCCAAAGATAGGGGCCGCCCAGCGTGCGCGCATCGCGCCCACCCGACCGCCCACCCGCTTGCGGACGCGCCGCGCCCCCCGCAGTCTCCCTCTGACCCTCTACCCCGGATCGCCGATGCGCCGCGCCGCCGCCCTCCTCACGCTCGTCCTCCTCGCCCTCCCGGCCGCCCTCCGCGCGCAGGGGGCCCCGCCGCCGCGTCGTCCGGCGCACACCTTCTCCATCGTGGCCTTGGATTCCGCGACGGGGGAGATCGGCGTCGCGGTGCAGTCCCACTGGTTCTCGGTCGGCGCCTCGGTGGCGTGGGCCGAGCCCGGCATCGGCGCCGTGGCCACCCAGGCGTTCATCGAGCCGGCGTACGGACCGCGCGCGCTGGCCCTGATGCGCTCCGGGGTGGACGCGCCCGCCGTGCTCCGGGCCCTGGTCTCCGCCGACCCCGATTCGGGGGTCCGGCAGCTCGGCATGATCGACGCCCGGGGACACGCCACCTCGTACACCGGGTACCGGGACATCCCCGCCGCGGGGAGCCACGTGGGACGCTGGTACGCGGCGCAGGCCAACACGATGCTGCGCCCGACGGTGTGGGGGGCGATGGCGCGGGCCTTCGAGACCACGCGTGGAGACCTGGCCGACCGCCTCCTCGCCGCCCTCGACGCGGCCCAGCGCGAAGGGGGCGACATCCGCGGCCGGCAGTCGGCGGCGCTCGTGGTGGTGAGCGGCGACCGCTCGGCGCCGCCGTGGCAGCGGCGCTTCGACCTCCGCGTGGAGGATTCGCGCGACCCCATCGGCGAGCTGCACCGCCTGGTCCGTGTCTCCCGCGCCTACACGCTCGCCACCGACGGCGACAACTACACGACGGCGGGCAAGGTGGATTCCGCCATCCTCGCCTACGGTGCCGCCGAGGCCCTCCTCCCCGACAGCGCCGTGAACGGCGAGCTGGTCTTCTGGCACGCCAACACCCTCGCCGACCGCGGCCGCGTGGAGGAGTCCATCCCCCTCTTCCGGCGAGCGTTCGCGCAGGACACCCTCTGGGCGACGCTCCTCCTCCGCCTTCCCGGCGTCGGGCTCCTCTCGGCCGACAGCGCCGCCATCGCGCGGATCCTCCGCGAGGCGCGGCCCGCGCCGGCCTCGGCCACCGTGCCGCGCCGGCGCCCGTAGTCGCGGCCCCCCGAACGCGACGCGGCCCCGGATCGCTCCGGGGCCGCGCTGCTGCCCACCGCCGTCCGCCCGGCGCCGCCGGTCAGGTCACCACCAGCAGCACCACCTCGATGCCGATGCCGACGATGAACAGCCAGGTGAGCGGGGGGATGCGCGCGAAGACGCTCGCCGCGCGCGCCGTCGCGCGCACGCCCGCGGCCGTGCGCTCCGCCTGCGCGGCGCG
>JADGQW010000014.1 GCA_017881505.1 Gemmatimonadales bacterium
GAGGAGGACCTCGGCAACCTCGTGCTCCGGCTGGCGGTGAGCCAGATGATCGCCGAGCGCGCGGGCCAGCCCCTCACCCTGCTGGTGCTCGACGAGATCTTCGGCTCGCTGGACGAGACGCGCCGCCTCAACGTCCTCTCGCTGCTGCGGGGGCTCGAGACGCGCTTCCCGCAGGTCGTGCTCATCACGCACATCGAGAGCGTGCGCGAGGCGGTGGACCGGGTGCTGCGGGTCCGATACGATGAAGGGACCGGCTGCGCTGCGGTGACGGAGGAGCGGGCGGAGATCACCTTGGGAGGCTCGGGTGCGGATGTGGCAGCTTGAGCGGGCGGTGAAGGGACCCTTCACCGCGACGGAGCAGGACATCCCGGCCCTCAACCGGCTATTCGCCGAGGGGTTCACCGACCGCTACCGCCGCGACGGGCTGGTGGGCGTGCGGGTGCCATTCCTCAATCCGGTGATCTGGCGCTACGCGCTCGCCGATGCGGGGAGCGGTGCGATGCTCTGGCGCGACGAGGCCGACCGGCTGGTCGCGTTCAACATGGCGCACAAGTCCGGCACGGAGGGATGGATGGGTCCGCTCGTCGTGCGCCCCGACCGCCAGACCGGCGGGCTCGGCAAGACGATCGTGCGGGCGGCGGTGGAGTGGCTCCGCGGCGAGGGGGTGACCACCCTCGGCCTCGAGACGATGCCGCGCACGGTGGACAACATCGGGTTCTACAGCCGCCTCGGCTTCGTGCCCGGGCACCTGACCGTGACGATGACGGCGGAGGCGTCCGCCGCGCACGGGGCGGGGGAGGGGAGCGGGGCGCTCGAGCCGCTCGAGCCGGCCGCGCACGCCGCCCGCCTCGCGGAAGTGCGCGCGCTGGTGGATCGCCTCGCGCCGGGCTACGACTTCACGCGGGAGATCGAGCTGACCCGTGAGCTGCGCCTCGGCGACGTCGTCGTCGTCGGTCCCCCCGGCGCGCTCTCCGCGTTCGCGCTCTGCCACTCGGCGTCGCTGGCGGAGAACGGGGCCCGCGACGAGACCCGGGTCCTGAAGGTCGGCGCGACCTCCGTGGACGCGCTCCTCGCGGTCCTCGACGCGGCGTCGTCGTGGGCGGCGCGGCAGGGCGCGCGGCGCATCGGGGTGCGGTGCCAGACGGCGTACGGCGAGGCGTACCGCGCCCTGGTGCGTCGCGACTACCGGGTGCGGTGGACGGACCTGCGGATGACGGTCGCGGGCTTCCCCGAGGCGGTGCCGGCGTCGGGGCTGGTGTGGTCGAACTGGGAGGTCTAGGCGGAGAGAAGGGGGACCGAGGATGGCGGACGTGCAGAGCGGGCAGCCGGGCGGCGGGCCGGAAGTACGGCGCCTCGCCGACCTCGCCCCCTATCAGCAGGGCGCGGTGGTGAGCCGCACGGTGATCAAGCAGCCGGCGGGGACCGTCACGCTCTTCGCCTTCGACGCCGGCGAGGGGTTGAGCGAGCACACGGCCCCGTTCGAGGCGCTGGTCTGCGTGATGGACGGGGAGGCGGAGGTGCGGATCGACGGCACGCCGTACCGGGTGGCCGCCGGCGAGACGATCACCCTGCCCGCCGGACATCCGCACGCGCTCAAGGCGCTGGAGCGGTTCCGGATGCTGCTGGTGATGGTGCGTGCGTGAACGGCGCGCGCAGCCGGCGCGGGGATCGCATCAGGCGGCGGGGTGGGGGAAGGCGTCGGGGGACGCGCCCGTCACGTAGGTGACCGGCGTGAGCCCGAGGACCTGGACGCGGTGCGGCGTGTGGGCGGGGAGGTCGATCCGGTCGCCGGGGCCCAGGGAATGGAGCTCCCCCGCCGCCTCGATGTGGAGGTAGCCGGCGAGCACCCACCGCGATTCGTCGAAGTCGTGGGAGTGCTCGGGGAAGACGGCGCCGGGTACCTCGCTGTACCACGCCGTGCGCATCCCTTCCGCTTCCAGCCGGCGGCGCAGCGTCCCCATCTGCAGCTGCGCTTCCGGTAGGTCCCACTTCCGCACGGCGATGGTCACGCCCCGCCCTCCACGATCGCGTCCGCCTCGATCTCCACGAGCAGCGCCGGGTCCACCAGGGCCGCGACGGCCACCATCGTGCACGCCGGCCGGATCGCGCCGAACATCTCCCCGTGCGCCCGTCCCACGGCCTCCCAGTCGCCGATGGCGGTGAGGAAGATGCGGGTGCGCACCACGTCCTCCAGGCGCCCGCCCGCCTCCCGCAGCGCCCGCTCGATGTTCCGCAGCGCCTGCACCGCCTGCGCGTAGGCGTCCCCCGCACCCACGATGCGCCCGTCGGGGCCCGTGGCGGTGGTGCCGGCCACGTGGATCGCCCCGCCGACCCGCACCGCGCGACTGTAGCCGACCACCGGCTCCCACGGCGCGCCGCTCGAGATGTTCCGCCGCGCCACCGGCGTCACCCCGTCGGGGCCGGCGCCGCGCCCGCGCCGGTGAAGTAGGCCGACGCACGGTAGCGGGCGATCGCCCGCTCCACGACCAACCGCACCAGGATCGCCAGCGGTACTGCCAGCAGCAGCCCCACGAAGCCCAGCAGCACGCTGAAGAACGCGATGGAGATCATGATCCACACGGGATTCAGCCCCACCGCGCCGCCGAGGATCCGCGGACCGAGGACGGACCCGTCGAGGATCTGCTCCATCGCGAAGACCACTCCGAGCTTGAGGAGGTTCGGCACGATGGCACCGGAGACCAGTGCGAACAGGATGCCCGGGACCATGCTGACGTACAGGCCGACGTAGGGGACCAGGTTCCCGATTCCGACGATCACGCCGACGAACAGGGCGCCGGGGAAGCCGAGGAGCGCGAGAGCGCCGCCGGTGAAGACGGCCATCAGCGCCGCTTCGGTGAGGGCTCCGCGCACGTAGCGGCCGAGCAGGTGGTCGTACTCGCGCAGGAAGGCGAAGACGTTCTCGCGCCGGGCCGGCGGCACCAGCTGACCGATACTCTCGGTGAACCGGTCCCAGGAGGCGAGGAGGTAGAACGTCACCGTAGGCGTCACGATGAGATAGAGCACGAGGGCGACCACGGTGAGGACGCCCTTGCCGAGGCCGATGAAGGCGCCCCACGCCGTCTGGCCGACGGCGCTCCATCGCTGCTGGACCATCGTCGCCAGATCGCTCGCCTGGAGGTTCCGCAGCCAGGCGACCTGCTCCTCGCTCAGGAACGAGTGGCCCGAGGCGAGGAACCGCGTCCGCAGGTCGAGGACCCACTGGCTGAACCGCTGGAGGAGGGCGGGGAGCCGCGCGGCGAGGTCCACCACCTGCCGCTCGAGCGCCGGGACCAGGAGCACCACCAGCAGGACCAGGCCGAGGAGGAACGGCAGCAGTGTCAGGATGATGGCGAGGACGCGTGGCACGCGGTGGCGGACCAGCCAGCCGACCACCGGTGCGAGGAGGTAGGCGATCCCGAGGCCGAGGACGAAGGGCGCGACGAGCGTCCCCGTCACCGAGAGGACCCAGAGGACGGTGAGGGCGACCGCGGCGACGAGGAGCCGAGCCACGAAGGGCAGCTTCCGCTCCGGCCAGAGGACGAGGCCGAAGAGCGCCAGCAGCACGATGGGCGAGAGCACTTCGCGCACCGCGTAGAGGAGCACGCCGAGCACGAGCATCGCGGGCGCGACTTCGAGGGCGAGATGCAGCGCGCGTCCGGAGGCGGCGCCGGGGGTCTGGGCGGGAGTGGTCACGGGCGCCTACCCTACCACGCCCGCGGCCCGGCCACGACCCGGCGGATCAGGAGGATCACGCCCCCCGCCATCAGGAGGTGCGGCCAGCCGGCCCCGACGGGGAAGACGAACGCCAGCAGCACCCACGCCGCGAGGAGCACGAGCGCTCCGGCGAGAGAGAGGTTCACCATCCGTGGCCGCACGGCCGGCGGCAGCTCGCGCGCGTCCCCCGTCACCTCGGACCTCTCACGTCGTACCCCCTCACCTCAGTCGTAGAAATTCCGCTCCCACGCGTGGGCCTTCAGCTCCTGCAGCAGCCCCGCCGAGAGCACACGTCCGTCCGACACCGCGCAGTTCGCCTTCGCGTGCTCCGTCGTCCGCATCCCCGGGATGACCGTGCTCACGTCGGGGTGGCTGAGGCAGAAGCGGAGCGCGCCCTCGGGCAGCGTCTTCGCCTCACGGAGCAGCACCGGCTGCAGCTTCGCGACCCGCGCCGCCACCTGCGCGGGGCGGTCGCCCTGGAAGTAGCGGTGGCGCCAGTCGTCGGGGGGGAAGGTGACGCCCGGAACGATCTTCCCGGTCAGTCCCCCCTCGTCGAAGGGCACGCGCGCGATGACGCCGATCTTCCGCTCGCGGCACGCGGGGAGCAGCGCCGCCTCCGGCGACTGGTCGAAGACATTGTAGATCACCTGGACCACGGAGAAGAGGTCCACCTGGCGCACCGCCTCGAGCGCCGTCCCCGGGTCGTGATCGTTGATCGAGATCCCCACGTGGCGCAACTCGCCGGAGGCGATCAGGAGCTCGAGCGTCTTCTCCACCTGGCGCCACTCGGGCGCCTGGAGCCACTCGTCGCGCCACACGTGGAGCTGGAGGAGGTCCACCGGGCGGCCGAGGTTGGCGGCGGAGCGCTCCGCGCACTTCTTGACCCAGTCCGCCGGGAAGGCCGCGGCGAGGGGCGTGCCGGGCTTCGCGGGCCAGACCTGGTTCTTGGGCGGGATCTTCGAAGCGACGGCCACCGGCTCCTTCCGCCCCGCCAGCACCGTGGCGACGAGGCGCTCGCTGTGGCCGTTCCCGTAGGCGAGCGCGGTGTCGATGAAGGTGCATCCCGCGTCCAGCGCCGCTCCCAGCGCGGTGACGGCGGCGTCGTCGTCGCCCCCCTGCCACATCGCGCCGCCGA
This sequence comes from Gemmatimonadales bacterium, assembly GCA_017881505.1. Classification (GTDB taxonomy): domain Bacteria; phylum Gemmatimonadota; class Gemmatimonadetes; order Gemmatimonadales; family JACORV01; genus JADGQW01. Next base: position 4,850 of record JADGQW010000014.1, read on the forward strand.
TGCCCCAGGCGCCGTAGCCGATCTCCGAGACCGTGATGCCGGTGCGCCCGAGCTGCCGGTATCGCATCCGCGCTGCCTCCTTTGGCGTCTAGGCGTCTGGACTGAAGCCCCTCTGACTGTCACCTGTAGCGGGCATCCCGTGACAGTGTCAAGTGCCCTCCGGGAAGGGGCCGTCACTTCCGTATTGACGTCGCCCCCCGCCGAATCCTATTATGGCGTCGGATATTGGAACAGGGAGTGGGGAGACTAATTATTGAGCCAACAGGTCCGGTACGGTCCCATATACGCGGGTCTACGTCAGGCCCTCTTCGGGGGGAAGGCGGAAACCAGCGCGCGGGCCAGACATCATATCGGGCTTCAATAATCCTTCCTGCTCCCGTTGTCGGCCCCGGGCTTCGGCCCGGGGCTTTTTTTGCTTCGCCTGTCGTGTGGCCCGCGCGCGGGGGCGCCGTTCCCTGGCCCCTTGGCGTCTTGGCGTCTGGCTCCTGTTGAGCCCCTTGGCGTCCTGGCGTCTGGTCTCTCTCGCTCCTTGACGCGCCCGTCGCGAGGGGTTTTCTCTCTAGCGCGGGCCGCTGCCCCTCATTCTGGAGACCGATGAGTCCCACGGTCGTCGTGACGCGGCGCGAGCACTTCAACGCCGCGCACCGCCTCTACAACCCCGCCTGGTCGGATGCGGAGAACGCGCGGGTCTTCGGGCCGTGCGCGAACCCGAATTACCACGGGCACAATTACGACATCGACGTCTCCGTGTCCGGCGGCGTGGATCCCGCGACCGGCTACGTGGTGGACATCAAGACCCTCAAGGACCTCATCGAGGCGCACGTCCTCCGCCGGATGGATCACAAGAACCTCAACCTCGACGTCCCGGAGTTCGCGGCGACGAACCCCACCGCCGAGAACATCGTCGTGCAGTGCTGGCGCTGGCTGGCGCCGGTCATCCCGGTGGGGCGGCTGGTCCGGATCGTGCTGTGGGAGACGGACCGCAACGTCGTCGAGTACACGGGAGGCTGACGTGCCGGAGCTCAGAGGGGCGCCCTTCGAACTGCTGGTGGAAGAGATGCTGCGCCATCTCGGCGAGGACCCGGGGCGCGACGGCCTCAAGAAGACGCCGCAGCGGGTCTCGGCGGCGATGCACTGGCTGACGCGCGGCTACCATCTCGACCCCGACAAGCTGCTCCGCGACGCGATGTTCGAGGAGGCGCACGACGGGATGGTGCTGGTGCGCGACATCGACCTCTACTCGATGTGCGAGCACCACATGCTCCCCTTCTTCGGGAAGGCGCACGTCGCGTACATCCCGAACGGGAAGATCGTGGGGCTCTCGAAGCTGGCGCGGGTGGTCGAGGTCTTCGCGCGGCGGCTCCAGGTGCAGGAACGCCTCACCGACCAGATCGCCGACGCCCTCCAGCACACGCTCCAGCCGCAGGGCGTGGGGGTCGTGATCGAGGCATACCACCTCTGCATGATGATGCGGGGCGTCGAGAAGCAGCACTCCAAGACCATCACCTCCTCGTTGCGCGGCATCTTCCGGTCGGAGAAGCAGACCCGCGACGAGTTCCTGCGCCTGGTGCAGAGCGCCTGGGGGCTGCGGTGAGGGTCCCACGGGCGTGAGCGCGCCGCCCCTCTTCGGGCGGACGGCGGTGGTGGCCGGCGCCTCGCGCGGCATCGGGCTGGCCGTCGCCGAGGAGCTGATGGCGGCGGGCGCGCACGTGGTGCGGCTGGCGCGGAGCCTCGCCGACGGCGAGGCGGAGCGGCGCACCGACATCCGCTGCGACCTCGCCGACCCCGAGCAGGTCGCCGCCGCCGCGGCGCGCGTCGCGGGCACCGTCGGCGCGCCCGACCTGCTGGTCCACATCGCCGGTGCCTTCCTGCTCCGTTCCCTCGTCGAGACCACTCCCGAGGAGTTCGCCGGACAGGTGGCCGGCAACCTCACCGGCCCCTTCCTCGTCTTGCGCGCCTTCGTCCCGCCGATGGTCGCCCGGGGACGCGGGCTCGTGATCGTCATCGGCTCCGTGGCGGACCACCTCCCCCTCCCCGGCAACGCCGCCTACGTCGCGGCGAAGCACGGCCTGCGCGGCCTCCACGGCGCCCTGGCGCGCGAGCTGAAGGGCACCGGCGTGCGCGCCACGCTCGTCTCGCCCGGCCCGGTGGACACCGCGATCTGGGACCCGGTGGACCCCGATACGCGGCCCGGCTTCCTCAAGCGTGCCGCCATGCTGCGGCCCGAGGACATCGCCGAGGCGGTGCTCTTCCTCGCTACCCGCCCCGACCACGTCGTCATCCCCGAACTGCACATCGAACCGAGACCCTGATGAACCGGCATCCCGTCCGTGTCGCCCTCCTCCTGCTGCTCCTCGCCGCCTCCTCCGTCGTGGCGCACGCGCAGGCCCCGCACCTGCCGCCCCTCCCCGACTCGTCGGGATGGGGCGTGCATATCCTCGCCCTCGCGCGGGGGCCCGACGGCGCGCTGTGGGTCGGCACGTACGGCCAGGGGATCTTCGTGCTGCGGCCCGGTGCCCGCGCGTGGGAGCACCAGATGAGCGACACCAGCGCGCACAGCATCTCGATGGATTTCGTCCACGCCTTCGCCTTCGGGAGCGGCGGCACGGTGTGGTACGGCACCGTCGGGAACGGCTGGGGCGTCTCGCGCGACGGCGGCCACACCTGGCGCAACTGGCAGTTCCGGCAGCTCGGGCCCAAGTGGCAGTACGTGGCGCCGAACGGCATCGTCGTCGCGCACGATACGGCGTTCATCGCCACCGCCGACGGCATCCGCTACAGCGGCGATCTCGGCGAGACCTGGAACGCCGTCACCGACAGCGGGTCGGGCGCGCTGCCCAGCCGCTACGTCCTCGCCGCGACGCCGGCGCGAGACGGCGGCCTGTGGGTCGCGACGCTGCGGGGCGTGGGCCAGTGGCGCGCCGGCGGCCGCTACGAGCGGATGGACCCGCAGCCCGTGCCGGCCTTCGGCGCGCGGATCCGCGCGATCTTCATGGTGGACAAGTCGGCGGCGGTCGTCCCCGTCGTCTTCGGGGGCGAGCGGTGCGGCGGCGGCTTGCGGCCCAAGCGGCGTCAGGAGGACGCGCGCTGGCAGTGCATGAACGCGCTGATGCGGAACGCGCCCCCCGAAGGCCGCGCCGTGCGTGCCCTCGCCGGGTGCGAGGACGGCCTGTGCGCCGGCGCGACCGCGTCGGGCGCCCTCAAGCTGGAACGGCAGGGCTTCGCGATCCTCGGCGGCGCCACCGCCCGCGCGCGCGACGTCTACGCCGTGCTGCCGCCTTCGCCCGCCTCGAACAGCGGCGACACCCTCTTCGGCACCGCCTGCGGCTTCCTCGGCGCGCAACCGGCGGCCTGCCTCGCTTCCGGCGACACGACGGGCGTCCGCGCCCCCGAGACGCCGCACCACAACTGGTTCGCGCGGCCGATCATCCTCACCGACCAGCCCTTCATCGACCAGACCTACCGCTACGGCTCGACGATGGGTGGCTTCTTCCAGCAGCACCAGGGCGTGGAGTTCAACGACCCCGTCGGCACGCCGGTGCACGCCGTCGACGGCGGCGTGGTGGTGCACGCCGGGCCCGCGGAGCAGGGCGCCCTCGTCGTGGTGATCCGCCACGACACCACCCTCCAGGTGCCGGGCGAGGCCCGGCCGCGGCGCATCTACAGCGTCTACTTCCACAACTCGCGGCTGCTCGTGAGCGTGGGGCAGCGCGTGCAGCGCGGCCAGGCGATCTCGCTCGTCGGCGCGACCGGCCGTGCCACGAACGACCACCTGCACTTCGAGGTGCACGCCGCCCCGACCGACTCGGTGGGCGCCATCGTCGGCGACAACCGCTATCCGCCGTACACCACCAATCCCGAGTTGTGGATCGAGCCGCTGCCGGGGACGGGCATCGTCGCCGGGCAGGTGTGGGACGCCCGCGGACAGCCGGTGCAGCAGGCGCGCGTCTACGGTCTCGTGAAGCCGGAGCCGCAGGAGACGCCCTTCTCGTTCGCCGAGACGTACGGCGCCCACAATCGCGGTACCCCCGACTACCAGGAGCACTTCGCCGTCTCCGACGTGCCCCCGGGGGAGTACGTCCTCGGCACCGAGATCGACGGGCGGAAGGTCTTCCGGCGCGTCCGCGTCGAGGCGGGAAAGCTGACCTGGGTGGAGTTCCGGCCCTAGGTGCTGCTGGAGCTGACCGAGATCCTCCGCTGCCCGCGCGACCACGAGGAGTCGTTCGTGGTGTGCGTCGCGCACCGGAGCGAGGGGCGGCATGTGCTCGCCGGCGTGGTTGGCTGCCCGGTCTGCCTCGCCGAATTCCCGATCCGGGAGGGCGAGCTGGACCTCACCGAGCGCACCGACGCACCGACGCACCGCCGCCCCGAGCTCGACGGCGCCGCCGCGGGAGCGCTCACCGCCGACGCCCTCGCCACCTTCCTCGACCTCCGCGGCCCCGGGGGCTACGTCGTCCTCGCGGGCGGGGCGGGCCGGCTCGCCCCGGCGCTCACCGCCCTCCTCCCCGACGTGCACCACGTCGTGGTCAACGCGCCCCGGGACGCGGCGCGCTCCCCCGACTGCTCCTACGTCTCCTGCCCCGATCGCATCCCCGTGAAGGCCGCGCAGGTCCGTGCCGTGGTCCTCGGCGCTGGTTGCACCGGAGGGCCGTGGCCCGCCGAGGCCGCGCGGGTCCTCCTCCGCGGCCTCCGCGTCGTCATCGAAGACGAGCGCGCCAGCCCGGACGGGATCTCCGAGCTGGCGCGCGGCGCCGGCGTCTTCGTCGGCGAGAAGGCGTGAGCCGCTAGTCCACCGGGGCGGCGGTCCCCTCGGCATAGAGGGCGTCGATCTTCCGCTGGTACTTCTTCTCCACCAGCCGGCGCCGCACCTTCAGCGTCGGCGTCAGGTCCCCCGATTCGATCGTGAAGTCGTGTTCGAGGAGCAGGACCTTCTTCGGCATCTCGTAGCGCGCCAGCCCGTCCAGGTGCCGGAACACCTCCCGCTCGATCTTCGCCTGGACGTCGGTGTGCCGGATGAGGCCGTCGCGGTCGGCGTACACGAGGTTGCGGTGGTTGGCCCAGCGCTCCAGCTGCTCGAACTGCGGCACCACCAGCATGACGCAGAAGGGGCGCTTGTCCCCCAGCATCACCGCGTTGGCCACGAACTTGCTCGTCTTCGCGCGCCCCTCGATCGGTTGCGGCGCGACGTTCTTCCCCCCCGCCGTGACGATGAGGTCCTTCTTCCGGTCGGTGATCCGCAGGTAGCCGTCGCCGTCCATCTCCCCGATGTCGCCGGTGCGGAACCATCCGTCGGCGCCGAGCACGTCGTGCGTCGCGTCGGGGAGGTTGAAGTACCCGGCCATCACGTGGCGGCCCCGCGTCAGGATCTCCCCGTCGTCGGCGATATGCACCTCCACCTCGTCGATCGCCTTGCCGACGGTGCCCAGGCGCATCTGCCCGGGGTGCGCCAAGGCGATGACCGGCGACGTCTCGGTGAGGCCGTACCCCTCGTAGATCGGCAGCCCCGCCGCGAAGAAGAACCGCGCCACGTCGGGGGAGAGGGGCGCGCCGCCGGAGACGAAGTAGCGCAGCCTCCCGCCGGTGCGCGCGCGGATCTTGGAGAAGACGAGCCGGCTGGCGAGGGCGTACTGGGCCCGCACCGCCAGCGGCGGGCGGCGACGCTCGATCACGTCGTCGGCCCAGCGGTTCCCGACGCCCTTCGCCCAGTGGAAGAGCCGCTTCTTGAGGAAGTTCCCGGCGAGGGCGTTCTCGTGGGCCCGGGCGTACATCTTCTCGTAGAGCCGCGGCACCGACGTGACGAGAGTGGGCCGCACCTCGACGAGGTTCTGCGGGATGGTGTCGATGCTCTCGGCGTAGTTGATCGTCGCCCCGACGCAGAAGAACCCGTAGTGCCCCGCCATCCGCTCGAGGATGTGCGAGAGGGGGAGGAACGAGAGCGTGACGTCGGTCGGCCCGAGGTCGAAGTGCCGCAGCGCCGACTTGACGTTGAACCAGATGTTGTCGTGGGTCAGCATCACGCCCTTGGGGTCGCCCGTCGTCCCCGAGGTGTAGATGATCGTGGCCACGTCGTCGGGTTGCGTCGCCAGGGCGACGGAGCGGAAGTCCGCCCCTTCTCCCGCCGCCTCCGCCTGCGCGCCCAGGGCGTACAGGTCCCAGAGGCCGATCACGCCGTCCCCGGTGGCGTCGCGGTCCATCGCGATCACGTGCTTCAGCTCCGGCAGCTCGCCGCGGATCTCGCGGATCTTCGCGGTCTGCGGCGCGGAGGACGCGAAGATCGCGCGGGCGCCGGAGTCGCGGAGGATGTAGCGGATCTGGTTCGGCGGGAGCGTGGGGTAGACCGGCACGTTCGTCGCGCCGATGCATAGGCACGCGAAGTCCGCGACCGCCCACCCCGGCCGGTTCTCCGAGAGGATCGCCACCCGGTCGCCCCGCCGCACCCCGAGGCGCTGGAGGGCGAGCCCCGTCCTCACCACCCGCTGGAGGACCTCGGCATGGGTGAGGGTGTGCCAGGCGCCCCCCGCCTTGCAGCGGAAGCAGGCGTCCTTGTACCCGTACCGCTCGACGGTCTCGAAGAACATCTGGGTCAGGGTTCCGCGCGGGATGGCGGAGGGCACGGCTGCTCCTCGGGTGGGACTACGGGAACCGGACGACGAATCGCACGGGCGAGCCCGGGACGACGGCGCCGGAGGCCCGGCGGGCCGTGGCCTCGACCACGACCGAATCCGGCTGCGTCGCGCCCTTCCGCTTGACGGTCATCGCGGCGAGGCCGGTGGAGGCGGTCAGGGCCGTCGCGGTCAACGAATCGTTGCCGAGGACCGCGGTGGCGGAGTCGCGACTGGCGAACAGCGGCAGCACGATGGCGTACGAGATGCGGCGGCCGCCGAGTGGCGTCGGTGTGCCCGGCGCGCTGTGGAGATCGTAGAGCCCCACCGTGAGCGGCGCCGAGGCCGAGTCGGTCGTGGCGAGTGTATCCACCGTCGCCCCCGACGGCCCCACGCTGTCCGCGATGGCCAGGACCGCTACGGCGAGCGGGTCCGACTGGAGGACCCCCGAGATCGCCACGACGCGCGCGCCCGCCCCCGGCTTGCGGCCCACGACCGCCTGGTCGGCGCTGTCCACGGCGAGGAGGAGGGTGTCGAGCACCACCAGCCGGACGGCGGCGCCGGGGATGCTGTCGCCCCCGCGGTCGAAGACCCGGACCACGAGGCGCAGGGTGTCGCCCTCCTCCACCGACGGTGACGCCGGCGTCTCGATCTCGATCGCGACGGGGACGGTGAGGTCGGTGGTGAGGTTGGTGCAGGCCGGGGCGAGGAGCGCGAGGGACCACGCCGCGAGGCCCGCGGCGCGGCGGACCGTCAGGCGCCCCCCAGCTTCGCCGGCGGCGGCGTGGAAAGCTCGCTCGCGAGCGCGCTGAGCGCCCGCTCGGCGTGCTCGACCCAGCGCTGTGCGTCCACGCCCCTCGGCGGATTGCCCAGGAACGCCTTGAGGTGCTGCTCCGCCCCCGCCGCGTCCCCGCGCTTGAGGAGGAGGAACCCGAGGCCGTAGTGCGCCCCCGCCAGCGTCGGGTCCGCTTCGAGCGCCCTCCGGTACTGGCGCACCGCGTCGTCCGCCTGGCCGGTGCGGCTCAAGGCGATCGCGAGGTTCTGCAGGATCCGCGGATCGTTCGGATGGTCGCGCAGCGCCAGCCGGTACGACGTGATCGCGGCGTCGTAGTCGCCCTGACGCTCCAGGGCCAACGCCTCGTTCAGGTAGTCCAGTCGTTGCGGCTTTGGGGGCTCGCCGTCGGCGAGTGCGCCGCCGAAGAGGCGTCGGAAGATGCCCATGGACAGGCAAGATACTAATCGTCCAACCCCTTGGCAATAGCCGACCTACGCCACTTTGAACAGGTGGCTCGGGATTGCGTCGGGCGCCGTTGCGCGGCGGGAGGGCGCGGGGCTACGTTCCCGCACCCCAGGAGGCACCGATGGCGCGCGCCCCGCAGGACTCCAAGACCCGCGGCGTGATGGAAGTGGACTGGCCGTTCTTCGGCGAGCTGTGCCGCGGCCTCGCCCTGAAGGTCTGGCGCGACTACGCGCCCGACCTCGTCGTCGGGATCGCCAACGCGGGGGTCATCCCGGGGGCCGTCATCGCGGCGATCCTGCGGGTGGACTTCGCCTCGGTGGCGCTGACGCGGCGCCGGGAGGGGGAGGCGCCAGCCCTCGTTTCGCGGCCGTCACTCAGCCCCAAGGGGCATCGGGTGCTCCTGGTGGACGAGACCTGCGACAGCGGCGACACGATGCGCCTCGCGGCTTCGGTGATGCGCGAGGAGGGCGCGACCGAGGTGCGCACCGCCGTCTCCTTCCGCACGGCGAGCTTCCGCCCCGACTACTGGGCGCTCCAGACGCCCGACTTCATCATCCTCCCGTGGGACCGCTGGATCATCCAGGACGGCGAACTGGTGGTGCGCCCCGACTACGCCGTGGCCCTCGGCGCGGCCGGCATGACCGGCGGCGCGGAGCACCAGCGCACCGACACACCGACGCACCCACGCACCGAGGCGGCGGCGAAGCCTGACAAACCGCCGCGTGCGCCGGCGGCGCCGAAGCGCAAGGCGGCGACGCCGAAGGCGAAGCGCCGCTGATGCTGCCCTCCGACCTGCGTGACCGGCTCGCGGAGGCGCTCAAGGGCTCCCGGGCCGACTACGCGGAGGTCCGCGTCGAGCACACCCGGTCGACGCGCGTGGCGTTCCGGGGGGCGCGGCTCGAGGGCGCGGGGGAGAGCGTGGACGGGGGCGGGTGCGTGCGGGTCCTCTCCCGCGGGCACGGGTGGGGGGTCGCGTCGTTCACGGCGCTCGACGGCATCCCGGCGATGCTCGCGGCGGCGGAGGAGATGTCGCGGGCCATCCATCTCGAACGGCCGGTGCGGCTCGCGGAGATGCCGCGGCGCGAGGACGTCTCGGTCCCCGCCGTGGACGGCGATCCGCGCGAGGTCCCCCTCGGGGAGAAGCGCCGCCTGCTGGAGCACCTCAACGGCCTGATGCTCGCCGTCTCGCCGAAGATCGCCGACACGGGCGCCTCCTACTTCGACAACTGGACGGAATGGGCCTTCGCCAACAGCGAGGGCAGCTGGCTCTACGAGGTGCGGCCCGAGATCGGCCTCTCGGCGCAGGCCACCGCGCGGGACGGGGACACCATCGAGCGGTCCCTCGAGTCGCTGGGGCTCCGCCACGGGTGGCGCAGCGTCCAGGACCGGGAGGGGATGTTCCGCGCCGCGGCCGAGCGCGCCCTCGCGCTCCTCGCCGCGCCCACGGTGGAGGGGGGCACCCTGCCGGTGGTCCTCGACCCGCGGCTGGCGGGGGTATTCGTGCACGAGGCGTTCGGGCATCTGTCCGAGGCCGACTTCGTGTACGAGAACCCCGAGGCCCGCGCGATGATGACGCTCGGCCGGCGGTTCGGGAGCGAGCTCGTCAACATCGGCGACGACGGGAGCGCGGCGGGGCTCCGCGGCACCCTCCCGTACGACGACGAGGGCACGCCGACCCAGCGCACCCCGCTGGTGGACCACGGGGTCCTCGTGGGACGGCTGCACTCCCGCGAGACGGCGGCGGCGATGGGCGAGGCGCCGACGGGGAACGCACGCGCCATCGACTTCCGGCACCCGCCGATCGTGCGGATGACCAATACCTACATCGAGGGGGGGAGCGGGACCCTCGACGACCTGGTCCGCGACATCCCCCTCGGCGTCTACGCCGTGGACGCCGTCGGCGGGCAGACCTATCTGGAGAACTTCTCCTTCACGGCGGCGCACGGCTACATGATCCGCGGCGGGAAGCTGGCGGAGCTGGTGAAGGACGTCACGCTGGCGGGGAACCTCTTCCAGTCCCTCGCCGCCATCGACGCGCTCGCCGGCGACTTCCAGTGGAACCAGATGGGTGGCGGCTGCGGCAAGGGGGGCCAGTTCCCCCTCCCGGTGACGGAAGGCGCGCCGCACGTCCGGTTCCGGGAGTTGCTGGTCGGCGGCGAGGTGGCGGCGTGAGGATCGCGCTCGACCACGTCTTCGACCGCATCGGCCGCCGCGCCGAAGGCGCCGACGCCCTCATCCGCAGCGAGTCGCAGCTCACCCTCCGCTTCGAGACGGGGCGCCTCAAGGAGAGCGCGCTGCGGCAGGAGACGGGGCTCAACCTCCGGCTCGTGACCGGCGGCCGCGTCGGCTTCGCCGGCACCACGGACCTGTCCGGGATCCGCGCGCTCGACGACGTGGTGGCGCGCGCGCTCGCCAGCGCCTCGGAAGGGGAGGCGTGCGCGCTCGCGTGGCCCGCCGCGACGCGCCGCGACCCGGTCCGCACCTTCGACGACACCGTCGCCGGCCTCGACGTCGCGACGCTCGCCGCCCTCGGCCGGCGCATGGTGGACCAGCTCGCGCGCGACGGCTGGCAGGTCAGCGCCTCCGTGGACCGTTACGTCGAGGAGACGACCTTCGCGAACACCGCGGGCCAGATCTTCGCCTACCGCAGCACGGCCGTCGCGGTGAGCGCCGACGTGACGCGGGTGAAGGGCGACGACGTCCTCATGGCGTACGACGACGTCACCGCGATGACGGTGCCGGCCGGCGTCGAGCTCGACGCGGCCGTGGCGCGCATCGTGACGCGGATGAAGCGCGGCGAGCGCGTCGTCGAGCCGCCGGAGGGGAAGCTGCCGGTGCTCTTCACGCCCTCGGGGTCGGAGTGCCTCTTCCTCCCCCTGCGCCAGGCGCTCTCCGGGAAGACGGTGCTCCAGGGCATCTCCCCCCTCGGCGACAAGGTGGGGGAGCCCGCGTTCGACGCCACGCTCGACCTGGTGGACGACCCGCTCCACCCCGGGCGGACGGCGAGCCGCCCCGCCGACGACGAGGGGGTGCCCTCGCGCCGCCTCCCCCTGATCGAGCAGGGCGTGGTACGCCGCTTCATCTACGACCTCGAAACGGCGGCGCGGGCGGGCACCGCGTCCACGGGCCACGGCCGCCGCGGCACCTTCGGGAAGCCCGTGATCGCGTTCTCCAACCTCGCGCTGCGCCTGGGCGATGCCGACGAGGCGGCGCTGCTGGGCGCGGTGGGGCAGGGCCTGGTGGTCGAGGACCTCATCGGCGTCGGCCAGGGGAACGTCATCAGCGGCGCCTTCAGCCATCCCGTGGCGCTCGCCTACCGCGTGGACGGCGGCGAGATCACCGGGCGCGTGAAGGACGCGGCGGTCGCGGGGAACGCCTTCGAGCTCCTGAAGCGGATCCGGATGGTGGGCCGGGAGGGGAAATGGATCGGGGGCAGCCGCCTGGTGCCCCCGATCGTGCTCGACGCCGTCAGCGTGGCGAGGCGCTAGCCGCTACGACGCCGGCCCGCCCGCCTTCGTCCAGTCGATCTGCGATCCGAAGAGGCTGTGCGGCACGAGGAAGACCACCAACGTGACGAGCGCGGCGGCCAGCACCGGACCCCGCGCCTCCCTCCCGCCCCGCAGCCGCCACAGCGCGACCAGCCACGCCACCAGCGCGATCAGCGTCTTGTTGTCCGTCAGGTCCCAGCCGAAGGGGATGCCGGTCCACCAGTCGCCGAAGGCCTGGTGCTGCATCCACGGCCCGAAGACGAACCCGCCCAGCAGGAAGAGGAGCACGCCCCGCCGCGCCCAGGTGGGGTATCGCGCCTCCCGCGCCAGCGCGCCGGCGCCGGCGCGCATCAGCAGCAGCAATCCCCCGAACATGCACAGCAGGTGCGGGATGATCACATACGGAGAGATGTCCCCCTTGAACCGGGTGATGGCCGGCTCGGCGGGGAAGACGACGCGCTCGCCGCCGCGCGCCAGGCGCAGCTGATAGGCGAGCTTCCCGGCCCTGGGTTGGTGGGGCAGGGCCGCGGCCAGGGTGTCGCCCGCGCGCACCAGGGGGAGCGTGTCCCACGCATCCGCGGAGGGGAACCGCCGCCACTGGACGCTGCCGCGCACCGCGGTGTCGGGGGCCACGATGCGGACCGGCTGGTCGGCGGCACCGCCGTGCGAGCGCAGCAGCTTGAGGGCGATGCGCTGCCCGCCGAGGACGACGTGTCCGCGGAGCGGGTAGGTGGGGCCGGTCATCCGCTGCCAGGCGAGCGCGAACACGGTGACGACGACGGCGAGGGTCCACAGCCATCCGCTGCGGGTCATCGGGGAACGCCTTGGATGCGGGGTGAAGCTCCGGTGGGCGGGAACGGCGGGGCTATGCCGTTCCGCCGAGGACCGTCAGGTAGTCCGCGCCCTGGGCCATGTGCTCGTACAGCGCCGTGAGGGACTCGGGAGCGCCCACGAGCCAGCGGCACCGGCCTTCGCCGCGCGAGCGGCACTCGACCTCCATCACCGCGAGCGGTGCGTCGCCGAGGCGGCTCATGAAGTCGGCGAGGAGGCCCGACGTGAAGGCGCACGAGGGGTACTGCAGCCCGGCGCCCGGCTGGGCCTCGGACCAGTCCGGCGAGTCGATGGACACGACCGCGCCGGCGAGCTGCGAGACGGTCACGCCGCCCCAGCCCAGCGAGGAGAGGAAGCGCGAGAGCATCTCGGCGACGCGCGCGGCCGCCAGTTCGCCCGGATCTTCCACCCCGGCGACGCCCGGGAGCCACGCGGCGAAGGCGCGGTAGGCGCCCTCCCCGGCGGCGTACCCCGCCTCCTGGAGGACCTGCGCTCCCGCGGTGTCGCGGAGCCGGTGCAGAGCGGCCGGCGACAGGGAGACGAGCGCCGGGGACTGGAGCGGGGTGTCGGTCATGGCCCCAAACCTAGGGGCCAGCGCGGAGGGGCCGCAAGAGAGCGCCGGTCATTCCCGTCGGAGCCGCAGCGCGGCCATCGGGTACACGCCGATGCCGCTCACCTGGAAGAGGGACCCCGCGAGGGTGTCGCCGGCCACGTCGAAGGGGGCGCGGACGTCCTGTGTGGGGTGGCGGTCCTCGGGGAAGACGGCGCCCCGGAGCCGGCCCTCGAGGCGGAAGTCGGTCGCAAGGTGGATCGCCCTCCCGATCCACCCGCGGTTCTGGAGCACGTACGCCTCCACCAGCGAGGCTTCGCCGACCCGTCCCTCCACGCTCCCGTCCGCGCGGACCGTGAGGATGACCGGCACAGTGTCGCTCGCGAAGCGGGCGGGGCCGCTCTCCTGGGGGATGCGCACCGCCACGCGCGCCGGGCCCGACCACGTGCCCACCACGCGCGCCGGGACGACCCACCGCCCGCACGACGTGACGAGGAGCGGGAGCAGGGCCGCCGCGAGGGACCCGATCGCGCGCCGAGCCGTCAGCGGGAGCGGCTCAGTGATACTGGATCCCGAGGATGAGATCCCAGCCGCGGAAGCGCCGGCCGGTGCTCGTGGTGACGAGGTTGTCCACGCTCCCGAGGGGGCCCCGGGCCAGGTCGGCGGCCAGGGTGGCCCTCACGTTGCGGCCGAGGCGCAGCTCGTAGCCCGCGCCGAGCGCGATGGCGCCGAAGGCGCGGCTCCCCCAGTCGTTCGCGTGGTTGCTGTGGTAGCCGCCCCACCCGAGGCCGCCCTTCAGGTACCAGCCCTTCGCGGGCCACGGGTAGACCTGGGCGATGACGAGCGTCTCGTTGACCGTCACGCCCCGCGCCGGGTCGTTGGGGTTCGACGTCTCGAGCCCCCAACCGTTGATCTCGAGGCCGAGGCGGAGCGCCGGCGTGACGGTGAGCCCGCCCCGGAGGGAGGCGGTCACGGTGGTCCGGCTCACCGCGGCGGACTGGTCGGACCAGTGCTCCACCCGGCCGCCGCCGAGGCCGAAGCCGATCCAGAGGCTGTGGCGCGGCGGCGCCTGCTGCGCCGTCGCCGCGCCGGGCACGAGGACCGCCACGAGGGCGAGGAGAGCGACGACAGGGACGCGGGTGTTCATGCCCCGAGCCTCCGCAGAAGCTCGGCCTCGTCCCACACGGCGACGCCGAGCTGTTTCGCCTTGTCCAGCTTCCCGCCGGGGTCGTCGCCGGCGACGACGGCGGTCGTCTTCTTCGAGATGGAGCCCGTCACCGCGCCCCCCGCCCCCTCGATCCGCGTGGTGGCCTCGGCGCGGCTCAGCGTGGGGAGGGTCCCCGTGAGGACGAACACGCCCCCCGCGAGCGGCCCTTCTCCCGACGCCGTCACCGGCTCGTCCATCCGCAGCCCGGCCTTCCTGAGCCGCAGCACGAGCTTGTGGTTGCGCTTCTCCTTGAAGAACGCCGCCACCGCCTCGGCGATGGCGGGTCCCACGCCGCGCACCTCGCCGATCTCCTCCTCCGCCGCCGCCATCAGGGCATCCATCGTCCCGAAGCGGCGCGCGAGGATCTGCGCGATCCCTTCGCCCACGTGCCGGATGCCGAGCGCGAAGAGGAGCGTCGCGAGGGGCTGCTGCTTCGACGCGGCGATGGCGTCCACGAGCTGCTGCGCCGACTTCTCCGCGAACCCCTCGATCTCCTCGAGCGGGGACGCCTCGAGTTCGTACAGGTCCGCGACGTCGGCGATCAGCTTCGCCTCGATGAGCTTCTCCACCCGCTCGTACCCGAGGCCGCGGATCTCCATCGCCCCGCGCGAGGCGAAGTGGACGATGCCCTCGAGCACCCGCCCCGGGCACGAGACGTTGGGGCAGTACGTCATCACCTCGTCGGGGGGCGCGTCCACGGGCGAGCCGCACTGCGGGCACGCCGCCGGCATCCGGAACGTCTCTTCGTCCCCCGTGCGCCGCTCGCGCACCGGCCCCAGCACCTGGGGGATGACCTCCCCGGCGCGCGTCACCTCGACCCAGTCGCCGACGCGGATGTCCTTCGCAGCGATCAGGTCGGCGTTGTGGAGGGTGGCGCTCGAGACGGTGACGCCGCCGATCTCCACCGGCTCCAGCTCCGCGTAGGGATTGAGGGCGCCGGTGCGGCCGACGTTCACCTGGATGGCGAGGAGGCGGGTGACGGCCACCTCGGGGGCGAACTTCCGGGCGATGGCCCAGCGGGGCTCGCGGTCGCCGACGACGCCCAGCTCTTCGTGGAGCCGGAGATCGTCCACTTTCACCACCGCGCCGTCGGCGCCGAAGGGGAGGGACTCGAGCCGCTCCCCCAGCGCCGCGGTGACCGCCTGCGCCTCGGCCAGGTCCTGGACGCGGCGGCGGGGCGGCGCGACGCGGAACCCCCACGCCTCGAGGCCGTCGAGCAGTTCCGCCTGGGTCCGGAAGGGGAGCCGCGCGCCCGCGGCCTCGATGGCGAAGGCGAAGAACCGGAGCCCCCGCTCGCGGGTGATCCGCGAATCGAGCTGCCGCAGGCTCCCCGCCGCCGCGTTGCGCGGATTCGCGAAGAGGGGCTCCCCGGCCACCTCCCGCCGCCGGTTCAGCGCCGCGAAGCCCGCCTTGGGGAAGTAGACCTCGCCGCGGATTTCGAGGAGCGCCGGCCACCCCGAGCCGGTGAGGCGCAGGGGGACGTCGGGGATGGTGCGGAGGTTCGCCGTGACCTCTTCCCCCGTCACCCCGTTGCCGCGCGTAGTGCCCGTCACGAGCACGCCCCCCTCGTACGTGAGGCAGACGCCGGCGCCGTCGATCTTGACCTCGACGGTGTAGCCGGCCGCGCGGACGGTGGGGATGATGCGGGCGTTCCGGTCCTCCCACGCCGCGAGCTCCTCGTCGCTGAAGGCGTTGGCGAGGGAGAGCATCGGGGCGAGGTGGCGGTGCTTGGCGAGCTGGGCGGCCGGCTCGGCGCCGACGCGCTGCGTCGGGGAGTCGGCCGTGCGGAGGTCGGGGTGCCCCGCCTCGAGCGCCTGCAGCTCGCGGAACAGCCGGTCGTACTCGGCGTCGGACATCTCCGGCGCATCGAGCACGTAGTACGCGTGGATCGCGCGGCCCAGGATGCGGCGCAGCTCCGCGGCCCGCGCGGCCGGCCCGGCCATCTATCCCTTGGCCTCTTCGGCGATGACCGCCAGCGTGACGCCCACCAGCCGCTCCAGCTCCTGTGCCGAGGTCTGGGAGAGGGACTCCTCCCCCTCGGTGTCGCGCGCCGTGAAGGCGCCCAGGAGGCGCTGCAGGAAGCCGAGCATCACCAGCCGCTCGCGCTGGAGATGGTCCACCGACTCGCCCAGCTTCTCGGTCTTGCGGGAGAGCTGCTCGTAGCGGTGCGCGTTGCGCAGGGCGCGCGCGGTGAGGTCGGCGATGAGCTGCGTGAAGCGGACGTCCGCCTCGCTGAACGGCGCGCCGCCCTGGTAGGTCCGGAGGAAGATGGCGCCGATCGCGGCGCCCTTGTGCTTGAGCGGTACCACGGTGATCGAGCGCGCCTTGCGGCGGGCGAGCGCCCCCTTGGCCCGCACCAGCTCCGGCTCCGCGGAGGCGTCGGGGATGAAGACCGTCTCGCCCGTGTCCAACGCCCGGCGGATCTCCGGGTAGCGCGCCAGGTCCACGACCAGGTTGCGGATGCTCGGGTCCTCGTACGAGGCGACGAGGCGCGCTGTCTTCCCCCCGCGGTCGGCGAGGAGGATGGAGGCGCGGTCGAGGCCGAACGTCTCGCCCAGCCGGCGGGCGATGGACTGCAGGATGTCGGTGAAGTGCAGGGTGCCCGAGATCTCCTGCAGGATCTCGATGATCGTCAGCAGCCGGTCGCGCTCCCGCTCCAGCTCTTCGACCCGCGTGGCGAGGACGTCGGCGGCTTCCGGGGAATCGGTGGCCATCCGGCAAAGGTGCGGGCCGCGCGCGGGGGGGTCAAGGCGGCCCGCGGGGGGCCCGCTGGCCGCCGCGCGGCGTCCCTGTATCTTCCGTCCCTCACGCCGATGACCACCGACGAGCGACCTCCCTATCCGCTGGCGGGCCTGACGGCCCTGGGCGCCCTCGCCCTCTACGCCGCCACCCTCGCGCCGACCGCGCAGTTCTGGGACACCCCCGAGTACATCACCGCCGCCTACGTGCTCGGGATCCCGCATCCGCCGGGGAATCCGCTCTTCGTCCTCCTGGCGCACGTCTGGGGGCTCGTTCCCTGGGTGCCCGTCTACGCCGCGCGCATCAATCTCCTCTCCGCCGTCGCGAGCGCGGTCAGCGCGGGGCTCTGGTTCCTCATCGCCGAGCGGTGGCTCCGGCCCGTCGTGCCGGCGCGGGTCCCGCGACGGCTCGCCGCCCTCGCCGGCGCGCTCACCGCCGCGACCGCCTTCACGGTGTGGAACCAGTCGGTGGTGAACGAGAAGGTGTACACGATCAGCCTCCTCTCCATCGCGCTCGTCCTCTGGCTCGCGGTGCGGTGGGGCGACCTTCCCGCGGGGAGCCGCCGCGACCACCACCTCCTCCTGATCGTCTACCTCCTCGCCCTCACCGCCACCAATCATCTCATGGGGCTCCTCGTCGCCCCCGCGGTGCTCGTCTACGTCCTCTTCACCGACCCGCGGGTGCTCCTCAGCCCGAAGGTCCTGGCGTGGTGCGCGGTGGCCGCGGCCCTCGGCGTGAGCGTGTGGCTCTTCCTCCTCCTCCGCGCGCCGCACTTCCCGGCCATCAACGAGGGGGAGCCCACCACCTGGGCCGCCCTCGACTCCGTCCTCTCCCGTGCCCAGTACATGAAGCCTTCCCTCTCTGCGCGGCAGGCGGACCTCCCGGCGCAGTTCGGGATGTGGTGGCAGTACTTCACCTGGCAGTGGGGGCGGGACTGGCCGGAAGGGGTGCGCCGGGCCCTCGCCGCGCTCTTCGGTGCCCTCGGCCTCGTCGGCGCGTGGCGGCACTGGAAGGCCGACCGCCGCTCCGCCGCCGCGATGACGGCGCTCGTCGTCACAATGGTGCCGGTGCTGATCTACTATCTCAACTTCAAGTACGGCTTCTCGCAGTACCCCGAGCGGACCAGCCTGCCGCGGGAGGTCCGCGAGCGGGACTACTTCTATCTCTGCTCCTTCGCGGTGTGGGGGATCTGGATCGCGATGGGGCTCGCCGCGGTGATGGAGGGGGTCGTGCGCGCGTTGCGACGGAGGGTCGCGGACGAGGCGCGGCGCTGGGCGCTCGCGACGCCGGTGCTCGCCCTAGCGCTGGTGCCCCTCGCCGGCAACCGCCTGACCGCGTCCCGCGCCGGGGAGACCCTCGCGCGCGACTTCGGGTCCGACATCCTCCAGTCGGTGCCGCCGTACGCCGTGCTCATCACCACGGGCGACAACGACACCTTCCCCCTCTGGTACGCGCAGGAGGTGGAGGGGATCCGCCGCGACGTCACCGTCCTCAACCTCTCCCTCGCCGGCACCGACTGGTACATGCGCCAGCTCCAGCGCCGGCCCCTCGCGGACTTCGACCCCGCGGCGTCGGCGCCCCTCTGGCGCGGTCCCGCGTGGCCCAAGCCCCAGGGCCCGCTCCTGCGCATGACCGACGCGCAACTCACCGCGATCCCGCCGTACTTCGAGCTCCCCGGCCGCCGGCCCCTCGACCTCGCCGGCATCCCCGATACCCTCGACCCGCGGCGCCTCGGCCAGCCGTACCTGGAGCGCCCCGACGTCATCACCCTCCGCATCGTCCAGGACCAGCTCGGGCGCCGCCCCATCGCCTTCGCTCGCACCACCGCCGACTACGCCGACCGCCTGGGGCTCGGCCCCTACCTCCTCGGCGTCGGCTTCGTGCGCCTCCTCCAGCCGGAGCGCGTCGTCGCCGGCGGCGCCGTCCAGTCGCTGCCGGGTTTCGGCCTCGACGACCTCCCGAAGAGCGCCGACCTCCTGCTCCACGTCTTCCACGGGCACGCCGCCGCTCGCCAGCGCCCCCGTGGCTGGCTCGACGTCCCCTCCGAGAGCATCCTCATCCTCTACGCGTACGCCTACCAGAGTCTCGCGCAGGCCCTGGCCGCCTCGGACCGCGTCGCCGCCACGCGGGCCGCCGCGCTCGGCGACTCCATCTTCCGGAACACCTCCTTCCGCACGCAGCTCGCGCCGGCGCGGTAGGAGGAACGCCGCGGGCCGGCCGAAGAGCGGGCCTCGCGCGCGAGGGACGCACGCGAAACGGCGCCGGAGGCTCTTGCCACCGGCGCCGTCGCGCATCCGTGAGGCCGAAGGACCGCGCTAGCGGCTCGGCGGCCTCGGCTTCGCTGTCCGCCCGCTCGAGCCCGAGCTGCCGGAGCTGCCCGATGAGGACGGCTGGGAGCCACCCGAGGAAGGCTGCGAGCCACCCGAGGAGGGCTGGGAGCCGCGCGTGGACGGCTGTGAGGAGCTCCCCGAGTCACCTCGCCTGCGCTCTTCCTGCGCGGCCGGCTGCTGTCGCGGCTGCGCCTGGCGCCCGCCGCCACCGCCGGTCCCCTGGGCGTAGCCGCGGCCTTTCACGATCTGCCCGTGGCTCACCGACGAGCCGCCGCCAGTGGTGATGATCACACCCCCGCCGCCGTAATAGCCCCCGCCGTACCAGCCGCCGTAGCCGCCGTACCACGGCGAGTAGCCGTAGCCGCCGTAGGGCGAGTAGAAGGGCGAATAGGGATTGTAGTAGGCCGGCCACCACGCGTCCCAGCCGTACGGGGAGTAGTAGTAGCCGCCCCACCCCATGGGCCGTTCCGCGTAACCGCTCGCGATGCCGGAGGTCTCCGTCTGCGGGCGGAACTCCGCCTGGCGCGACGCCGGATTCAGGGTGAACGCGCGCGGGTAGGAGAGCGCAACCATCACGTCGATCACGTCGCCACTCACGCCCGCGCGCTGCGCGGCCACGAGCCGCGAGCCGTTCATCCCGAAGTCCTGCCCCGTCTCCGCGAGCCAGGCCCCGACCACGCCGGCCTCGAGATGCCGCGACGCGTCGGCGATGTCGGCGATGGAGAGCTCCTCCGTCGCCGCGAGCGCCCCGCCGCTCGTGGCGCGGCCCTGGAGCCCGGCCGCCACGTCGGCCGGCAGGTTGCCAGGGACGGCGGCGGCGCCGTAGCGCAGCACGCGCGTCGCCTCGCGCTTCCCGGCGTTCACCATCCGCACGTCGAGCCACTCCCCCTCGGGAGAGAGCGCCATCAGCCCGCTCGAGCGGCGGCGCACGTTCCCCTGGCACGTCAGCTCGGAGTGCAGGTACACCCGCTCCCCCTGCGCCGACCACTCCGCGCTCTCCCAGCCGGTGCAGCCTTCGGCCGTGACGGCCCGCCGCGTCCCGTCCGCCTCGATCCGGTCGCGGGCGACCGCCTGCGTGTCGGCTACGGTCACGACGTCCACGCCCGTCGACCCCGGCGCCGGCACGACGCACACCAGCAGCGCCCGGGTGGGCGCCGTCTGCTGCCGAGTCGCGGTGGCGGCGGGCTCCCAACACCCGACCCACGCCTGCCAGCGCGGGTCCGTCTGCGCCCCGGCCGGCTGCGCAGCGAGGACGCTGCCCGCGAGGCACGCCGCCAGGGCGGCGGTGCGGCCTGCGACGATGCGTGCGATGCTCATCGGTCCCTCCTCACATCCGGAAGCCCACGCCGACCGTCAGGGCCACGCCCGAGAGGTCCAGGTTGCGGAACCCCGAGTAGGCCGGGCCGACGTGTGCGCGCGACCACGTGTAGCGCCCTTCCCCCGTCAGGAAGATGCGCGGGGTGACGGAGATGTCCACGCCTGCCCCGGCGTACGCCATCGGGGCCCAGGCGTCCGTGCTGAGATCGTCCGCGAAGACGTCCTTCGTGGCCGAGGCGAGGTCGATGAAGTCGCCGTACTGGCGGAAGCGATACCAGATCGCCCCGACCCCCCCCTCCACGAACGGCGCGAACCGGGAGGGCACCCACGCGAGGTGCCCGATCGGGTCCCCCGACGGGAAGAGGTAGAACCGCGCCCCCGCCGTGAGGGGGACGCGCTGGAAGGTCGTGGTCTGCTGGATCGGCTGGTTGTTGCTGTCCACCCAGTTGCGGTACTCGGAGGCCGTGCTGGAGCCCGACCACCCGGCGCCGAAGACGAGGTCCCACCGCGGCGAGAGGCTCGCGCTGAGTTCGCCGGCGATGCTGAGGCCGCGGAAGTCGCCCTTGCCCACGGTGAAGTCGCTGATGGTCTGCGTGAAGAGGTCGCTGCGCGCGATCGGCTGGTCGAAACCGCTCCGCACCACGAAGGACCCGCGCGGCGTGCGGAAGAGGAAGCCATCGCCGGAGCCCTGCGCCCTGACCGGCGGTGCGGAGGCGAGCAGTCCGGCCACGACAAGGCCCGCCGCCATCATCCACCGCATGCTCGTCGTCATGATTGCCTCCCGTCCCCGGCTCGCCCGCGTCCCACCCGGCCTATCCGTCCGCCCCACCGCCGCCAAGCCCGCCAGGCGAAGAGCGCATCAGCCATGCCATGTCGCCGTGTGCATGCAACTCATTCATTAGCATATTGTTACATCGCATAGTGGTACCGAGGGAGCCCTGCTCTTGTCCCAGCAGCGAGACACATCTTCTCCTTCCAGGGACGGCGGGGCTCGCTAGGCGTCCTCGGGGACGGCCGGCGCCTCGACAGGCTCGGCGGTCTCCTCCGCGCGCGAGCCGCGGCGCCGGTAGACGAGGGCGGAGACGAGGATGCTCGCCTCGTAGAGGAGGTACATCGGGACCGCGAGGGCGGCGGAGGTCACGACGAGGTCGCCGGGGGTGATGATGCACGCGCCCGCCACGATCGTCACCAGCGCCACCCGGCGCGTGCCGCGCAGCATCTTCGGCGTGACGAGGCCGAGGGCGGCGAGCGCGACGATGACCAGCGGCAGCTCGAAGACGGCGCCGAAGACCAGCATCATCATGATGGTGAAGCCGAAGTACTCCGAGGCGGAGATCATCGGCTCCATCGAGTCGGGCTGCATGCCGATGAGGAACTTGAGCGTCATCGGCAGGATGAGGAAATAGGCCAGCGCCGCGCCGAGGGCGAAGAGCCCCGTCCCGCTCGAAAGGACCCAGAGGGCGATCCGCCGCTCATGCTTGTAGAGCGCGGGGCTGAGGAACGACCAGACCTGGTAGAGGATGACGGGGAGCGCGAGGAGGACGCCGATGGACAGCGCCGCCGTCATCACGATCGAGAAGGGGTCGGCGGGATGGGTGTAGATCAGCTTGTGCGCGGGCAGATAGGGGAGGATCGGCTGGGCGAGGAACCCGAGGACGTTGACGTTCATCACCACGACGAACGCGACCACGCCGCCCGCGACGAGCGCCGCGAGCGAGCGGATGATCCGCTGCCGGAGTTCCTCGAGGTGGTCGAGGAACGGCATCTCGCTGCGGTCGGCGCGCTCCATCGTGGCTGTAGTCTAACCGCCGCGCCGGGCCGCGCCTAGCGCGCGTCGCCTCATCGCAGGTGGACCACCGAGATCCGGTCGGTCGCCTGCGCTTCGGGGTAGTGCGCCGCGACCAGCAGGCTGCCGTCGGACGACGCGCGCAGCACGCTGGTGTAGTAGGGGTACCGGATGAGGTCCTCCATCCCCCCGTCGCTCACCCGGGATCGCACGATCCCGTACCCCGGCTGGACGGAGAAGAACAGCGAGCCGTCGGGGGAGAGCGCCACCATCCCCAAGGGTTCGCCGGGGGTGCGGGTCACGACCGAGAGGTGGAGGAACGCGTCGTACACCGCGCGTTCGATCGCCATGTGCGCGCCCGTGCCGTCGACGGCGGGCCGGACCGCGAGATAGTAGGGCCCCACCGCGGCGCCGAACCGGTCCGTGCCCGCATCGTAGCGCTGCAGGAGCCTCTCGCCGCCGTTCATCACCAGGATGCCATGGTCCTGTGAGCGCTCGATCATGCCGTTGCCCGTGAAGCCCCCGTTGCCGGCGTCGGCGCGGATCCGGACCGCCCCCGTCGCCAGATCGACCTCCAGCATGCGGTTCGCCCTGACCGTGGCGATGAACGCCTTGCCGTTGGCGGTCGCGCGCAGGTAGTACGCGAGCTCGTAGGCGGGGTCGGCCAGGGGTGTGAGGGCGATGAGGGCCGGCGCCGGCGCAGCGGCCCGGAGGTCGATGACGGCGAGCGCGCGCACGTTGGGCAGGAGCACGAGGAGGGAATCGCCCCCGGCGGTCAGGTCCAGATCGCGCGGAACGTCGGGCAGCGGCACGCTGTCGATGAACGCGAGAGTGGACGTCGAGAGGATGGCCACCTCCGGCCGGTCCGCGCGCAGCAGATAGAGCCTGTCGCGCCGCTCGTCCATCCGCACGTCGATGATGGCGCCGGGAACGGTCGTCGTGATGGTCGGCAGATCGACCCGCGGGCGCACGCGCAGGCTGTCCGAGGGCCACGCGCCGGCCGGGCTGACGCGGCCGACGGCGTCGCTCGCGGTGAATCGCACCTGCACCGTGCCGACCCACTCGG
>JADGQW010000267.1 GCA_017881505.1 Gemmatimonadales bacterium
GTGAACACCTGGTACCACCAGGGCTCCGGCGACGAGCGCCCCGGCCGCACCGGCTTCGCGCATCTCTTCGAGCACCTGATGTTCATGGGCTCGCAGCACGTGCCCACCGGACAGTTCGACCAGCTCCTCGAGGCGGCCGGCGGCGACAACAACGGCTCGACCACCGAGGACCGCACCAACTACTTCGAGGACGGGCCCGCCAACGCCCTTCCCCTGATGCTCTACCTCGACTCCGACCGCATGGGCTTCATGATGCCGGAGATCACGCCGGAGAAGGTGGACCTCCAGCGCGGCGTGGTGCAGAACGAGCGCCGCCAGAGCTACGAGAACCAGCCCTACGGCCTCGCCGAGGAGAACATCCTGAGGCGGCTCTACCCCGAGGGGCACACCTACCACTGGCCCGTCATCGGCTCGATGGCCGACCTCTCGGCTGCGACGATCGAGGACGTGCGGCAGTTCTCGCGCACCTACTACACCCCGACCAACGCCACGATGGTCATCGGCGGCGACGTGAATCCGGTCGAGGTCCGCCGCCAGGTGGAGCGCTGGTTCCGCGCGATCCCGCGCGGCCCCGCCGTCACGCGCCGGCCCGCGCCGCCGTTCACCCTGGCGGCCGACGTCTACGCGACGCTCGAGGACCGCGTCCAGCTGCCGCGCGTCTACAACGCCTGGCATACCGTGCGGGTGTTCGCCTCCGACGACGCCGCGCTCAGCGTGCTCGCCGACGTCCTCGCCGGCGGCAAGGCCTCGCGCCTCTACCGGCGGCTCGTTTACGAGATGCAGATCGCGACGAACGTCTCGGCGTACCACGACGCCCTGCGCCTCGACGGCTCGTTCCGGCTCAACACCACCGCCCGGCCGGGGCACGACCTCAACGAACTGCAGCGCGTGGTGGACGAGGAGGTGCGGCGCATGGCCGAGACCGGCCCGACCGCCCGCGAGGTGGAGCGGGTGCGCAACCAGACCGAGGCGCAGTTCCTCGACCGGATGGAGCGGGTGGGGAGCTTCGGGGGGAAGGCCGATCAGCTCGCCTACTACGACTACTTCGTCGGCACGCCCGACTACTTCCAGGCCGACCTCGACCGCTACCGCCGCGTCACCGCCGCCGACGTCCAGCGCGTCGCGCGCGACTACCTGCTCCGCCGCCATCGCGTGGTGCTGAGCGTCGTGCCCCAGGGCAAGACCGAGTTGGCTGCGACGCAGCCGGGAGGCAACTGATGAACCCGCTGCGCATCGGCACCCCGCGCGCCACGCTCTTCGCCGCTCTCGCGGCTCTCACGGTGGCCGCCCTGCCCGGCCCGCTGACGGCCCAGGCCGTCGATCGCACCCGGCCGCCGGCCCTCGGGCCCGCGCCGGCGCTCCGGCTCCCGCCGGTGCAGACCGCCACCCTCCCCAACGGCCTCGTCCTCGCCGTCGTGGAGATGCACAAGGTGCCGGTGGTGGACGTCTCCCTCGTCCTCGACGCCGGCTCCGTGGCCGACCCCGCCGACCTGCCGGGCCTCGCCACCTTCACCGCCAACATGCTCGACGAAGGCGCCGGCCGGCGCAGTGCCCTCGAGATCTCGGAGGAGGCCGACTTCCTCGGCGCGAACCTCAACACCGGCGCCGGCTATGACGTCGCCAGCGTCACGCTCCACGTGGCGAAGCGCCAGCTGGGCGCGGCGCTCGACCTCATGGCCGACATCGCCCTTCGCCCGGCGTTCGCCGACTCGGAGATCACCCGCCAGCGGGACCTGCGGCGGACGCAGATCCTCCAGCAGCGCGACCAGCCCGTCGCGATGGCGGGACTCGCCTTCCCCGCCATCGTCTTCGGCGCGCAGCACCCGTACGGGCGGCCCCTCAACGGCACCGAGGCGTCCACCGCGCTCCTCGACCGCACGCGGGTGGCGCAGTTCTACCAGACGTACTACCGCCCGCAGAACGCCAAGCTGCTCGTCATCGGCGACATCACCCTCGCCGAGGCGCAGGCCCTGGTCACGGCCCGCTTCGGCGCCTGGGAGCGCGGGACCACGCCGGCGGCGACGGCGGCCGCCACCCCCGCGGCACCGGTGGCGCGGACCATCTTCCTCGTGGACAAGCCGGGCGCGGCGCAGTCGGTGATCCGCATCGGCAACGTCGGGGTGCCGCGCTCGAGCGCGGACTTCTTCCCCCTCCAGGTGCTCAACACCATCCTGGGGGGCAGCTTCACCTCGCGGCTCAACCAGAACCTCCGCGAGACCCACGGCTACACCTACGGCGCCAACTCGCAGTTCGCGATGCGCCGCATGGCCGGGCCCTTCCAGGCCGGCGCCTCCGTGCAGTCCGCCAAGACCGACAGCTCCCTCATCGAGTTCATGCGCGAGCTGCGGCGCATCCGCGACGAGGCGGTGCCCCAGGCGGAGCTCGACAAGGCGAAGGCGTACATCACCCTCGGGCTCCCCGGCGACTTCGAGACCACGCAGGGCGCCGCGGGCCGCTACCGCGACCTGCTCACCTACGGACTGCCCCTCGAGTACTACGGCGGGTACATCGATCGCCTCAACGCAGTGACCGCGGCGGACGTGCAGCGCGTCGCGCGGCAGTACCTCGACCTCGACCACTTCGCCATCGTCGTGGTGGGCGACCGCAGCCTGATCGAGGCCGGGATCCGCGCCCTCAACGAGGGCCCCATCTCGATCCGTGACCTCTGGGGGCAGGAGATCCGTTGAAGACGGGCACGCGGCGGATCTACTCCGGCCGGGTCCTCGACCTGGACCTCGACACCGTCACCTTCCCCGACGGCTCGACCGGCGAGCTGGAGATGATCCGCCACTCGGGAGCTTCGGCGGTGGTGC
>JADGQW010000268.1 GCA_017881505.1 Gemmatimonadales bacterium
GCGCTCTCGTCGAGGCGCGAGCGCAGCTCGGTGAGGCGCTGCTGGCTCTGCCCCGTGAGCTCCTGGATCTGCACCAGCTGCTGCTCGACGTTGAGGAGTTCCAGCCGGAGGTCGGCGCGCACGCGCCCCAGCATCGTCTGCTGCGCGTTCAGCGAGTCGATGAGGGTCTGCACCAGTCGCGCGAGGGCCGCGAGGCTGGCCGTGTGCGCCGAGTCGGCGCGCACCGCCTGGCGCTGCTGCGCGTCGAGCTGGAGCCGCACCGTGGTGATGTCGCTGCGCAGCGCGCACGCCGCCGCCCCGAGGGGCAGCGCGAGCGCCGCGACCAGGGCCCGGGCGCGAGGGCTCACGGCCGCGCGCCCGCCGTCACGGCGAATTCCGCCCGCCGATTGCGCGCCCACGCCTCCTCGGTGTGCTCCGGATCGAGGGGCCGCTCCTCGCCGTACGAGGCGATGGTGAGCCGGCCCTCCGCGACGCCGTGCTCCACGAGGTACCGCTTCACCGCCGCGGCGCGGCGCTCGCCGAGGGCGAGGTTGTACTCGTCCGAGCCGCGCTCGTCGCAGTGCCCGGCGACCTGCAGCGCGAGCCGCGGGAACTGCTGGAGGAGCTGCAGCTTCCGGTCGAGCACCGCCGCCGCGGCGGCGTCGATGTCCGAGCGGTTGAAGGCGAACCGCACGATCATGGCGAGCTCCGCGGTGCCCGCCGCGTCGAGCCCCGAGGCCGGCGACGCCGGCTCCTCCGTCACGTTGGCGCGCACCTGCGCGCGGACGCTGTCGGCCCGCGCCGCCTCCCGCGCCGCCCGCGCCAGCGAGTCGGCGCGCGCGGCCGCCACGACCGAATCCCGCCGGGCCGACGCCGCGAGCGAGTCGCGCCGGGACGCCGCGGCGAGGGAGTCGCGCCGGGCCGCCGCCGCCACCGAGTCGGCCGCCGCCTGGGGGGCCACCTGGGGCGGCTTCGGCCCGCAGGCCCACGCCGCGGCCAAGGCGAGGGGGGCGAGCGCACGGATCCAGGGACGCACGATGCTATGACGCACGGAAACCTCGAAGGAATTAGGGTCCATCAGGGAGCGCTCAAGCGCGGCGACCACGCCGGCAACCGGGCTCCGCCCGACGTCGTGAGCTGGCGCACGCGCCCCGTCTCCACATCGAGCACCCACAGCTGCTGCGCGCCGCTCCGCGACGACACGAAACATACATGCCGGCCGTCGGGCGCCCAGGTCGGATCCTCGTTCCGGCCCGTCCCCGTCAGCTGGCGCACCGTCCGCATCCCGACGTCCAGGACGAACAGCTGCGGATTGCCCGCCACGTCCCGATGGAACGCGATCGCCTGCCCGTCGGGGGACCACGACGGCCCGTTCGTCTGGCCGGTCGTCCCGAAGTCGAAGCGGGCCAGCACGTCGGCGCTGCCGCCGTCGGCGTCCATCCAGTAGAGCTGGGGCGTCCCGGCCCGCGTCGAGATGAAGGCGAGCCGGCTGCCGTCGGGTCCCCACGTGGGCGACAGGTTGTCGGAGAAGCGGCCCACGGTGAGGCGCGTGACGCAGCACTGGCGCGCCGCATCGTACACATACACGTCGGTGCCCGCTTCGGTCCCGTGCGCGAAGGCGAGATGCGTGCCGTCGCGGGAGAATTCGGGGGTGATGTTGAGCCCGAACTCCGTCGTGGGCACGATGTCGCGGGCCCCGGTCGCGAGGTCCTGCAGCACGATCGGCTGGCCGCTCCTCACGAACGCCGTGTAGGCGATGCGCCGGCCGTCCGGCGCCCACGCGGGGGAGAGCGCGGGCCGGCCCGCCGCCGGCACCGGCACGAGGCCGTAGCCGTCGGCGTCCACCCGCCAGAGCTGCCCGCTGCGCACGAAGAGGAGCCGCGTGGCCGCGATGCCGGCGCGCCCCGTCACCGCGCGGACCATCTCGTCCGCGGCGCGGTGGATGGCCCAGCGGCGTTCCGTCGCGCCCTCGGGGCCCGGCACCGTGGTGCGCCGCACCAGCGCGCCGCGCCGCACGTCGTGCAACTGGACTTCCACCGCGGCGGGATCGCCGCCCGCGGGGGCGAGCAGCACGAGGAGGTCGGCGCCGATCGCGCGGAAGAGCCGGAAGTCGGGGGGATCGCCGGGACGCGCGCCGGGCGAGGGGGGCCCGAGGATCTCGAACTGGTCGGAGAGGTCGAGGTCGCGCTCGAGGATGGTCCGCACGCTGTCGAAGCCGGGGCCGAGCACGCGCGCGACCACCAGCGCGGGGCGCGTCCCGGGCGTGTACGTGATCCCCACCCGCACGCCCCCCGGCGGGATCGTGTCCTGCGCCCGCGCGGCCACCGACGCGGCGGTGCAGAGCAGCGCCGCCAGCGCCAAGGTGAGCGGCGCGCGAGCGAGCGGGGCCGGCGCGGCGCTCATCGGCCGTGCGGATTGAAGAAGAACGACACCGGGAGGACGTCGGGGCCGAAGCCGTCGGGGAGCGCGCCGAAGGCGCCCGCACGAGCCGCCGACTCGATCGCTCCCTGCGCCTCCAGGTCGAACCCGAACGACCCCGACCGCCGGAGGAACTGCAGACCCGTCACGCTCCCGTCCCTGTGGAGGAAGAAGAGGATCTCGGCCACCAGCGCCGACTGGGAGGGCGGGGGCCGCCACCGCTGATACACCTGGGAGACGAGATTGCGCAGGTACCCCGGGAAGGGGAATTCGACCCCTTCGGTCCGGATCGTCGCGGCATCGGAGCCCGCGGTCGTGCTGGTGGCGGGACCGCTGACGGCCGATGGGGCCCCGGGCGCGGCCGCCGGCGCACGCGGCGGCGCCGCGGCGGGCGCCGACGGGACGGGG
>JADGQW010000107.1 GCA_017881505.1 Gemmatimonadales bacterium
GAACCCCAGCGGCACGACGGTCATCCCTCCGACCAAGGTGGCGAGGAACGCGGCGCCCGAATGGAAGAGGGCGCCGGAGCCCATCGCGCCGAGGAAGAGGCCCACGGGATAGAGGAGCACGCCCGGGCCGTCGAGGCGCGAGCCGTGCTTCACGAACGCCCGGAGCGCCACCGGAAGTTCCCGGCGCTGCTCGAGCGCCACGCCGAGCTGCTCGCCGAGGATCTCCGCGCTCTGGGGCCGGTGCTCCGGCCGCTTGGCGAGGCACCGCTCCACCGCCTGAGCCAGCCGCTTCGGGAGTCCCCCCGCGGCCTCCGCGAGGGGCGGGGGCTGGAGGTTGACCTGCTTCGCCAGCACGTCGGTCGGCGTGCGTCCGGTGAAGGGGAGCCGCCCGGAGAGGGCGAAGTACGCCGTCGCGCCGAAGGCGTAGAGGTCGCTCCGGGCGTCCACCGGCTTCCCCAGCGCCTGCTCGGGGCTCATGAACTCCGGCGTGCCGGTGATCTCCCCCGCCGCGCCCTCCTCCGCCGCCGCGATGCCGAAGTCCGCCACCAGCGCCCGCCCCGACCCCCGCTCCAGCAGGATGTTGTCGGGCTTCACGTCGCGGTGCACGACGCCGTGGGCGTGCGCGTGCGCGAGAGCCCACGCCACCTCGCGCAGCAGCCGCGCCGCGTCCGAGGGCGGGAGCGGGCCCCGCTCGCGCACCCGGTCGGCGAGCGTCTCGCCATCCACGTACGCCATCGCGAAGAAGACGAACCCGCCGATCTCGTCCACCGCGTGGATCGGGATGATGTTGGGGTGCGAGAGCTTCGCCGCGGTCCGCGCCTCCTGGAGGAAGCGCGCGCGCAGCCGCGCGTTCGCGGCCCGGTCGGGCGGAAGGAGCTTGATGGCGACCGGCCGGTCGAGGTCCACCTCGTTGGCGAGGTAGACCACGCCCATCCCGCCGCGGCCCAGCTCGCGGCTCAGCGAGTAGCGGCCCGCCACGGCGGCCTGGAAGGCAAGGAAGAGGGGATCGGGGGTCGCGGTCACATGTTCAACTTGCCGCCCACCGACGGAAGAGGCAAACGACGCTCTGATGGCTGATGGCCATCAGCCGTCAGCGATCAGCATTCGGCTCCCGGCTATCGGCCCCAGCCAGCGCCGCAGTACCTTCATCGCGCTGATTCTCGCGAGGCCCCATGTCCGCCTTCCACAACACCTACGACGACGCGGCGTACGCCGGGGCGTACGCGAAACTGGAGTTCCCCGGCACCTACTACCTCGCCTACCGCGATCTCCCGGAGATCCTCGCCGCGCACGCCCAAGGCCGGCGCGCGGTCGACTTCGGCTGCGGTACCGGGCGCTCGACGCGCTTCCTGCGCCGGCTGGGCTTCGAGGCGGTGGGATTGGACATCGCCGCGGACATGGTCCGCCAGGCCGTGGCCCTCGATCCCGCCGGCGACTACCGCCACCTCCCCGCCGGCGGCCTCGGCGGACTGCCGCAGCACGCGTGGGACCTCGTCCTCTCGGTCTTCACCTTCGACAACATCCCGACGCCGGAGAAGCCGGGGATCCTCGGCGCGCTCCGCGGGCTGCTGGCAGGTGAAGGGCGCCTCGTGGTCCTCGTCTCCTCGCCGGAGATCTACACGCACGAGTGGGCGTCGTTCTCCTCGCGGGCCTTCCCCGAGAACGCCGCCGCGCGGCCCGGCGAGGTCGTGCGCTGCCTCAACACGGCCATCGCCGACGCCAGGCCCGCCGAGGACGTGCTCTGCACCGACGCGGAGTACCGGGAGGCGTTCGCCGCTGCCGGCCTCGCGGTGGCGGCGACGTACCGCCCCCTCGCGCGGGGGGACGAGCCCATCGCGTGGGTGAACGAGACGACCATCCCGCCCTGGGTGATCTACGTCCTGACCGCGGACCGCTGACCGCTCACCGCTCACCGCGGACGGCTATCGGCTTTCGGCTCCCCGCTCTCCGCTCCATATTAGCCGCGACATCCACAGGCGGTCTCCGTGATGCTCGGTTCCGACCGGATGGCGTCGTGGTACTCCCGCCATCCCTTCGCGCTCTTCGCGACGCTCTACGCCGCGATCGTGGTCATCGCGTGGCTGGCGTACTACGGACTCCCGGGTCCCCTGCACGAGGCCATCCACGCGCTGACCGGCGGGAACGGCCTCGGCGTGGGGGAGACCTTCCTCTCCAAGCGGGAAGCCGCGGCGCTCCCGCCCCCGCCGGGGCCGGCGTGGGCGACGGCCACCGTGGCGATGGGGAGCGCGGCCCTCCTCGCCCTGCCCCTGGCCTGGCTCTATACCATCACCCGGCAGAAGCGCGGGTACCGCCAGTCGGTGGTGCACTCCCTCATCCTCCTCCCCGTCATCGTCGCCGGGGTGGTGGTGCTGGTGAAGTTCAACCTCGCCCTCGCCTTCTCCCTCGCGGGGATCGTGGCGGCCGTGCGGTTCCGGAACACGCTCGAGGACAGCAAGGACGCGGTGTACATCTTCGCCGCGACGGGGATCGGCCTCTCCTCGGGCGTGGACCTCACCGCGGCGGCGACTCTCTCCTTCGGCTACAACCTCGTCACCCTCCTCCTCTTCGGCTCCGATTTCGGCCGGACGCCCTCCCCCCTCTCCGGCGCCGTCGCGGAGGACCACCTGCGCCGCGCCCTGGAAGACGCCAACCGCACCGGGGAGTTCGTGTCGCGGGTGGACCACGAGATCCTGGAGGGGATGTCCCCGCAGCAGCTCGACGCCCTCGCCGACCGCGCGTGGCGGCGGCATCGCGAAGCGACGGCCGACACGGGGGAGGACGACAAGGCGAAGTACGACTGCGTGCTCGCCGTCCGCACCGACGGCTCGAGCGGCGCACGCCTGGCGGTCGAGACGATCCTCCTCAAGCTCGCCAAGCGGTGGCAATTCCAGCGCGAGGAAACGTCGGAGGAGGGCCTGCAGCGGATCGAGTACGCGCTGCGGCTCAAGAAGAGCGCGTCGCCCTCCGCATTCCTCGAAGCCCTCCGCGCGGAGGCGCCGGCGGGCGTGCGCGACGTCGAGCTGCTGTGACGGGAGGGCCGGGCCTGAGACCGGGACGGCGCGCTCTGGCTCAGCACGGCGCTCGTTTCGTCCTCGCGATCGGTACCGTCGTCGTCCTGGCGGTACCGCGCCTCGCGCCGGCTCAGGCCACCGAGGAGCTCGCGCCCCTCTTCCGGTCCGACACCGCTCTCGCCGTCACGATCCGCACCGACTTCCGCGCCCTGCTCGCCGACCGCGACACCACGAGGAACGTCTGGCGCGAGGCGGAGCTCATGCTCGCGGGCGCCGGGCCGGGCGGCGGCCCCCTCATCGTGTCGCTCCGGGTCCGGACGCGCGGCATCTATCGGCTGGCGCACTGCACCTTCCCCCCGGTCCGCCTGCGCTTCGCCGAGCGCGACGTGCGCGGCACCCCGTTCGACGCCCTCGGCAGGCCCAAGCTCGTCTTCCCCTGCCACGAGGGCCGCCTGGAGGAGCAGTACATCCTCCACGAGTACGCCCTCTACCGCCTCTACCAGCTCTTCACGCCCGTCGCGCTCCGCGCTCGGCTCCTGCGCGTGACTTGGGAGGACGCTGAGGGGCGCTCGCGGCCCGTGACGCGCTGGGCCTTCGTGACGGAGGACCCCGAGCGCCTCGCCCGCCGGCTGGGGGGCGCGCTCGACGTGGAATCGGGCGTCCACCTCGGCAGGCTCGCGCGCACCGAGACGCTGACGATGAGCCTGTTCCAGTACCTCATCGCCAACACGGACTGGTCGGTCCCTGGCCTGCACAACATCGTGCTGGTGCGGACCGACACCCTCTACCCGGTGCCCTTCGATTTCGACTGGTCGGGGGTGATCAACGCGCGCTACGCCGTGCCCTCGAAGCTCCTGCACATCCAGACAGTGCGGGACCGCCAGTACCGGGGGCTCTGCCAGCCCGCCCGCGCGCTGGCGCCGGTGCTGGCACGCTTCGAGGCGCTGCGGGATACCATCGCGGCGACGTATCGCGCGGTCCCGGGGCTCGAGCCGCGCGAGGTGGCGCAGGCGCTCCGCTTCTTCGACGACTTCTACCGCGAGGCGGCCGACCGGACGCGCTTCGAGCGGCAGGTCGTGGCGCCCGACTGCATGTGGTGAACCGGCGGATGGGTGCGCCGCCGGGGCCGGACAGCTAGCTTTGCAGGAACCCTGCCGCCCGGCCGAGGCCCCGCCGGCGGCTCGCAATCACGTTCGACGGACCCGGAGCGGCACGCCTTGGCGAGACGACCGAATTACGATTTCGAGAAGCGGCGGAAGGAACTCGACCGCAAGAAGAAGAAGGACGAGAAGCGGCAGCGGAAGATCGACGAGAAGCGCGCCGCCGAGGGGCTCCCGCCCCTGCCCCCGCCCGCGGACCCGGGGCCGCCGCAGCGCCACTAGACCAGGAAGACCGTCAGGCTCTTCGGCCCCTGCGCCCCGATGACGAGCGCCTGCTCGATGTCGGCGGTCTTCGAGGGCCCTGAGATGAACACGCCGTAGCCGGGGAGCGGCGGCCGCAAGCGCCGGTACGCCGCGTGCAGGTCGGCCACGATCTCCCCCCGCGGGAGCACGATGGCCAGGTGCTGCGCCACGAAGGGCAGCGCCCGGTGCGGCAGGTCTTCCTCGCTCACCCAGATCGCCCCGTTCTCCGCCACGCCCATTCGGCCGGGGATGATGGCCAGCTCGACCTGGTCAAGCCGTGCGCGCGGGGCGTCGGGTCCGATGACGAGGGTCGAGATGGCGAGCCTCGGCACGCTCGATACGATGCCGCGGCCGCTCTCCCTCGCCACCCGCGCCGCGGGGAGGTCCGCCACCGCAGCCGCCAGCGCACCCATCCCGTTCAACTCGACCGCCGTGCCGCCGACCTGCTCCAGCACCTCCGAGAACCGCCGCGCCAGGTCCGCGCCCGACGCCGTGCCTGCCCGCACCGCGGGCCACGCGTCCGGCACCTCCGGCAGCGCCACCTGCGGCACCGCCGCCCGGCGCACGGCTGCCAGGATGGCGTCCCGCGCGCTCACAGCGCCGGCCCCCGGCCCCGGTGCTTCCGGTACCAGTCGCGGAACGCCTCCGCCGGCGCCTCGGGCAATTCACGGTCCACGGTATACGGTCGCGCGAGCGCGGCGAGCACGCGCCGTGGCCACACGCGCAATGCCCAACGCGCGAGCTTCGCGGTCCGCTCGTACGCCCACGGGCGCGCCAGCACCCAGCCCGCCACCTTCATCGCCGCCCGCTTCCGCAGGGACAGCAGCCCCGCGTCGCCGAGCTGCTGGCGCCAGCGGTACAGCTGGTCGGGGAGGTCCACCTGCACGGGGCAGACGTCGCCGCAGGAGAGGCAGAGGGACGAGGCGAACGGCAGGTCGCGGTGCGCGCGCGCGTCCGCGCCCGGCGCGAGCACCTGCCCGATCGGCCCCGGGAGCACGTAGCCGTAGCTGTATCCCCCGCTCCGCCGGAAGACGGGACAGGTGTTGAGGCACGCGCCGCAGCGGATACAGTGGAGCGAGCGCCGGAACGCGGGCCGCGCGAGCTGGGCCGTGCGGCCGTTGTCCACGATCACGATGTGCAGCTCGCCGCCCGCCCGCGGCGAATGGATGTGCGTGGTGTACGCCGAGATGGGCTGGCCCGTCGCGCTGCGCGCGAGGAGCCGCAGGAAGACGCCGAGGTGATCGAGGCGGGGGATGAGCTTTTCGATCCCCATCGACGCGATGTGCACCGGCGCGAGGGTGATGCCGAGATCGGCATTCCCCTCGTTCGTCACCACGACCAGCCCCCCCGTCTCCGCCACGGCGAAGTTCACCCCGGTGAGGGCCGCGTCGCAGGCGAGGAACCGCTCCCGGAGGTGGAGCCGCGCCGCGGCGGTGAGCTGCGTGGGATCGGAGAGCCCCTTTGGCGTGCCGAGGAGGCGGTGGAAGAGGTCGCCCACCTCGTCCTGCCGCAGATGGATGGCCGGCATCACGATGTGGCTCGGCGGGACGCCGGCGAGCTGGACGATGCGCTCGCCGAGGTCGGTGTCGGTGACGGTGACGCCGTTCGCCTCGAGGAAGGCGTTGAGCCCGCATTCCTCGGTGAGCATGGACTTGCTCTTCACCAGCCGCGTGGCGCCGCGCGCGCGCAGGATCCCGAGGACGATGCGGTTGTGCTCCGCGGCGTCGCGCGCCCAGTGCACCACCGCCCCGTTCCGCGTCGCGTTCCCCTCGAACTCCTCCAGGTAGTCGGCGAGGCGCCCCATCGTGTGCGCCTTGATGCCGGCGGCGGCCTCGCGCAGTCGCTCCCATCCCGGGGTGCTGTGGGCCTGGAGATCGCGCTTGGCGCGCACCGCCCAGACCGCCTGATCGTGCCAGCTGACGCGCGGCTGGTCAGCGAGGAATGCGGCCGCGGCCTTGGAGTGGTTCACGCGGTCCCCGCGAGGATCTCGGCAATGTGAAGTGTTCTTATCGGGATTCCTTGCCGCCGGATGACGCCCTGCAGGTGGAGGAGGCACGAGACGTCGCCGCTGGCGATGACCTCGGCACCCGCATGTTGGTGCGCGGCGACCTTGTCCTGCCCCATCCGGCCGGAAGCGGCGGACTCGCTGAGGGCGAAGGTGCCGCCGAAGCCGCAGCATTCGTCGGAGCGCTCGGGCTCGACGAGGGTGAGGCCGCGGACCTGCCGGAGGAGGTCGCGCATCACGCCCCCCTCCTCGGGCGTCATCTCGGAGGCGGGGGCGAGGCGGAGGCCGCGGCGCATGTGACAGCCGACGTGGAGGCCCACGCGGTGGGGGAAGGCCGCGTCCGGCGGCGGCGCGTGCAGCACGTCGGTGAGGAAGTGGCACAGCTCGTAGGTGCGTTCGCGGACGTGGTGGACCTCGGCGGTCTGGCCCAGGACATCGTAGTGATGGCGGACGTGGTGGACGCAGGAGCCGGAGGGGGAGACGACGTAGTCGTACGCGGCGAAGACCTTCACGAAGTGGCGATAGGCGGCGAGGGCGTCCCGTTCGCAGCCGGCGTTGGCCATCGGCTGGCCGCAGCAGGTCTGCTCGCGCGGGAAGGCGACCTCGACGCCCAGGCGTTCCAGGAGGACGAGCGTGGCCCGGGCGGCCTGCGGCCAGAGCTGATCCACGAAGCAGGGGACGAAGAGGGCGACTCTCATCGGAGTGAGAACGTGGCGCGCGGCGGGCGGCGGCGCAACCGCGCGGCGCGGCAGCTGGAGGCAGGCGCCAAGGCTTGGGCGGACAGGATCCGAGCTGCGATCACGGGCTCCGATTGCGCGGTGAGGCGCCCCGACACAGCTTCGGATTGCCAAGCCTCATCCCGCGGGTCACGGAGGATCGTGCGTCTTGGACAGCGACAGGAAGAACCACCGCCCCCTCGGTACATCGACAGCGGCCGCCTGCGTCGCCCTCGTGGCCGCGTTGTCGGCGTGCTCCGGCGCTGAGCGCGGCACCACCACGGCGCCCCGGCAGCCGGTTCCAGGGGCGATCACCACGCTGGCGGGTGACCACCAGCGAGGGACCGTCGGGCAGTCGCTCGCGTCGTCCCTGGTGGTGAGAGTAACGGACCCGCTGGGGCGCCCCCTGCCGGGCGTCGACGTCGCATGGGGTGAGCTCGTGGGTGGCGGGTTCACGATGCCGGACGTCTCTCCGACGGATGACTCGGGGCGCGCGGCCGTTGTGTGGACGGTGGGCACGGTCGCCGAACTCAACACCGCCATCGCCCGGGTGCCGGGGCTTCCGGCGGATACGTTCGTCGCGGCGGCGCTCCCGGGGCCGCCGACGCAAGTGTCGCGGAGGACCCAACCGGCGACTTCCTTCGTCGGGTCGCCCATCGCGCCGGCGCTTCAGGTGCAGCTGCGGGACGCACAGCGGAACCCGGCCACCGGCAGCGTGGACACCGTGACCATCACGCTCACCCCCGGAACGGGCACTCCGGGCGCGGTCCTCTCCGGCACCCTCGCCGCGGTCTCGTCGGCGGCCCTCGCGACCTTCAGCGACCTCCAGTTGGACCGCACCGGTACGGGCTACACGCTCACGATCTCCTCCGCCTGCTGCGCCAGCGTGACGACCAACCCCTTCGACATGCTCCCGGATCCGATCGTGCGGGTCGCCTTCAACGTCAGCCCGATCCCGGTGTGGACGGCCGGCGCCGTCGCGCCGATAGTGCAGGCGGCGCTCGAGAACCTCTATGGCAACGTCGTCATGGTCGGCGCGGGAGATCTCTCGGTCTCCCTCACACCTGGGACCGGCACCCCCGGAGCACGTCTCAGCGGGACGCTGACGCGGACCGTCATCGGGGGAATCGCGACCTTCACCGACCTGTCGGTCGACAGGGCGGGGTCCGGCTACACCCTGACCGTCACCAGCACCGCGCGGGGCCTGACAGGCGTCAGTGTCCCCTTCGACGTCCGATGACGTCGCGTATCGCGGGCAAGGCGCTCGCACGGCGCTGGAGGCCCCGAAGCTGGAGGCGGGAAGCGGCTTGCGGTTGCGCGGTCATCGCGGCCGTCGCGTGCGGTCGGGAGACCACCGCACCCCGTGCCGATCGGGCGGTCTCCGTCGTCGTCGGGGCCGAGCACGCCTGCGCCCTGACGGGTCGTGGCGCTGCATTCTGCTGGGGCAATCCCATCTCCGGTCAGCTCGGCTTCATGCCGCCTCGTTGGGACGGCGTCCCCACCGCACTCCCCGTGACGAGTTCGTTCGGCTTCGGAGCGCTGACGGCAGGGGCCTACCACACCTGCGGCCTCACCGGCGGCGGCCAGGCGTACTGCTGGGGCTGGAACGCAGCCGGCCAGCTCGGGGTCGGCGACACGTTGAGTCGCTTCACGCCCACACTCGTTCTGGGCGGGTTGACCTTCTCCAGCATCTCGGCGGGATACGTGCGGACCTGTGCACTCACGATGGCAGGAGCCGCGTACTGTTGGGGTGAACAGACGGGCGCGCTGACCGCGACCGGGTATCCCGCCACTGCGCTGCAGCCCGTGCCGGTCGCCGGTGGTATCGTCTTCCAGTCGATCGACGTCGGCGGGCTGCAGACGTGCGGGTTGACCGCGACGGGGCAGGCATACTGCTGGGGCGAGAACTACGGGTATCAGCTCGGCGTTGGGGACACCGTGCCGCGGTGGGTGCCGACGCGGGTCGGTGGCGGGCTCCTCTTCCGGGCGATCGCGTCAGGCGCCGACGACGTCTGCGCCCTGACGCTCGAGGGAGCGGCCGTCTGCTGGGGGATGAACACCTTCCACGTGCCCGTCTCGGTGAGGGGAGGCCTCGTCTTCACTTCCCTGAGGCAGTCCGGCGACGGGGCGTGCGCCGTCACGGGGAACGGGATCGGGTACTGCTGGCTGGGCATCCCGACGGCGGCCCCAGCGCCCGGTCCGGCGAAGATCGCCGGGGAGCTGCGTTGGCAGACCGTGACCGGGGGAGGCCACAGCTGTGGGATCAGCACGGATGGCGACGTCTACTGCTGGGGACCCGGCACGCACGGCGAGCTGGGAAACGGCTTCTTCGGATTCGGCGTTGCCAGCGCGGTCCCGGCAAGAGTCCTCGGCCTTCCTTGAGGGGGGGGCGCTCGGTCCTCACAGCGCCGTAGCGCACCACGAAGTAG
>JADGQW010000269.1 GCA_017881505.1 Gemmatimonadales bacterium
GCGACGTCATCCGCGAGCTGGCCGACGCCTGCCGCCGGCAGGGCGTGACGCTCTTCGTCTACTACTCCCAGCTCGACTGGCACAGCGCCGACTACTTCCCCCGTGGCCAGACGGGCCAGGCCGCGGACCGGCCCGAGAGCGGCGACTTCTCCCGCTACCTCGACTACATGGACGCTCAGCTCCGGGAGCTGTTCACGAACTACGGCCCCCTCGGGGGCGTGTGGTTCGACGGGATGTGGGACCGCCCCGACGCCGACTGGCGCCTCGAGCGCACCTACCGGATGCTGCACGAGCTGCAGCCCGGCGCGCTCGTCGGCTCGAACCACCACACGGCGCCCTTCCCCGGCGAGGACTTCCAGATGTTCGAGCAGGACCTGCCGGGGGCTAACACGGCAGGGTTCAACACGGCGGGGGTGAGCGCGCTCCCCCTCGAGACCGCCGCCACGATGAACGATTCGTGGGGCTACCACCTCGGCGACCGGGACTTCAAGAGCGCGGCCCAGATCATCCGCCTCCTCGTGAACGCCGCGGGGCGGAACGCCAATCTCCTCCTCAACGTGGGCCCGATGCCGACCGGGGAGATCCAGCCGGAGTTCCAGACGCGCCTTCGCGAGGTGGGGGCGTGGCTGGAGCGGAACGGCGCCGCGATCTACCAGACACGCGGCGGCCCCGTCCCGCCCCGGCCCTGGGGGGTGACGACGCAGCGGGAGGACCGGGTGTACGTCCACGTCCTCGACTGGGCGGACGCCGACCTGGCGCTCCCGCCCCTCCCGCGCCGGGTGCGCGCGGCGGCGCTCCTCGCCGGCGGCGCGGCGGTCCCCTTCCGCGAGACGCCGACGGGCGTCACGCTCACCCTCCCCCCGCGCGCCGCGGGGGAGGTGGATCAGATCGTGGTGCTCGCACTCGACCGGGGGCCGTGAACCGCATACCGTGGACCGCTCACCGCTCGGCAGCGCCGTACGGACCGCCAGGGGGCACAGGATGACCGATCTGCATACGTTCGGCATCAACGCGATGATCGCCGACATGGAGCCGCTGTGGCATCGCGTGCTCAACTCGAACATCGAGTACGCGAGCGTACAGAGCGCGAGCATCTGGCCGGTCTCGCTCCCGCCCGGTGAACTCGAGCTGACGGTCCTGGCGCTGGTCGTGGACGTCTGTGCGGCGATAGAAGCGGGCGGCACGCTCACGATCGAAACGCGGAACGTGCATATCGATGGCCTCTCGGCATCTCGATTCCGGGGTGTCGCCCCCGGCGACTATGTGACGTTGGCCATCGGCGGGTCGGGGCGAGCGCCACTCGCGGCGCTCACCCAGGCGATGCTGTCCCCTGCCGCCCAGGGTGGCATCGGGGTCAAGCTCATGTTCGACCTCGCCGCCCGCTCCGGCGGCTTCGTCGATGTCGAGGAACATGGCGATACGACGCAACTCCGTCTCCATCTTCCCCGAGCGGTTTCGGCGACGCTGGCGGATAAGGTCGGCACAACCGGACTCCCCACGGGAACGGAGACCGTGCTCGTCGTCGAGGACCTGCACTCGCTGATGCTCGCGACCCAGCGCGTGCTCACGCGCCTGGGCTACAGCGTGCTCGCCGCGGGGAGTGCCGAGGTCGCCATCAAGCAGGCTCGTGGCCTTGTCGGAGACATCGACCTGCTCCTGACCGACGT
Organism: Gemmatimonadales bacterium; assembly: GCA_017881505.1. Lineage (GTDB taxonomy): Bacteria > Gemmatimonadota > Gemmatimonadetes > Gemmatimonadales > JACORV01 > JADGQW01. The sequence continues at coordinate 1,668 of JADGQW010000269.1, forward strand.
CTCCCTCCCGGGAATGGACGGGGTGGCGCTCGCCCGCCGCCTCTGTCAGGAGCGCCCGAACCTCAAGGTCCTCTTCATGTCCGGGTTCTCGGAGCAGGCGCTCCGCCTCCCGGAGGCGCTGCCGTCCGGGTTCAAGCTCCTCGAGAAGCCCTTCACGGCAAGTACGCTCGCACAGGCCGTGCGTGATGCGCTCGGAAGCACCTAGCCCCGGCACCACGATCGTGGGGCCCGCGGCCGCGGCCACCGTTCGACGGCGTCCGCGCTCGGCGCCGGCAGGGAAGTGGCGCGGGACAGGCCCCCGGATCGCGCGACTCGCCCTCGCACTGACGCTCGCGGGCGCGGGCTCTGCACGCGCCCAGGCCGGCTACACCCCCACCGCCGAGAACCTCGCCGCGCGCGAGTGGTTCCGCGATGCGAAGTTCGGGATGTTCGTCCACTGGGGCGTCTACTCCGTGCTCCAGGACGACGCGTGGGTGATGAACGTCCGCCGCCTCACGCTGCGCGACTATGAGGGACTGGCACCCCAGTTCGACCCCACGCGGTTCGACGCCGCGGCGTGGGTCTCGCTCGCCAAGGCCGCGGGCGCCCGGTACATCACCTTCGCCACCAAGCACCACGACGGCTTCGCGATGTGGGACAGCCGCGCGAGCGACTGGAACATCTTCGCGCGGACCCCCTTTCACCGCGATGTGGTCCGCGAGCTGGCGGACGAATGCCGGCGCCAGGGCGTGAGGTTCTTCGTCTACTACTCGCAGCTCGACTGGCACCATCCCGACTTCTTCCCCCGCGGCGGCACCGGCCGCTGGACGGGCCGCCCCGACAGCGGCGACTTCGGCCGATACCTCGACTTCCTCGACGCGCAGGTGCGCGAGCTCCTCACCGGCTACGGCCCTCTCGCCGGCGTGTGGTTCGACGGGCAGTGGGACAAGGGGGGCGACTGGCGGCTCGCCAGAACGTACCGGATGATCCACGTCCTCCAGCCCGCAGCGCTAATCCGCTCCAACCACAACGGCTGGTTCAACCCCGGCGAGGACCTCGCCCTCTTCGAGCGGATGCTCCCCGGGACGCAGAACGCGCGCCTCGACTCGGCGCGGGCGCTGGGCCTGCCGAT
>JADGQW010000270.1 GCA_017881505.1 Gemmatimonadales bacterium
GATGCCGGTGCAGCCGCCGGGCGTCCTGAACCGGAAGGGCACCCTGGGCTCGCCGTACGGGATCCGCGACTACGGCGCGATCGACTCCGCCTTCGGGACGGCGGCCGACTTCCGCGCCCTCGTGCGCGCCGCGCACGCGCGGGGCCTCAAGGTCATCCTCGACTGGGTCCCCGACCACACCGCGTGGGACAACGTCTGGGTGACCGAACATCCCGAGTACTACGTCCGCAGCGAGGGGGGCGCGCTGACGGTGCCGCGCGATCCGGAGGGGAAGCCGACCGACTGGACCGACGTCGTCCAGCTCGACTACCGGAACCCCGGCCTGCGGAGCGCGATGCTCGCCGCGATGCGCTCGTGGATCGTGGGGTACGGGCTGGACGGCTTCCGTGTGGACGTGGCGGGCTTCATCCCCGACGACTTCTGGCGCGAGGCGCTGCCGGCGCTCCGCGCCGCCGTCCCCCGCCCCCTCCTCTTCCTCGCCGAGTGGGGCGATCTCAAGATGCACCGCCTCGGCTTCGACCTGACCTACGGATGGGACACGTACAGCCGCCTCAAGGCGGTCTTCCGGGGCGCCGCGGCGGACACCTTCGTACGCGCCGAGCTGAGGGACCTGGCGGCGATGCCGCGGGGCGGGATGCGGATGCGCTTCACCACCAACCACGACGAGACCGCGTGGGACAACCCGCCCGTGACCCTCTTCGGCGGCGCGGCGGCCGCGCGCGCCGCGTACGTGGCCATCGCGCTTCTCCCGGGGCGACCGCTGCTGTACGACGGGCAGGAGGTCGAGAGCCCGCAGAAGCTCCGCCTCTTCGAGCGCGACGCGATCGAGTGGGGACAGCCCGGCGCCGATTCGGCGCGCGCCTTCTACCGGCGCGTCCTCCAGCTCGCACGCACGAACCCGGCGTTCATCAGTGGGGCGTTCAGCGCGTTGGCCACCAGCACGCCGGGCGAGGTGATCGCCTATCAGAGGGGTTCCGCGCTGGTGCTCGTGAACACGCGGCCGAACGGGGTCCGCGTGATGGTGACTGACGTCGACGTGGACCGCGCGCGCGACCTGCTGACGGGCCGCACGCAGTACGGCGATTGGGTCTCGCTGCCGGCCTACGGCGCCGTCGTGCTGGCGCCGCGTCCCGTGGAGCGTCCCGTCAGGCCATAGGCGGGCCTCCGCGGTAACGCCGACCTAGCGCCGCACCAGGTCGAGCACCAGGACCTGCCGCCGGCCGAGCGCGCCGGGCACCGGCTGGTAGTCCTGGATCCGCCCGTCGCCCGCCACCACCAGCGGGGCGCCATCGGGGCCGCCGAGGAGGTTGCGCGGCACGTACCGGCCCGCCGCCACCGCGCCTGCCACCGACGCGACGGCCACGCCGGTCACCGGCGCGTCGCCGAGGTTCGCCACCACGAGCACCGCGTGGCCCCCTGCGCGTCGCAGGTAGGCGAGGACCGACGGGCTCGTGGCCGTGAGCAGTGCCAGCCTCCCCGTCCCCAGTGCCTCGTTCCCGCTGCGCAGGTGGATCAGCCGCCGATACAGGTTGAGGAGCGATCCGGCGTCCCCCTCCTGCGCCGCGACCGTGATCGCCGGCGCGTCCGCCTGCGGCGTCTCCCACGGCGTGCCGGTCGTGAAGCCCACGCCGGGTCCCGCGCTCCACTGCATCGGAGTCCGCAGGCGCGGATCGGGCTTGTCCCCCGTCATCCCGATCTCCTCCCCGTAGTACACGAAGGGCAAGCCGGGCAGGGTGAGGAGGAGCGTCGCCGCCACCTTGGCGCGAGCCACGTCGCCGCCGAGCATGGTCATCGTCCTGGTGCCGTCGTGGTTGCTCAGGAACGGGGACCAGCGGTACGCCGGCAACGTGTCCTGGAGCCGCAGGTACCCGGAGAGCATCCCGCCCACCGTGCCCCGGCGCAGCGCGGCGACGAGCGAGTCGGGGATCTCGAAGGTGAAGTACGAGGTGAGCTGGTCCGGATAGTACGGCAGCTGGGCGCCGATGGCCCCCCACGCCTCGCCCACCGTGTACGCCTGAGGGTTCACGCTGAGCACGTGCTCCTGGTATTCGTGCAGGAAGGCGTGCGTGCCGGCGCATCCCATCAGGCAGGCGCCGTCCTCCACGAGGTATGGCACGGCATCGAGGCGGAAGCCGTCCACCCCCATCTCGCGCAGCCAGAAGGTCGCGATCCGCTTCGCCTCCTCGCGCACGGCGGGGGTGTGGTAGTCGAGGTCCGGCATCGCCGGCGAGAAGGCGCCGTAGTAGTACTCGTCGCGCACGGGGGAGCGGCGCCACGCCTCGGCGCCCCACGGGCCCTTGCCGAGCGGTGTCGGGGAGAAGCGGTACCAGGAACGGTAGGGCGACGCCGTGTCGCGCAGCGCCGCCTCGAAGTACGGGTGCCGGCTCGAGGAGTGGTTCAGCACCATGTCCACGAGCACGTGGATCCCGCGGCGATGCGCCTCCGCCACGAGGCGCTTGAAGTCCGCGTTGGTGCCGTACGCCGGCTCGACACGGTAGTAGGCGCTGACGTCGTACCCGTGGTAGCTGGGCGACGCAGCCACCGGCATCAGCCAGATGCACGAGGCGCCGAGGGAGCGCGTGGAGCGCGGGTTCCCGTCGTTGACGTAGTCGAGCTTGCTGATGAGGCCGTTGAGGTCGCCGGTCCCGTCGCCGTCGCTGTCGAAGAAGGAGCGGACGAAGATCTCGTAGCAGACGCCGCCGCGCGTCCAGGCCGGGCCGGCCGTGCGGGCCGACTGTGCCGCGGACGCGGCCGGACGCGCGCGGGGCGCGCGAGC
>JADGQW010000271.1 GCA_017881505.1 Gemmatimonadales bacterium
TCGTGCGCGAAGTAGAGGCCGCGCTCCTGCACCCACCCCTGCCAGTCGGCGTCGCCGATGAGGTTGGGCGCCCGGAAGAGCGGATCGTCCGGCGCCAGGACGCGCACCGGCGCCGTCTCGTCCGTGACCCGGTCGTGGGGCCGCGCGATGGTCAGGGGGAAGGGCGCGAAGCGGCCGGTGATGAACGGGTACTGCTGGTACTGGACCACCACGCGCCCGCCGCCGCGCGCGTAGTCGAGGAGCCGCCCGTTGTTCGCGACGAGGGCGGGATCGGTCTCGTAGGCGCGGCTCCCCACCACGATCACGTCGTACTGCGCGAGGTCGCCGCGCGCGAGGTCGTCGGGGCCGAGGAGGGTGACTGGCACGCCGATGGCGCGCAGCGCCTCGGGGACGACGTCGGCGGCGCCGCGGACGTACCCCACGCGCGCCAGGCGCGGCAGGACGAGGGGCGTCGCCTCCACACGGGCGACGGCCTCCCGCACGAACGCCATCGGCCGGATGTGCGGGTAGTCCACCACGATGCTCGCGCGGTCGAAGCGCCGCGCGCCGACCTCCGCCACGGCGCGGATCGCGTACGACCCGGCGGCGAGGGTGCGCGGCGCGCGGACCAGGAAGGTGAAGCTCCGCCGGGTGCCGCGGCCCTCGAGGGTGAAGGGCTGGGGCGCGACCTCCGGCCATCCGGCGGGCCCCTCGAGCCGTACCGAGCCGGTGGTGCTCCCCGCGGCGCCGGCGGTGAGATCCACGGTCACCGTCCGCGCGTCGCGGGACGCGAGGGGCCAGACGAGGAGGTCGGGGCTCACCGCGACGCCCACCGCCGGCACCACGAGGAGCGGCTTGCGCACCTCGCCGCTCGCCGGATCGTTGCGGCGCCACGCCACTTCGCGCTCGAGCGTGAGGGACGCGCCCGCGACGGTCAGGACGAACCGAGCGGTCACGAGGGGCGCGTCGAGCGGCTCGCCGCGCAGCGACGCGGCTGCGCCCCCCCAGTCGTAGAGCGCGCCCGCGAGGGGCCGGGCGAGGAAGTAGGGCTCGCTGAGGGCCGCATCCGGCGCCACCGTGAGCGTGAAGCGGCGGGTGGCGACGCTGCCTTGCTGCACGCCGAAGAACGCCGGCGTCCCGTCGCCGGCGCCGGTCGCACTCTCCGCGGAGGTCCAACCCGCCGGCGCCACGAGCGTCACCCGCTCCACCGCGACCCGTGCGGCACCGGCGCCCCACGCCGCCGCCGTCACCGGCACGCTGTCGCCCGCCACGAGGAGTCCGGCTCCGGCGTAGGCGTCCACGACCACGCCGGCGGCGTTCGCGATCGCCTCTTCGAGGAAGGGCTCCTTCGCGGCGCGGATCTCCGGAGGCGCGTTGCGGCGGAGTTCGTCGAGGGCGCCCGTGAGGAGGGGCACGATGCGCGCTGCGTCCCGCGGGGTGAGGAGCGCGCGGGCGGAGTCCACGAGCGCCACGTAGCGCGCGAGCCTCGGGCCGAGCGTGGTGTCCACCCCGTCGAAGAGGTCGCCCTGGCTCCTTGGCGTCTGGCCCCTGTCCCCTGCCGTCTCCACGAGCGCGAGCCGCGTCAGCGACGCGCCGAGCCCCTGGATCTGCCCCATCTCCTGCGACCGATGCAGGCTGCGGCCCGCCATGGCGAGCTGGTGGTACGACTTCCCGCTCACGGGGTCGAGCGCGCCCGAGGCCAGCGTGACGGTGGTCCCGGCGGTGTCGAAGCGCGCGGCGCGGAAGAAGCGCTTCGGGCCCCACACCGAGTCGCGGAGCAGCTCGAACGCCTGGCGCGCGAGGACGCCGGACTCCTGGTGCTGGCCGTGGCCGTCGCGCGGTGTGCCGCTGAAGATCGAGACGATGACCTGGGGCCGGAACCGCCGCACCACGCTCACCACGTCGGCGAGAAGGGAATCGCGCGGCCAGAACCGGAACGCCTCGTCGAGGGTCTTGGAGAAGCCGAAATCGAAGCCGCGGGTGAAGTACTGGTGCGCCCCGTCCACCGCGCGCGCGGCGAGGAGCTCGCCGGTGCGGATCAGGCCCAGCGTCGCGCCCAGCTCGGGCCCGATGAGGTTCTGCCCCCCCTCCCCGCGCGACAGCGACAGGTAGGCGACGTCCACCCCCGCGCCGCGGGAGAGGTAGGCCAGGAGCTCGGTGTCCTCGTCGTCGGGATGCGCGCCGATCACGAGGACGCGCCCCTTCCCCGTCAGGCGGTCGAGGATGCGCTCGAGCGCGCCGATGCCCCCCGTGCCGGGCGGGGCGATCTGCTGCGCCGCGGCGGGACGCGCGGCGAGAACGGCGACGCACAACACGGCGGCGAGGGCGACGGACCGGCGCATCGGTGTCCTTCCAGCTGGGATGACGGTCCACCAAGCTAACAGGTTGACGGGGCGGCCGAGAAGGCGTATCAGTCCGCCCGATGCGGAGGATCTGGGACATCACGCGCCCTCTCGCGCCGGGGATCCCGGTGTGGCCCGGCGACCGGCCTTACGAGCGCGTCTGGACCGCGCGCCTCGAGGAGGGCGCGGCGTGCAACGTGGGCGCGATCTCGATGAGCTGTCACGCCGGCACCCACATCGACGCACCCTTCCATCTCGCGCTCACCGGCGCGACGGTGGACCAGGTCCCGCTCCAGGCGTGCATGGGCCCTTGCGTCGTCGTGCCCCTCGCCCGCCTCGCCGAGGCCGCCGGGCAGGAGCGCGTGCTGGTGCGCGCGGCCGGGGGCGCGCCGACCCCGGCCGGGATCGCGGCGCTCGCCGGCCTCCGCCTCTTCGGCACCGACGCGGCGTCG
>JADGQW010000015.1 GCA_017881505.1 Gemmatimonadales bacterium
CGCGTATGCCTCGAGGGTGTCGGTGTGCGACGCCTCCATCAGCGAGACCTTGCTCCACGGCGTCAGCGCCGGGGGCGTGACGTTCCGCCAATGCGCACCGCCGTCGTGGGTCACCCAGATCAGGCCGTCGTCAGTGCCCACCCACAGGATATTCAGCCGCCGGAAGGAGGGCGCGATGGTGTAGATCACGCCGCGGTGCCGGCCGTGCTCGGGATCGAGCGCCGCGTACGGCCCGAGGAGCACCGAGGAGTCGAGGGAGTCGCGGGTGAGGTCGGGGCTGATGGTCTGCCAGCTCTGCCCGCCGTTCACCGTCTTGAAGAGGACGTTCCCGGCGAAGTAGAGGACGTGCGGGTCCACGGGCGAGAAGAGGATCGGCGCCGTCCGGACGAACCGGTACCCGCCGCCGCGCCCCACGTCGGGGGAGATGTTCTGCACCTGCCCCGTGTTCCAGTCGAACCGCGTGGCCTTCCCGCCGTAAACGAGGTTCGGGTGCAGCGGGTCGGGGGCGACGTAGCCGTACTCCTCGACGCCGACGGGGTGCCATTCGCGGAAGGTGATCTGCCCGTCGTTGCCGCGGCTCACGATCCCCATCGAGCCGCTCTCCTGCTGCGCGCCGTAGATACGGTAGGGGAAGCCGTTGTCGGTGATGATGTGGAACAGCTGCGCCGTGGGCTGGTTGTACCACGAGCTGAAGGTCTCGCCCCCGTTCACGGTGACGACGGCGCCCTGGTCGCTGGCGATGAGGATGATCCGCGGGTCGTCGGGGTTGATCCAGAGGCGGTGGTAGTCGTCGCCCCCCGGGGCGCCGCGGAAGGCCCCGAAGGTCACGCCGCCGTCGGTGGACTTCCAGGTGACGACGTTCGCCGAGTAGACGACGTCGGCGTTGCGCGGGTCCACCCTGATCTCGTTGAAGTCGCCGTCGCGCTCCGACACCCGCGGATCGGCGTTCGTCAGCCGCCAGTGTTCGCCGCCGTCGTCGGAGCGGTAGACCCCCTGGTTCCGGTTGGCCCCCACGACGGCGTAGAGCCGGTTCGGCTCGCTCGGCGACGTCCCGATGCCGATGCGCCCGAGGCCGTCGGCGGCGGAGGGGAGCCCCTCGCCGATCGGGCGCCAGGTGGAGCCGCCGTCGGTGGACTTGTAGAGGCCGTTGTTCGCCGAGAGGGTCCAGCCGGTCTCCCACGGTGCCTGCTGCGCCGCCCAGAGCACGGCGTAGAGGACGTCGGGGTTCGACGGATCGAAGGCGAGGTCCATCGCCCCGGTGTGCGCGTCGCGGTAGAGGACCTTCTGCCACGTCTCGCCCCCGTCGGTGGAGCGGAACACGCCCCGCTCCTCGTTCGGGCCGTACGGATGGCCGAGGACGGCGGCGTAGACGCGGTTCGCGTCGCGCGGGTCCACGAGGACCTGGGCGATCTGCTGGCCGTCGCGGAGGCCGAGGTGGCGCCAGGTGCGCCCGCCGTCGGTGGACTTGTAGATCCCGTCGCCGACGGAGAGGTCGGGGCGCTGCAGCCCTTCCCCGCTCCCGACGTAGAGGACGTTCGGGTCGGAGGGGGCGACGGCGATCGCGCCGACGGAGCCGGTGGACACGGAGTCGAAGATGGGCGTCCAGACGCGGCCAGCGTCGGTGGTCTTCCATACGCCGCCGTTGTTCACGCCGATGTAGAAGGTGTTGGGCTGTCCCCGCACGCCGACGGCGGCGACGGTGCGCCCGCCGCGGAACGGCCCCACGAGGCGCCAGCGGAGGTCCTGGTAGAGGCGCGGGTCCACCTGCTGGGCGGACGCGGGTGCGACGGGACGCACCGCCAGCGCGGCGGCGCAGAGGGCCAGCGCCGTGGCGAGACGGAACGCGGCCGGCTGCAGACGGACGTGGCTCACGGGACCCCTCCTCCGCACTAGAACGACCAGTTCACGATCGGCAGCACCGGCAGCGCGCCGCCCTGCTGGATGATGTTGATGAGCCCGATCTGCACGCCGTGGAGCCGCTGCGTGTAGTTCACGAGGCCGAACTGCAGGCCGTTCCAGCTCCGGGCGGTGTTCACCACGCCCCACTGCACGCCCCGGCCCTGCCTCGCGGACGTGAACCAGCCGCTCTGCAGGCCGAGGAACGGCCCCTGCGTGACGGCGATGGGCGCGACCTGCCAGCCGGTGAAGCTCCCCTTGTTGATCGCCACCACGGCCCACTGCACGCCCTGCGACGCCCCGCCCGACGTGACGTTCACGAAGCCGAGGTCCACGTACTGCACCGATCGGTTCACGGAGTACAGGAAGTTGAACCGGAGGACCGTCACCGACTGGTTCTCAGGGACGATCTGCACCGGTGTGACGAGGGCGATCTGGATGGGCTGCTGCGCGGAAAGGGGCGCGGCGGCGGCGATGGCGAGCACGGACGCGGCGAACAGGGACCTCATCTTCATGACGCCTCCTGGAATTGACGGCTGCGGGACCAAGCCAAGGTGCGGCCCCCGGGGGCCGTCGGGCAAGGCCCCCGGGACCGCCAGGCGCGCCCAAGCTGGCGCGGGCGGCGGTGCCCCCCGCACCTTTCCAGGGAGTGAAGTCGCCTGGCGACGGCCGGTGAGGAGGCGCGGTGCGGGACCTGAGGGAGATCGCTGCGGTGCGCACACGGGTGACGGAGGGCGGCCCCCCGGCCGTCCTGGCCACGGTCGTCACCGTCACCGGCTCCGCCTACCGGGGACCGGGGGCCCGCCTCCTCGTGCTCGCCGACGGCACGGCCGCGGGGAGCGTCAGCGGCGGATGCCTCGAGCGGGACGTGCGCGCACGGGCCGACGCCCTCCGCGACGCGGGACGCGCCGAGCTCGTGAGCTACGATCTCACCGAGGACGACGCCCCCTGGGGTCTCGGGATGCGCTGCGGCGGGCGGCTCTCCCTCCTCCTCGAGCCCCTCATGCGCGGATTCCCCGAGCATCTGGCCTTCCTCCTCGACGCCGCCGAAGGACGCCGCACGGTCGTCGTGGCCACTCTCTTCCGCGTGAGGGGCGAGGGCGGGCCCCCTCTCGGCGCGCGGCTGATGGTGGATGCCGACCGCGCCAGCGGCGCCCTTGCGGGCACGCCCCTCGGCGCCGCCGTCCTCGCCGACGCGCGGGCCGCGCTCTCCGCCGGTGGCACCGAGGTCCGCACGTTCGCGGTCGAGGGCATCGAGGCCGACGTGCTGGTGGAGCGGGTGCTCCCTCCGGTCGCCCTCCTCGTCTGCGGCGACGAGCGCGAGGCCGCGCCGCTCCTCGCGGTGGCCGATCAGCTCGGCTGGAACGCGCGGGTGCTAGGGAGGCACGACCCGATCCCGCCCCTCGACGAGCGCTCCGCCGCGGTCGTGATGACCCACAGCGACGAACGCGACGTGGAGCTCATCCCTCCGCTACTCGCCACGTCCGCGCGCTACGTCGGTCTCCTCGGCTCGCGGGCGCGCACGACGCAACTCCTCCGTGATCTCCGTGAGCGCGGCGCGCTGCCTCCGGGGGACGCGCCCCGGCGGCTCCACACCCCCGCCGGCCTCGACATCGGCGCGGAGACGCCGGGCGAGGTCGCGGTCGCGATCGCCGCCGAGATCCAGGCGGTGTTCGCCGGGAAGAGCGGCGGCCCCCTCCGCGAACGGAAGGGGCACATCCACGCCGGGCGCTGACCGGCCCGCGCCCTCGCGCGAGGCCACTCCGGGCGCATCGCGCGCCGGCGCCCCGGCCATCGGCATCGTCGTCCTCGCGGCGGGCGGGTCCTCCCGCCTCGGCACCCCCAAGCAGCTCGTCACCTGGCAGGGCCGCACGCTCCTCCGCCGCGCGGCGGAGACGGCGGTCGAGGCCGCAGCGCCCGCGGGAGGAAGCCGCGTGGTGGTCGTGCTCGGCGCCGAGGCGGAGCGGATGCGGACGGAGCTCGCCGGGCTCGCCGTGTGGGTCGCGGTGAATCCGCGCTGGCAGGAGGGACTGAGCACCTCCCTTCGCGCGGGGCTCGCGGCGCTCGAAGCCCCTTCGGCCGACGCCGCGCCGTTGGACGCCGTCCTCTTCACGACCTGCGACCAGCCCCGCATCACCGCCGGCACCCTGCGCGCGCTCATCGCCGCCTACGGCGTCACGCGTCCCGCGGTCACGGCGTGCGCCTACGCCGGCGCCGTGGGCGTGCCCGCCCTCTTCGACCGCGCGCTCTTCGCGGAGCTGCTGGCGCTGAGCGGGGATGCCGGGGCGAAGCAGGTCATCGCGCGCCACCGCGACCGCCTCGTCACCGTCCCGGCCCCCGACGCCGCGTTCGACGTAGACACCGCCCTCGACGCGCGGCGTCTGGCGGACGGGGCGCCCGAGTCCTAGGATGAAGCCATGCGCACCCTGATCCGTCACGGCACCGCGGTCACACCGGAGGGCGCACGCGCGCTCGATGTGCTCGTGGACGGGGAGCGCATCGCGCGGATCGGCGAGGCCATCGAGGCGCCCGCCGACCGCGTGGTGGACGCCACGGGGAAGTACGTCCTCCCCGGCGGGATAGACGTCCACACCCACCTCGACATGCCCTACGGCGACACGGTCACGTCCGACGACTTCGCCACCGGCACCGCCGCCGCGGCGTGCGGGGGCACGACGTGCATCGTGGATTTCGCTGTGCAGACCCAAGGCCGGCCGCTCCGGGAGGCCCTGGAGACCTGGCAGCGGAAGGCCGAAGGGAAGGCCGCGGTGGACTACGGCTTCCACGTCATCGTCTGCGACGCGGGGCCGTCCCTCGAGGGGGAGATGGATGCTCTCGTCGCCGAGGGCGTGCCGTCCTTCAAGCTCTTCACCGCCTATCCCGGCCGCCTGATGGTGGACGACGCCGTCATCTTCCGCGCCCTGCGGCGGAGCGCGGCCAATGGCGCCACGGTGATGGTCCACGCCGAGAACGGCGGCGTCATCGAGGTGCTGCAGCGCGAGGCGCTCGCCGCGGGACGGACGGCGCCCCGGGAGCACGCGCGCACCCGCCCCGCCCTCGCCGAGGCGGAAGCCACGCACCGGGTCATCGCCCTCGCCGAGCTGGCCGGCGCGCCGGTCTACATCGTGCACGTCTCCACCGCGGAGGCCGCCGAGGAGATCGCCGCGGCCCGCGGCCGCGGCGTCGCGGCCTACGGCGAGACGTGCCCGCAGTACCTCCTCCTCAGCGACGACCTCTACGACGGCGCTGGATTCGAGGGCGCGAAGTACGTGATGAGCCCGCCCCTGCGCGACCGCCACGCGCAGGAGCGTCTCTGGCGCGCCCTCGCCGCCGGCGAGCTGCAGGCCGTCGCCACCGACCACTGCCCCTTCCGGATGAGCGACCAGAAGTCCCTCGGCAGGGACGACTTCACCAAGATCCCCGGCGGCGCCCCGGGCATCGAGACGCGGATGAGCCTCCTCTTCGACGCCGGCGTCCGCGGCGGCCGCTTCGATATCGAGCGCTTCGTCGCCCTCACCGCGACCGAGCCGGCGAAGCTCTTCGGACTCTGGCCGCGGAAGGGCGCCCTCACCCCCGGCGCCGATGCCGACCTCCTTGTCTGGGACCCCGAGCGCACCCTCACGCTCAGCGCCGCCACGCTGCATATGCGAGTGGACTACTCTCCATTCGAGGGGCGCGTCGTCACCGGAGCGCCCGACCTCGTCCTCTCGCGCGGCCAGGTCGTGGCCGAGGGGGGTCGTTTCGTGGGCCACCCGGGCGCCGGCTCATTCGTGCGGCGCGCGCCGCGCGCTTCCTGAGACGACGGCCCGGCACCCGTGGCCAGCCTCGCTCCCTACCCCATCGCCGCCCTCGCGCGACGGATGTTCCGCGAGCTGGAACAGCGCGAGGCGGTCTTCGACCTCCCCGCGCGCAAGTTCGTCCTCGGCGACTCGCAGCACGACACGTCGGTCCGGTTCCATGGCCTGCGCGCCGGCACCCCCTTCGGCCCTGCCGCGGGGCCGAACACGCAGATGGCGCAGAACCTCGTCCTCTCGTGGCTCGCGGGCGGGAGGGTGCTGGAGCTCAAGACGGTGCAGGTCAACGACCGGCTCGAGATCCCGCGGCCGTGCATCGACATGCAGACGGTCGGCTACAACGTGGAGTGGTCGCAGGAGCTGACGCTCGAGGAGTCGCTCGAGGAGTACGTGAAGGGGGCGATGCTCATCCGGCTGCTGGAGGCGAGCGGCCGGCTCCCCCTCACGCCGGGGATGGGAGCGACGATCTTCGACATGAGCGTCGGCTACGACCTCGCGGGGGTCCGGAGTCCGCGGGTGCAGGCTTTCATCCGCGGCCTGATGGACGCCACGCCGACCATCGAGCGGCTACGGCGCGAACTCCCCTCCGAGCTGGGGCCCCTCCGCGACCTCGACTTCGCTCCCGCGCTCTCCCGCTCGCTCACCCTCAGCACCTTCCACGGCTGCCCGCCCGGGGAGATCGAGGGGATCGCCGCCTTCCTGATGCGCGAGATGGGGCTCTCCTGCGTCGTGAAGCTGAACCCCACCCTCCTCGGCCCTGCCGAGGCGCGCGGTCTCCTCCGCGACCGGCTCGGCTACACCGACCTCACGGTGCCCGACGACGCCTTCGCGAAGGACACGACCTGGGACGACGCGGCGGCCTTCCTCGACCGGCTGGCGGGCCTGGCCGCCTCCCTCGGCGTGGGGTTCGGCGTCAAGCTGACGAACACCCTCATCGTCGCGAACCACCGCGACGTCTTCCCGCCGGCCGAGCAGGTGATGTACCTGTCGGGGCCGCCCCTCCACGTGTTGGCGATGCACCTGGTGCGACGCGTGCGACGCGCCTTCGGCGACCGCATGCCGATCTCATTCTCCGCCGGCATCGAGCGGGCGAACTTCCCCGACGCGGTGGCCCTGGGCCTCGTGCCCGTGACCGCCTGCACCGACCTCCTCAAGACCGGCGGGTACGCGCGGGCGTCGGGGTACTTCGAGGAGCTGCACCGGCGGATGGACGCCGCCGGCGCGGCCACGGTGGACGAGTTCGTCGTGCGCGCGTTCACCCGCGGCGATGCGCCCTCCGAGCCGCCGGAGCGCGCGCCGAGCGAGGGACGGGACGAGCGCCCGACGGCCCCCGCGTCGCTCACGCCGGCGCAGCTCGCCGCGGCGAAGCTCCGCAACACCGAGACCTACGTCGAGGGGCTGGCCGCCGACCCGCGCTACGCGGCGCCGCGCAACCTCCGGACGCCGCGGAAGATCGGGCGCACGCTCCGCCTCTTCGATTGCCTCACCTGCGACAAGTGCATCCCCGTCTGTCCCAACGACGCCAACTTCACCTTCGTCCTGCCGCCGAGCGCGTCGCTCCCCGTCACGGAGCCGCGCCAGATCGCGAACTTCGCCGACTTCTGCAACGATTGCGGCAACTGCGATACCTTTTGTCCCGAGGACGGCGGCCCCTACCGCCTGAAGCCGCGGATCTTCGTGAGCCGCGAGCGCTGGCTGCGGGACGCGCCGCGCGACGCCATCCTGGTGGAGCGGGACGCGATCACCGGCCGGTTCGCCGGCGCAGTGGTCCGGGTGGCCGATGGCGACGATCCGGCCGCGGACGACGCGACGAGCGATCTCCTGCGCCGGGTGCGCGCCGCGCTCCTGGCGCCCGGCGAGGTCAACTACGTCAACACCTACTGGTGAACGCATGACCGCACTCCCCACGAACGAGATCGCGCGCCTCGCCGAGGCGTACACACTCGAGATGGTGCGCTTCCTCCGCGACATGATCGCCATCCCTTCCGAGAGCGGTGGCGAGAAGGGCGTCGTCGCACGGGTGCGCGCCGAGATGGAGCGGGCGGGCTTCGACGAGGTGAAGGTGGACGGGATGGGGAACATCCTCGGCCGCGTCGGCAGCGGGAAGACGGTGATCGCCGTGGACGGCCACCTCGACACCGTGGGGGTCGGCGACCGCTCGACGTGGACGCGGGACCCCTACCAGGGCGCCCTCGCCGACGGGGTGATCTACGGCCGCGGCGCCAGCGACCAGGAGGGGGGCATCGCCGCCGGCGTGCACGGCGCGCGCATCGCGAAGGAGCTCGGCCTCCTGGACGGCGTCCAGCTCTGGGTCACCGGGACGGTGATGGAGGAGGACTGCGACGGCCTCTGCTGGCAGTACATCCTGCGGGAGAAGGTCCTCCAGCCCGACGTCGTCGTCATCACGGAACCCACGAACCTCGGGGTGTACCGGGGCCACCGCGGACGGATGGAGATCGAGGTGCGCACCCAGGGCCGCTCGGCGCACGGCTCCGCGCCGGAGCGCGGCGTCAACGCGGTGTACAAGATGGCGCCCATCATCGCCGACATCGAGAAGCTGAACGCCCGGCTCGTGACCACCGCCGATCCCTTCCTCGGCAAGGGCTCGTGCACCATCGCCGCCATCCGCTCCACCTCGCCCTCCCTCTGCGCCGTCGCCGACAGCGCGACGATCCACGTGGACCGCCGCCTGACGCACGGGGAGACGTGGGAGAGCGCGGTGAAGGAGCTGGAGGCGCTGGAGAGCGTGAAGCAGGCCGGCGCCGTCGTCTCGGTGCTCGACTACGCCGTGCCGTCGTACACGGGGCTCACCTACCCGACCAAGAAGTTCTACCCGACCTGGCTCCTGCCGGAGGACCACGCCGCGGTCCGCGCGGGCATCGCCGCGGCCACGGACGCCCTCGGCACGGCGCCCGTCGTAGGGAAGTGGGGGTTCTCGACCAACGGCATCGCCACCGCGGGGATGTTCGGCGTGCCCACGATCGGCTTCGGGCCCGCCAACGAGATCTACGCGCACACCCCCGACGACCAGTGCCCGGTGCACGACCTCACCGTCGCGGCCCGCTTCTACGCCGCCTTCCCGCGGTGCTTCCTCGGGGCCGCCCGATGAACCCACTCTACGACGGCGACTTCCTCCTCACCTGGGAGCACGACGCCGCGACGCTCCGCGCAGTGCTCGAGACCGCCGGCGCCCTCGAGGAGCTGGCCCGCGAAGGACGCTCGGCCAGGGTCTTCGACACCGGGCTCGGCATCTCCATCTTCCGCGATAACTCGACCCGGACCCGCTACGCCTTCCGCGCGGGGTGCAACCTCCTCGGGCTGATGACGGAAGAACTGGACGAGTCCACCTCGCAGATCGCCCACGGCGAGACGGTGCGCGAGACGGCGACGATGATCGGCTTCCTCACCGAGGTGGTGGGGATCCGCGACGACATGTTCCTCGGTGAGGGGGACCGGTACCAGCGCGAGGTGGCCGCGGCGCTCGCGGCGAGCCACCGCGAGGGCGTGCTGATGCAGCGCCCCGCGGTCATCAACCTCCAATCCGACCTCGACCACCCGACGCAGGCGATGGCCGACCTGCTGCACCTGACCCAGGTCTTCGGGGGACTCGACAAGCTGAAGGGGAAGAAGCTCGCCATGAGCTGGGCCTACTCCCCGAGCTACGGGAAGCCCCTCTCGGTGCCGCAGGGGATCATCGCGTTGATGACGCGGTTCGGGATGGAGGTCGTGCTGGCCCACCCGCCCGGCTACGACCTGGTGGACGACACGCTCGCCGTGGCGCGGCGCTTCGCGGGCGAGGCGGGCGGGTCCTTCACCGAGTCCGACTCGATGGAGGCGGCGTTCGAGGGAGCCGACGTGGTGTACCCCAAGAGCTGGGCGCCGGTGGCGGTGATGCGGGAGCGGACGCGGATCCTGCGGGCGAACGAGCGCGAGAAGCTGAAGGACCTGGAGCGCGAGGCGCTCGCCACGAACGCGCAGCACAAGGACTGGGAGTGCACCGAGGCGCTGATGCGCCGCACCAACGGAGGCAAGGCGCTCTACATGCACTGCCTGCCGGCCGACGTCACCGACGTGAGCTGCGCGGCGGGCGAGGTGAGCAAAGCGGTCTTCGAGAAGGCGCGGCTCGATACCTACCGGGAGGCGGGCCACAAGCCGTTCATCATCGCGGCGCTGGTGCTGCTGACCCGGTTCGCCGACCCGGGGGCGGTCCTGGCACGGCTGAGGAGCGCGGGCCGGGCGAGGCGGGGATAGCTAGCGCTGCACGCCCGAGAAGATCACCGCGGCGCGCTCGGCCGGCTTGATCACCCCGTCGCGCCGCAGCTGCATCAGTCCGGCCAGCCCGGCGGAGCCCGTGTGGCAGACCGGCACGCCGGTCGCTTCCCGCCCGAGCGCGTTCGCCTCCCGCAGCAGGGCCTCGTCCACGACGATCGCGGATCCGCGGCTCGCCTGCATCCCCTTGACCACCGCCAGCCAGTCGTAGGTTTCGTCGTCGAGGATGCCGTGCGCGACGCTGTGCGGCGTCTCCTCCCACGGCCGCATGAACTCGGCGCGGTGCTTCGTGGCGCGCTCGAGCACGGCCACCTCGCCCGAGACGCGGAGCTGCTCCTGGACCGCGTCCCAGGCGCGCTTGAGGGGCCACGCCCCCTGCGTCTGCACCGTGTGGAATCGCGGCAGCTGGCTCACCCAGCCGGCGCGGTGCGCGAACCGGAACGCCTGGATGACGGCGCTGGCCAGCGCGCCCCCGCCCACCTGGATCACGACGTGGTCGAGCCCCGTCGGGCCGAGCTGCGTGATCATCTCGTCGGCCAGCGTCTCGCCTCCCTCGATGGTGAGGCCGTTCTCGCTCCCCTGACAGCAGAAGGGGAGGGCCCCGTTCTCCCGCGCGCTGTGGAACCGGTGCAGGCACGGATCGCCGGGGATGAGCGGATCACGGTGGCAGACCGTCACCTCGGCGCCGAGGGCCACGAGCCGCGCCACGATCACCTCTTCGGCGTCCGTGGGGACGAACACCCGGAGCGGCCGCTCCGCCGCGCGCGCCAGGACCGCCGCCGCGAGCGCCGCGTTCCCGCAGCTCGCGATGGCGAGGGGCGGCCGCTCCCGCCGCTCCACCACCTCCAGGTAGAGCAGGATCCCCATCAGGTGCCGCGCCTTGTGCGAGCCCGCGACGTTCCCCGTCTCGTCCTTGACCCACACCCCGCCGGTGGATTCGAAGCCCAGCCGGTCGCTCAGCCCGTCACCCCTGCCGAACGGCGTGGTGCGGAACCCGTGACCGTCCACCACCGCGACGGCCGCGTCGAGCCGCCGCACCAGGTCCACGTACGCCTCGTCCGTGAGCCCCCGCCGCCGCGCCATGTGCCAGGAGTGCAGCATCTGGCGATGCCGGATGAACGGGTTCGGATCGTCCCCCCGGACGAACTCGACGCGGAACGGGTCCAGCTTCCGGGTGAGGACGTGGTCCGCCTCGCCGCGCACGGCCTTCGGACAGCGGAACGGATAGCGCATCTCCTCGGGCGAGGGCGCCGTCCAGCCGCAGCCCGCACAGACGAGGGTCGAGGCGGTGGGCTTCACGCCACGCCCGTGCGGGCGTTGAACTCGGCGATGCGCGCGTCCCAGGCGGGGATCCGCGCTCGCAAGCCGCGCCAGAACGCCTGGTCCCGCCGGGCGACGAAGTCGGCGAGGGGCACGTCCTGCTGCTCGACCCAAGTGAAGTAGCCGAGGTTGAAGATCCGGGTCCGGTCGGTGGGGGTGAGCGGCAGGACGTGCGCGGCGTCCGCCGCGAGGAGGTGCTGCACGAACGTCGCCTCGGCGCGGCCAGCGTCGAACGTCCCGCCGAAGTCCCGGACCAGCGTCTTCTCCCGCTCGGACGCGTACATCGCTGCCCCGTCGGTGGCGACCGTCACGATCACGTCGTCCTCGCCCAGCCCGAGCGTCTTCGCCGTCTTGATGGCGGCGAGGACGTTGCAGATGCTCGAGAGCCCGAACGCCGGGAGGAGCGCCACGACCGCGGGGTCCACGCCGCGCCGCTCGGTCAGGTAGCGCTTCCCCGCCTCAGCGTCGAAGAGCACGCCCAGCGCGTCGGTGCTCCGGTCCGAGACCGCGACCACGACGTCGGTGTTCATCACGTTGTGGATGAGTGGGATGTGCTTGTCGCCGATGCCCTGGATGTTGTGCTCGCCGAAGCCGTTGTAGAGCATCGTCGGGCACTCGAGTGCCTCGACGGCCACGATCCGCGCGCCGAAGGCGTCCTTGAGCCAGTCCCCCGCCCCGATCGTCCCCGCCGAGCCGGTGGCCGAGACGAACGCGGCGAGCCGCCGCCCCGGATGCCCCGCCGCCGCGGCCTCGAACACCCGGCCGAGCGCCGGACCCGTGACCGCGTAGTGAGCGAGGTGGTTGCCGTACTCGCTGAACTGGTTGAGCACCACGTTCGCCGGGTCGCGCGCGAGGGCGCGGCAGGCGTCGTAGATCTCCTTGACGTTGCTCTCGGTCCCCGGCGTCCGGACGATGTCCGACGGATCGGCCACCCACCGCTCCAGCCAGCGGAAGCGCTCCGCGCTCATCCCCGCCGGGAGGATCGCCACGCCCCGGCACCCCATGATCCGCGAGATGGCCACGCCGCCGCGGCAGTAGTTCCCGGTGGAGGGCCAGAGGGCCTTCTGCGACGTCGGATCGAAGCGCCCGGTGACGAGGCGTGGGGCGAGGCAGGCGTACGCCGCCAGGACCTTGTGCGCGCGGATCAGCGGGAAGCGGTCCCCCAGCGCCACGACGATCGGCGAGGGCACGCCGGTGAGGGTGGAGGGGAGCACCACGTGCTCCGGCACCGCCGCGCGCCCCGTGCGCGCCGCATCGCCGTACCAGTGCACCCGGAAGAGGTTGCGCGGGTCGGACGCGTCGGGGTCCACCCCCGCCAGCGACCGCAGGATCGCCGCGGGGATCGTGGCCGGGTCCGCGAGCTGCGCGAACGTCGGCAGCGCGACCTTCGCGGCACGGAGGTGCGCCACCGCGCGGTCCAGCGTCGCGCGGTCGGCGACCGCGGTCTCGGTCTCGGAGATAGTCACAGGCTCGCCATCCGTTCCCAGAGGCGCCGCGCCTCCGCGGCGGCCTCCCTGTTGATGTCGTCGAGGGCCGCCGCGCTCACCGTCCCGGCGGCGGGGATCGACCCGAACCGCTGCGCGAACAGCGTGCGCCCCGCGTCGGCGCGCGCCGCGGCCGCCTCCGCGTCCTCGTCGTGCTCCCGCGCGCCCACCCGCAGCGCCTCGAGCTCCGCCTCGCCGTCCGACGGGTAGCCGTCGGTGCCGAGCGCGACCTGACCGCTCGCCACGAGCGCCGCCGGATAGCCCACCCGGTTCCCGCGGTTGGACCGCGGATTCTGGACGAACCACCAGCCGTGGGCCGCCGCGTCGCGCACCTGGGCCCCAGCGAGGTGCACTCCGTGGGCGAGGATCGAGCCCTGCGGCAGCGTGCCCAGCGCCGCGAGCCGCTCCAGCGGGCCCTCGTAGCCACGGCGGCGCGCGTCATCCACGTCGGCGCGGTCCTCCGCGACGTGCACGTGCAGGACTGTCCCCAGCTCGGCGCAGAGCGCCCCGGCGTCGCGGATCGTCTGGTCGGAGACGGTGAACGACGCGTGCAACCCCACCAGCCCCCGCACCAGCGGACGTCGGTTCTCGCGGATGAAGCGCTGGCACTCGGTGAGGCCCCGGCGCGCCTCGTCCCGGCCGCCGTTCCGCTCGGTGGCGCCGTAGCACAGCAGCGCCGGCATCCCGAGGTCCTGGCACGCATCGGCCAGCACGTCGAGCGACCCCTCGATGAAGGACGGCGACTCGTGGTGGTCGATCAGCGCCGCGGTGCCGCGGTCGAGGGCGTGCGCCACGTAGTACCGCGCCGCGGCGCGGAGCGCCCGGGCGTCGAGCGCGCGGTCCAGCCGCCACCAGACGCGCTCGAGGATCTGGAGGAAGTTCACCGGCGCGGGGTCGGGCGCGGGCATCGCGAAGGGCGCGAGGCCCGAGTACAGGTGCGTGTGGGCGTTGACGAAGCCGGCGATCATCGCGCCGACCGGATCCGGCCCACGCTCATCGCGCGGGCGGCCGGGGAGTCCTTCATCGGGAGGCGGTAGCGCCGCACGCCGTCGAACGCCTCGAGCGCGGAGGCGACGGCCGCCGCCGTGGGGACGAGGCCGATCTCGCCCACCCCCTTCGCGCCGAGGGGACCCTCCGGCTCCGGGTCCTCGACGAGGATCACCTCGACCTCGGGCATGTCCCGCGCCCGCAGCACGCCGAGCTCCCGGAGCTTGAACGTGGCGGGGATGCCGTCGGGACAGGGCAGCTCCTCGGTGAGGGCGTAGCCGAGCCCCATGTGGACGGCGCCCTCGACCTGCCCCTCGCACAGCGCCGGGTTCACCGCCCGCCCGACGTCGTGCGCGGCGATCACCCGGCTCACGCGACCTTCCCCGTCGAGGACGACGACCTGCGTCGCGAAGCCGTACGCCGTGTGCGTCTTGATCTTCGCCACGTCGGCCCCGGGCGCGGTCGTGTCGCGGATGACCACTTCGCCCTCATAGACGCGCCCCGCGAGGTCCGCGAGGGAGCGGCCGGCGTCGAGATCGGCGCGGAGCCTCCGCGCCGCCTCGACCACCGCGCGCCCGCCGAACAGCGTCGCCCGCGATCCTGTCGTCTGGCCGCAGTCCAGCTCGTACGTCGAGTCCACGCGCGGCACGAACGTCCCCGCCGGCAGTCCCGTCACCTCCACGGCGAACTGCACCAGGACCGTGAGGAGACCCTGCCCCATCTCGGTGTAGCCGTTGAACAGGGACACCGTGCCCCCCGGCTCCACCACCAGCCGGGCCCGTCCCCACTCCTCCACGCCGTTGCCGATGCCGCTGTTCTTGACGCCGCAGGCGATGCCGACGGCGTGTCCCGCGCGGCGCGCGGCGTCATACCCGGCCTTCACCGCGGTGAGGGTCTGCTTGATGCCGACCGACTTCTCCAGCACCTGCCCGGTGCAGAAGACGTCCCCCACCTCGAGGGCGTTGCGCCAGCGGATCTCCCAGGGATCGAGGCCCGCCTGCCGCGCCAGCAGGTCGAGGCACCCCTCGATGGCGAAGTGCGCCTGGTTCGCGCCGAAGCCGCGCATCGCGCCGCACGGCGGGTTGTTCGTGTAGGCCGCCACCGACTCGACGTCCACGTTCGGCACCCGGTACGGCCCCGTGGCATGGCCGGCCGCGCGCTCCAGCACCTTCCCCCCGACGGAGGCGTACGCCCCCGAATCGCCGACGATGCGGGCCCGCACCGCCGTCAGGCGCCCCTCGGCGTCGCACCCCGCCGTGTAGCGCAGGGTGATGGGGTGCCGCTTGGGGTGCAGGCGCACCGACTCCTCGCGGCTCAGCGTCACCTGGACCGGCCGGCCCGTGAGCGTGGCGAGGAGCGCGGCGTGCGCCTGGACCGCCATGTCCTCCTTGCCGCCGAAGGCGCCGCCGTTGGGCATCAGCTCGACGAACACCCGTTCGGGCGGCACGCCGAGGAACCGGGCGACCTGGCGGCGGTCGTCGAAGATGCCCTGGCCCTGCGTGCAGAGGCGGAGCCGCCCGTCGGGGAGGGGCTCCGCGAAGGCGCTCTCCGGCTCGAGGTACGCGTGCTCGATGCGCTGGGTGGTCCACGTCCCGCTCACCACGTGCGCGCTGGCGGCGAGCGCGGCCTCCGCGTCGCCCCGGCGGATCACCGTGCGGGAGAGGAGGTTCTCGTGCTTCGGGTTGACCCGCGGCGCGCCGGGCGCGAGCGCCGCCTCGGGATCGAGCACCGGCGGCAGGGGCTCGTACGTCACAGCGACGAGGCGCGCCGCCTCCCGCGCCGTGTGCCGGTCGTCGGCGACCACGGCGGCGAGGACGTCGCCGGCGCAGCGCACCTCCTCCCCCTCGGCGACGAACCCGGGCCAGTCGTCGTAGAGGAGGCCGTACCACCGCTCCCCCGGCACGTCCGCCGCCGTCGCGACGGCGCGGACGCCGGGGACGGCGCGGGCGCGGCTGGTGTCGATGCGGACCACCCGGGCGCGGGCGTGCCGCGAGAGCACCACCGCGCCGTGCAGCATCCCCGGCGCGGTGAGGTCCGCCACGTACGCGCGGGTGCCCAGCGCCATCCGCCCCGCGTCCACCTTGGCGAGGCGCCGCCCCACCCGCCCGTCCGTCTCCGGCGGCGGGAGCGGCGTCCCCCGCTTGGCGGCGGCGAGGAGCTGGATCGCGTCGAGGATCTTGACGTAGCCGGTGCAGCGGCAGAGATGGACGTCGATCGCGCGGGCGATCTCCTCCCGCGTCGGGTCGGGGTTCCGGTCGGTGAGGTGCTTGGCGCGGAGCGCGATGCCGGGGATGCAGAAGCCGCATTGGAGGCCGTTCGCGGCGGCGAAGGCGCCCGCGATGAGGGCGCGCTCCTCCACCCCGACCCCCTCGAGGGTGACGACCGACTTCCCCGCCGCCGACGTCGCCGGCATCGCGCACGTCACCTTGGGGTCGCCGTCCACCAGCGAGAGACAGCAGCCGCATTGCCCCTGCGGGCTGCACCCGTCCTTCAGGGAGGTGATGCCGCAGCGCTCCCGCAGCACCTCGAGGAGCGACTCCCCCGGCCGCGGCTCGACGCGCACCCGCGTCCCATTGAGCGTGAACTCCAACGGCATCCCTGCCACCTCGCGCTGCGAGACGATGCTGGGAGGGAGGTTAGCCCCCGCCCCGGGGAGCGTCAAACGTGAGGACCGCTGGCGCCTCCCCCTTGCCGCCGTGCATCTTTCCTGCCAGCAGGGGAGGCGTGGCGATGAGCGTGGTCGGGCAGAGCGTTCCGCGCGTGGACGGCGCCGCGAAGGCGGCGGGCGCGACGCGCTATCTGGATGACCTCGTCTTCCCCGGGATGCTCTTCGGCCGCACCATCCGCGCGACCATCCCCTGCGGGCGCGTCACCGGCGTCCACTTCGACTTCGATCGCACCGGCTTCACCGTCGTGGACTGGCGCGACATCCCGGGCCCGAACGCCATCCTCCACGTCACCGACGACCAACCCTGCCTCGTCCAGTCCGAGGTGCGGCACGCCGCCGAGCCGGTGCTGCTCCTCGCGCACCCCGACCGCGAGACGCTCTGGGCCGCGCAGGTGCGCCTCGACGAGGAGCGCGCCGAGCCGGTCCTCGACCCCCGCCGTTCGCCGCGCTCCCACAAGGACATCCTGATCGAGCGGGGCGATCTCGCCGCGGGGTTCGCCGCGGCCGACGTGGTCGTCGAAGGGGAGTATCGCACCGGCCACCAGGAGCACGTCTACATCGAGCCGCAGGGGATCATCGCCGTCCCGGAGGAGGGCGGCGGCATCACGATCCACGGCTCGATCCAGTGCCCGTACTACGTCCACCACGCCCTCACGCACCTCCTCGCCCTCCCGGCCGACAAGGTGCGCGTCGTCGCGGCGGAGCTCGGCGGCGGGTTCGGCGGCAAGGAGGACTACCCCTCCGTGATCGCGGCGCACGCCGCGCTCCTCGCCTTCAAGGCGCGCCGGCCGGTGAAGCTGGTCTACGAGCGCGCCGAGGACATGTGGGCGACCACCAAGCGCCACCCCTCCATCGTGCGGCACCGCACCGGGGTCACGAAGGACGGGCGGCTGGTGGCGATGGAGATCGAGATCCTCCTCGACGGCGGCGCGTACGTGACGCTGAGCCCCGTCGTGCTCTCGCGCTGCTGCCTCCACGCCACCGGCGGCTACCGCTGCCCCAACGTCCGCATCGCCGGGCGCGCCGCCTTCACGAACAGCGGTCCGAACGGCGCCTTCCGCGGCTTCGGCGCCCCCCAGGCGCAATTCGCCCTCGAGGCGCACATGGACCGGGTCGCGGAGGCGCTGGAGATGGATCCGGCGCGCCTCCGGCTCCGGAACGTGCTGCGCCCCGGCGACACGATGCCGACCGGCCAGCGGATGGGGGACGACTGCTCCGCCGGGACGGTGCTCCGCCAGGCGGTGCGACGCTCCGGCTGGACGCGGAAGCGGCGCGCCTGGCAAGGGACGGACCGGGGCATCGGCCTCGCCCTCTTCTGCCACGGCGGCGGCTTCACGGGGTCGGGAGAGGAGCGGCTCGCCTCCCGCTGCACCCTCGAGACCACCGCCACCGGCGTGCGGGTGCTCGTGGCGGCCACCGAGATGGGGCAGGGCTCGTGGACGGTGCTCGCGCAGGTGGTCGCCGACGCCCTCGGCGTGCCGCTGGAGCAGGTCGCGGTCGCGGTGCCGGACACGGCGGTCGTCCCCAACAGCGGCCCGACGGTCGCCTCGCGCACCTCGATGGTCGTGGGCCGCATCCTCGAGCGCGGCGCGAAGGACCTGAAGGAGCGGCTCGGCGGCCTCGCCCCCGCCGAGCACTTCCGGCGGCACGGGCCGGTGTCGGTGACGACGCGGTACGAAGCGCCGCCCGGCCTCTCCTGGGACGAAGAGCACTACCGCGGCGACGCCTACGCGACCTTCGCCTGGGCGTGCGATGTCGCCGAGGTACGGCTCGATCCCGACACCTACGAGGCGCGCGCCTCCAAGCTGACGCTGGTGCAGGAGTTCGGCCGGCCCCTCAACCCGGTGCTTGCGCTGGGACAGATCGAGGGGGGCACGGCGCAGGGCATCGGCTGGGCGCTCACGGAGGAGGTCGTGATGCGCGAGGGCGCGATGGCCAACGCCCAGCTCACGAACTACTGCATCCCCACGACCCTCGACACGCCGCCGATGGAGACGGTCGTCGTCGAGAACCCCTTCCCGCACGGCGCGTTCGGCGCCAAGGGGCTCGGCGAGCTGCCGATGGACGGACCCGCCCCGGCGATCGTCAACGCCCTCCGCCATCTCGGGCTCGACCTCCGCGAGGTGCCCGCCACGCCGGAGCGGGTGATGGATGCCGTGGACCGCCGCGCGCGACCGACGGCCGGGCGATGAACACGCCCCGGAGCGGCGGCGGCGCCCGCACGGTGGCGGCGGGGCCGGTGGCGTTCACCCTGAACGGGCACGCCGTCAGCGTGGACGCGCACCCGATGGCGCGCCTCCTCGATGTCCTGCGCGAGGACCTCGGTCTCACGGGCACGAAGGAGGGGTGCGGCGAAGGGGAGTGCGGCGCCTGCACGGTGCTCCTCGACGGCGCGCCGGTGTGCTCCTGCCTCGTCCCCCTCGCCCACGCCCGCGGGCGCGAGGTCCGCACGATCGAGTCGCTCGGTGGCGACCACGCCCTGCAGCGCGCCTTCGTGGCGGAAGGGGGCGCGCAGTGCGGCGCCTGCACCCCGGGGATGATCATGGCGGCGCTCGCCCTGCCGGAGCATCCCACGCGCGAGCGCATCCGCCAGGGGCTGGCCGGCAATCTCTGCCGCTGCACCGGCTACGAGGCGATCTACCGCGCCGTCGAGCGCGCGGCGAGCGAGACGGTCGCCACGCCCGGGGCCTCCGCCGCCGCCGAGGAGCGGAAGCCGTGAGGCCCGCCCTCGGCACGATCACCCTCCGCGAGCCGCGGACGCTGCGCGACGCGCTCCGGATGCTCCGCGACGAGGGGCCCCTCACCCCCCTGGCGGGCTGCACCGACGTTTTCGTCCAGATCAACTTCGGCACGCTGCGCGCGACCGAATTCCTCGATCTCTCCCGCCTCGCGCCGCTGCGCCGCATCTGCGAGGAGGACGGGCGCCTCGTCATCGGCGCGCTCGCCACCTACACCGACCTCATCCGCTCGCGCCTCGTGCGCCGGCGGCTCCCGATGCTCGTGGCGGCCGCCCGGGAGGTGGGGGGCCCGCAGATCCAGCACCGCGGCACCATCGGCGGGAACGTCGTGAACGGCTCCCCCGCCGGCGACGCCCTCCCCGTGCTCTCGGCGGCGGACGCGACGCTGGTGCTGGCCAGCGCCGCGGCGGAGCGGCGGGTGCCCTTCACGGCGTTCTACACGGGGTACCGCGCCAGCGTCCTCCGGCCCGACGAGCTGCTCGTCGCCATCGAGGTGGCTCCGGTCGAGGGGCGCCAGTGGTTCCGCAAGGTGGGAACGCGCGCGGCGCAGGCCATCTCCAAGGTCGTGATGGCCGCGGTGCGGGACGGCACGCCCCGCATCGCCCTCGGCAGCGTGGCGCCGACGGTCGTGCGCTTGCCGCGCACCGAGGCGGCGCTGGCCGGTGGAGCCGCCATCGCCGCGGCCCAGGGCGTCCTCGCCGAGGAGATCCGGCCCATCGACGACCTGCGCTCCACGGCGGCCTACCGCCTTCGCGTCGCCACCAATCTCCTCGCCCGCTTCTGGGCCGACACCGCGGCGTGACCCGGCGCCCCTTCCTTCCCGTGGAGTCGTAGATGCCAGCCTCCCTGCCGCCCGCGAGCCTGCGCTTCCTCCGCGCGCTGGCGCGGCACAACGAGCGGCCCTGGTTCGAGGCGCACCGGCGCGAGTACGAGACGCTGATCAAGGAGCCGATGCGCGAGCTGGTGGAGGAGATGGACGTCCGCCTCGCGCGCTTCGCCCCGGAGATCGTGGGGGAGCCGAAGCGCTCGATCTTCCGCATCTACCGGGACGTCCGCTTCTCCGAGGACAAGTCGCCGTACAAGACGCAGGCCGCGTGCTGGTTCTTCCACCGTGACGCGAGCCACCGCGTCGGGCAGGAGAGCCACGGCGGCGGCGCCGGCTTCTACTTCCAGCTGGCGCCGGGGAATTGCTTCTCGGGTGGAGGGATCTGGATGCCACCCCCCGAGGCCCTCCGGAGGCTGCGCGACGCGATCGCCGAGCGGCCCGCGGCGTTCGCGCGGACGGTGACGGCGCCCGCGGTGGCGCGGCGGTTCGGAGAATTGGACGAGGACGCGATGCTGAAGGGGACCCCGCGAGGCTACGCCGCCGATCATCCGGCGGCCCGCTGGCTGCGCTACCGCTCGTTCACGCTGGGGCGCCCCTACCGCGACGCGGAAGCGCTGGGGCCGAAGCTCCCGGCCCTGCTCGAGCGCGATTTCACCCTGATGCTCCCGCTGGTCCGCTGGCTCAACGCGGCCCTGCGGCTCCAGCCGGCCAGTCGCCGCTAGGCGGCGCGCGGCGGCTCAGCGCCGCGTGACGGATCCCGCCGGCAGCCCCGCCTCGTAGGCGAGCGCCGGAAGTAACGCGAGCGGCGGCTCTTGCGGCTGGTTCGAACTGGCTTCGCTACGGCAGCGTGCGTGTCGGGACGGCCGGCGCGCGGATGGCGCGCCGGACCGGGAACTCCCTGACCGCCCCGGACCCGTAGACCAGCCCGGAATACGACCCGAACTCCGAGCCGAGGAGCCGGTCGAAGAGCCCCCAGCGGGCGAGGCCCCACGCCTCCGGCTCGAGGAGCGCGAAGACGAGGCGTCCGAGCGGCTGAGCGGTGGTGACGAAGTAGGAGCCCGCGGGAGCCGTGCGCGGCGACGCCGACCAGGTCCCTGCCACCGTGAGCAGGTGATGCCCCTGGAACTCCCGAGGCGACCAGCTTAGCTGGCCGGTGGCGAGGACCTCGACGGTGTCGGTCCAGTCGGCCGTGAGGCGCTGGACCTGGATGCCGTGCAGCCGCAGCAGCGCGATGACGTTCGCGGCGCCCGCGGGAAGGAAGTACCCGCCGGGGAGCGCCCGGGAGAGCGAGTCCACGAAGCGGTCGTTCACCGGCAGCTGGACCGTCCGGTACTCTCCCGTCGCCAGGAGCCGCGGCCGGCCGCGCACCGAGTCCGTGCCGGGCCGCATCACCTCGAGGACTACCGGCTCGACCCCGCGCGACGCCAGCCGGTACTGCACCGCGAGATCGGGGCGCGGCGCCAGTCCCGCCCCCTCCCGGGTCGTCTGCACGTCCGCCTCGCGCTCGATGCGCCGGATCTCCTCGGCGTGGGCGGCGGCGTAGTTCAGGATTTCCACCAGGAAGTCGTGGCTCGCCTGCACCCGCGTCCGGAAGTCGGCGTGCGAGTACGCCTCGGAGAGGATCGCCATCCGGCCGCGGAGCCCGACGTAGTTCACCCCGTACCAGCCGATCGGCGCGTAGGTGTCCCAGCTCTTCGGGTCGAGGGGGGTGTCCACGTTGCCGTAGTCGAAGATCGGCTCGCGGTAGCGCTCCTGGAGAGTGCGGCGGAGCGCCGGGAGCATCCGGTCGCGCACGTACTGCGTCGGCCCCGCGGGACCCACCGGATCCAGCGGCGGCGCGTAGGTCAGGACGTAGCCGTGCAGCGTGCCGTCCGTGGTGTGGAGGTCCACCATCAGCGCGGGGTCCCAGGCGTCGTACACCCGCGCGAGGGAGGCGCGCGTCTCCGGCGCTTCGGCTTCGAAGTAGTCGCGGTTCAGGTCGAGGTTGAGCCCGTCGGCGCGGAGGCCGACCAGGACGGGGCCGTTCTGCTCCCCGCGGTTCACCTCCACCGGCCCCATCGCGTCGTTGCCGTCGGGGTTGTAGTCCGGCGCGACGAGGATCACCAGCTTCTGCAGCAGGTCGCGCCGCGGGCCCGCCAGCTCCCGCAGGAGGGCGAGGACCGCCTCCTTCCCCTCCACTTCGCCGGCGTGGATGTTCGCCTGGAGGTACACCACCAGCTTCCCCGCGGCCGCGGCCTCCGCGGCGGACGTCACCGCCGGGTCGGACGCGATCACCAGGTACAGGGGCTTCCCGAACGTCGTCGTGCCCATCTCGCTCACGACGATCGGCGCGCGGGCGAGCAGGAGGGAGTCGAGGAACGCCCCCACCTCCGCGTGCGTCGCGGTGGCGGTGTATCCGCTGCGCTCCGCGGTGGTCTGCGGGAGCGCCTGCGCGGCGAGGCGTGGCGCGGCCAGCGCCAGGACGAGGACAAGACTGCGCGCGGTCCGGATCATCGGCTTCCTGTGACGGCTATGGAGTCCAGCGAATCTACGCGCGGCGGGCCCGCCCGTCAGGCGCTTTCCTCGACGCGATAGCGCTTCAGCTTGTCGTAGAGGGTGCGCAGGCCGATGCCGAGTCGCTCGGCGGCCGCGCGCCGGTTCCCCCCCGCGGCGCTGAGCGCCCCGGTGATCGCGGCGCGCTCGATGGCGTCGAGGGTGCCCTCGTCGGCCTCCGCCGCGGCGCCCGCCGTATCCTCCGCGATCTCCAGGTGTTCCGGGAGGATCTCGGTGCCGTCACACAGGATCGCCGCCCGCTCCAGCGCGTTCGCCAGCTGGCGCACGTTCCCCGGCCACGAGGCGGCGAGGAGGCGCTGCTGCGTTCCTTCACCGAGGGTGAGGCGCGCGCGCCCCACTGTGGCGGCGATCCGGGCGAGGAGCGTCTCGGCCAGGGGGAGGAGGTCCTTCCGGCGCTCGCGCAGCGGCGGGAGGCGCACCGGGAAGACCGCGAGGCGGTGGTAGACGTCCTCCCGCAGCGCGCCGCTCGTCAGGAGGGCGGCGGGGTCGCGGTTCGTGGCCGCCACCCAGCGGACGTCCGCCTCGATGGTGCGCGTGCCGCCGACCCGCTCGTAGCGGCGGTCCTGCAGGACGCGGAGGAGCTTCGCCTGGACGGCCGGCGACATCTCCGCGATCTCGTCGAGGAAGAAGGTGCCGCCCTCCGCCAGCTCGAGGCGCCCGCGATGGGCGCCGGCGGCGCCGGTGAACGCGCCCTTCTCGTGGCCGAAGAGCTCGCTCTCGAGGAGGGCGTCGGGCACGGCCGCGCAGTTCACCGCCACGAACGGCCCCTGCGCCCGGGCGCTCCACGCGTGGAGCGTGCGCGCCGCCACTTCCTTCCCCGTGCCGCTCTCGCCGAGGAGGAGGACGGAGCTGTCGGTGCGCGCCACCCGCCGCAGGGCCTCGACCACCGGCACCATCGCGGGATCGCCGTACGTCAGGGGCGGGAGGGACGGGGTCTCGCGCGCCGTGCGGTCGCGCGCGGCCAGCAGCGCGCGGCGCTCGAGGGCGCGCGCCACCACCAGGCGCAGCTCCCCGGGGCTCCCGAGGGGCTTCTCCAGGTAGTCGAACGCGCCGAGCTTCATCGCCTCGACCGCGGTCTCGATCGTCCCGTGCGCAGTGAGGACCAGCACCTCCAGCTCCGGCTGCTCGAGCCGCACCTGCCGCAGCAGGGCGAGGCCGTCCATCCGGGGCATCCGCAGGTCGGTGATCAGGAGATCGAACCCCTCGCGGGCAAGCCGCTGGGCGGCCTCCACGCCGTCGGCCGCCTGCGCCACGGTGTGGCCGTCGGCCTCCAGCGCTTCCGCGACGAACGCGCGCAGGCCTTGTTCGTCGTCCGCGACGAGGATCCTCGCCACCCGGCCTCCCTCAGCCCGCTCGGAAGGACAGGCGGAAGACCGCTCCGCCCGCCGGATGGTTCTCGGCGGTGATCGTGCCGCCGTGCATCTCCGCCACCCGCAGCGCCACCGCGAGCCCGAGCCCCGTCCCCGTGGTCCGCGTCGTGTAGAAGGGGGAGAAGATCCGCTTCTCGTCGCCCGCGGCGATGCCCGGGCCGAAGTCCCGGACCGTGACGATCAGCGCCCCCCGCGCCACGTGGGCCGCCACCTCGGGCCGCGTCCCGGCGGGCGACGCCTGGCGCGCGTTCTCCAGCACGTTCGTGAGCGCTTGCCGGAAGCGCCGCTCGTCGAGCGGGAAGGAGGCGGGGGCGCCGTCGGTCCGGATGAGGAAGGCGCCGGCGGCCACCTCGTCGGCGCACGAACGCACCAGGGCGGCGGGGTCCTCCGGCCTGCGTTCGACCGGGGCCGAGCGCGCGAAGTCCAGCAAGTCCGTGGTGAGGGCCTCGAGCCGCTCCGCCTCCTTCACCACCAGCTCCGCCTTGCGGCGCTCGGGACCGTCGGAGGGGAGGCGCTCCGCCAGCAGCTGGGCGTGGCCCTTGAGGGAAGCGAGAGGGTTGCGGATCTCGTGCGCCAGCACCGCCGACATCTCGCCGAGCGCGCCGAGGCGCCGCTGCTGTTCGAAGCGCCGCTCCGTGGCCTCCTGGCGCACCGAGAGGCGCCAGAAGAGGAGCGCCGCCGCGAGGAGCGCCGCCGCGCCGAGCGCCGACAGGGCGAACGTGCGCGTCGCCTCCGCCACGAGCCGCTCCGCGGCCAGCGGTTCGAACTCCAGCACGAGCATCGGCGGGCGGAAGCGCGGCCGCGCGCCGTCGGGGCGCGGGGGCGCGACGGGCCGCAGCGGGGGGCCCGCGGGGCGCGCCGGCATCACCGACGCCGCCATGCGCATCCGCCGGCCCACGCTCTCCAGCGCGACGGGCCGCGGCGGGTCCGGCGGCGCCACCGGGAGTCCGGCGACGCTGGTGCCCGCGGTGGCGAGGAGGTGACGCTCGGCATCGAAGAGGGCGAGGAAGCGCAGGCCGCCGTCCCGGTGCAGCCGGAGCAGCGCGTCGAGCCGGGCGGCGTCCGGCAGCGCCGGCTCCGCGCGCACCGACTGGCGCAGCGCCTCGAGGAGGATCTGCCCCTGGCCCAGGTCGAGCGTCGACTTGGCGGCCCGCGCGCGATCGAGGCCCACCCACGCCGTGGCGAGGAGCGTGGCGCCCAGCGCCAGCGTCGTCGCCAGCCAGCCGAACCGGACCCAGTTGCCCAGCGAGGATCGCATCGGATCGCCACTCCACGCCGCGGAAGTCCCGCCAGCCGCCGTCGTGCGCGAATATAGCCGATGGCCGGGAGGCCACGCGACCGCGCCCGCCACCGCCCCGGTCATCGCGTCCGCCCCTACTCGTACCGCAGCGCTTCGATGGGATCGAGCGCCGCCGCTTTCCGCGCGGGATAGAAGCCGAAGAAGATCCCGACCGCCGCGGAGAAGCCGATCGCCAGCAGCACCATCTGCGGCGCGATCGCCGTCCCCCATCCCGTCACCCGCTGCACGATCAGCGAGCCGGCAAACCCCACGCCGACCCCGATCACGCCGCCCACCACGCTCATCACGATGGCCTCGACGAGGAACTGCGTCAGCACGTCCGAGCCCCGCGCGCCCACCGCCATCCGGATGCCGATCTCCCGCGTCCGCTCCGTCACCGAGACGAGCATGATGTTCATGATGCCGATGCCCCCGACCAGCAGCGACACGCTCGCGATCGCCGCCAGCAGGATCGTCATCACCTGCGTCGTCCCCTGCGCCGCCTGCGCGAGTTCCGTCTGGTCGCGGACGGTGAAGTCGTCGGCCTCGTACGACGCGAGCTTGTGCGACTCGCGCAGGATCCCCCGCGCCTCCTGCTCCGCCGCCGGGATGTCCCCCTTGCTCGCCGTCGCGCCGAGGATCTGGGTGATGAACTGCCGCCCCGAAAGGCGGGTCTGCACGGTCGTGTACGGAGAGAGGATCACGTCGTCCTGGTCCCGCCCCTCCGCCGTCTGGCCCTTAGGGGTGAGCACCCCGATGATGTCGAACGGCACGTCGCGGAGCCGGATCTGCTGTCCGACCGCGTCCTGGCCCGCGAAGAGGTTGTCGGCGATGGTCTTCCCGATCACGGCCACCTTCCGCATCGCGCGCACGTCGGTGTCGTCGAAGTAGCGGCCGCTGGCCACGGGCCACGCGCGGATGGACTGATAGTCGAGCGACACGCCGTTGACCGAGGTGCGCCAGTTGCCCGCACCGCCGACGATCTGCGTCGGCGCCACGATCACCGGCGAGACGCCGGTGAAGATCGTGCTCTCGCGCTTCAGCGCGTCGAAGTCGGCCAGCGTCAGGCGGTTCGAGGTGCCCGCCCCCTGGCTCACGCCGCCGGTCTGGCTCGCGCCCTGGGTGATCACCACCAGGTTCGTGCCGAGGTTGTCGATCCGCGCCTGGATCTGCGCCTTCGCCCCCTGCCCGATCGCCACCATCACGATCACCGCGCCGACGCCGATGATGATGCCCAGCATCGTGAGCAGCGTGCGCATCTTGTTCTTCACGATGCTCTGCGTCGCGATCTTGACCAGCCGTGTCCCGTTCATGTCAGCTCGCCAGCGCCAGGGGCGTCGCCGCGCCCAGGTCCTCGGCCGCGACCCGCCGGTCGCGCACCGCCTCGTCCCGGATCACCCGCCCGTCCCGCAGCTCGACCACCCGCTTCGTGTAGAGCGCGATGTCGGGCTCGTGGGTCACCACCAGCATCGTGATGCCGGTGTCGTTCAACTCCTGGAAGAGCGCCAGCACCTCGATGGAGGTGTGGCTGTCGAGGTTCCCCGTCGGCTCGTCCGCGAGGAGGAGCGACGGCCGCGTCACCAGCGCCCGTGCGATCGCCACCCGCTGCTGCTGGCCCCCCGATAGCTCGCTCGGCTCGTGGTCCAGCCGCTCCGCCAGCCCCACCCGCTCCAGCGACGCCTGCGCCGCCGCGCGCGTGTCCACACCCTTGTGTCGCCGGCTGTACATCAGCGGCAGCTCCACGTTCTCGAGCGCCGAGGTGCGCGCCAGGAGATTGAAGCCCTGGAAGACGAACCCGAGCTTGGCGTTCCGGATGTCGGCCAGCTCGTTCCGGTTTAGGCCGTCCACCCGTACGCCGTCGAGCTGGTAGCTCCCCGCCGTCGGGCGGTCGAGGCAGCCGAGGATGTTCATCAGGGTGGACTTCCCGGACCCCGACGCGCCCATGATCGCGACCATCTCGCCCGGCTGCACCACGAGGTCCACACCCTGGAGCGCGCGCACCTCCGTCTTGCCCGTGGCGTACACCCGCTCGAGCCCCTCGACCCGGATCACCGCGTTCGCGGCCGCCATCGTCACATCCCTCCCGGACGCCGCTGGCCCTGGCCCTGGCCCTGCTGGCCCTGGAAGGGGTTCACGGCCGCGGCCGGAGTCGCCGCCGTCGCGCCGCTGGTGAGGCCCGCAATGACCTGCATCCCTTCGTGAAGCGCCGGCCCCGTCACTTCCGTGAACTGCCCGTCGGTGAGCCCGGTATGCGCCCGTACCGACTGCGGCTTGCCGCTCGCGTCCACGTACCAGAGCGTCACGACGTTGGCCCGCCGCGCCGCGCCCCCCGCCGTCCCCGACGCCTGGCCCACGGCCAGCGCCGGTGCCCCCGTCGCGACCGGGGCCGCACCCGCTGCGCCTGCCCGTCGCGCCGCCCACGCCGCCGAGTCGGGCC
>JADGQW010000108.1 GCA_017881505.1 Gemmatimonadales bacterium
GCGGCGATGGCGAGGAGGGGCTCCGTCATCGTGGTGCGCAGCGCGGCGGGCCGGTCGAGGGCGATGATCCGCCCGCGGTTCATCAGCGCCAGCCGGTGGCAGTACTCCGCCTCCTCCATGTAGTGCGTGCTCACGAACACCGTCGTCCCGCCGGCGGCGAGGCCGTAGATGAGCTCCCAGAACGACCGGCGGGAGATGGGGTCCACGCCGGAGGTGGGCTCGTCGAGGAAGAGGAGGGGGGGCTCGTGGAGCACCGCGGTGCCGAGGGCGAGGCGCTGCTTCCAGCCGAGGGGCAGCTCCCCGGTGAGGCGCTGCCGGTGCTCGGTGAGGCCCGCCATCTCGAGGACCGCCTGGCGGCGCCGCTCGAGCCGCTCGCCGGTGACGCCGTAGAGGCCGCCGAAGAGCTGGATGTTCTCGTCCACCGTGAGGTCGGGGTAGAGCGAGAAGAGCTGGCTCATGTAGCCGATGCTCCGCTTGATCGCCTCGCTCTCGGTGCGCACGTCGAACCCGGCCACCGTGCCGCTCCCCGACGTGGGGACGAGGAGGCCGGTGAGCATCCGGATGGTGGTGGTCTTCCCCGCGCCGTTGGGGCCGAGGAAGCCGAAGATCTCCCCCTCGCTCACGTCGAAGGTCACGCGGTCCACGGCCGTGAAGTCGCCGAAGCGGCGGGTGAGGTCGCGGACGCTGACGGCGACGGTCACGCGGCGCGCTCCGCGGCGGAGACGCGGTGGATGAAGACATCCTCGAGGCCCGGCACGATCTCCTGGCGCTCCAGCACCGTGATCCCCGCCGCGGCGAGGGCGGCCTCCGCCTCGGGGCAGTCGTGGTCGGGGTCCACGATGGAGGCGTGCACCACGTCGCCGAAGAGGGAGGCGCGGGCGACGCACGGCACCGCCGCGAGGACCGCCGCGGCGCGTCGCGGGTCGCTGGTGCGGACCGCCATCACCGTGACGGGGAGGCTCGCCTGCAGCGCCTCGGGGGTGTCGAGCGCGATCACGCGCCCCTTGTCGAGGAGCGCGACGCGGTCGCACCGCTCCGCCTCGTCCATGTACGCCGTGGAGACGACGACCGTGACCCCCGACGCCACCATCTCGTGGAGGATGAGCCAGAGGTCGCGCCGCGAGATGGGGTCCACGCCGAAGGTCGGCTCGTCGAGGAGGAGCACCTCGGGGGTGTGGATGAGCGCGCAGCAGAGGGAGAGCTTCTGCCGCATCCCGCCGCTGAGCTGCCCCGCCCGCCGGTGCTCGAAGGGGCCGAGGGCGGAGAAGCGGTACAGCCGCTCGAGGCGCGCCGGCCGCTCGGCCTTGGGCACCCGGTAGAGGTCGGCGTAGAAGTCGATGTTCTCGCGGACGGTGAGGTCGGGGTAGAGGCCGAAGCGCTGCGCCATGTAGGCGCTGTGGTGCTTCACCGCCT
This sequence comes from Gemmatimonadales bacterium, assembly GCA_017881505.1. Taxonomy (GTDB): domain Bacteria; phylum Gemmatimonadota; class Gemmatimonadetes; order Gemmatimonadales; family JACORV01; genus JADGQW01. The sequence goes on from JADGQW010000108.1 coordinate 1,414, forward strand.
CGGGGTCCTTCACCACGCTCACGCCCAGGATCTCGGCGTCGCCGGCGGTGGGGCGGAGGACGCCCGCGAGCATCCGCAGGGTGGTGGTCTTCCCGGCGCCGTCGGGGCCCACCAGGCCGAAGAGGGAACCGGCGGGGACGTCGAAGGAGAGGGCGTCCACGGCGGTGAGCGCGCCGAAGCGGCGCGTGAGGCCGCGAACGGAAACGGCGACGGTCACTTCGGCGTCGCCGCCAGCGTCACGTCCGCCGGGATGCCGGGCTTGAGGTCCACGCCCGGGTCCCCCGTGATGCGCACCTTCACCGCGTAGACGAGCTTCACCCGCTCCTCCGCCGTCTGCACGGTGCGCGGGGTGAACTCCGCCTGGCTCGCGATGTACGACACCTCGCCGGTGTAGCGCTTGCCGGGGTAGGTGTCGGCGGTGATCGTCGCCGCCTCGCCGAGGTGCACGGCGCCGATGCGGTCCTCGCGGACGTAGATCCGCACCCAGCGGTCGGCGAGGTTCGTCACGGTGAGGACGGGGGCGCCGGCGCCCACCACTTCACCCGTCTCCCGGTCCTTCACGGTGATGACGCCGTCGAACGGCGCGCGGACGGCGGCGTTGGCGAGCGTCGCGTCGAGCTGGCGCACCGTCGCCTCCGCCTGCGCGACGGCGGCGCGCTGGGCGGTGATCCGCTCGGGGCGGGGCCCCTGCTCGACGAGCTGCCGCGCCTGCGCGGCCTGGTCCCGCTGCGCGCGGGCGAGGTCGAAGGCGGTCTGCGCCTTGTCCATCGCCTCCTGGCTCACGGCGCCCCCCTCGAAGAGCTGGCGGGTGCGCGCGAGGTCGCGCTGCGCGTCGTTGAAGCGGTCGCTCGCGGCGCCGGCGGCGGAGCGCGCCGAGGCGACGTCCTCGGAGCGGGAGCCGGTCTGGAGCTCCGAGAGGAAGGCGCGGGCGGCGTCGAGCTGGGCGGCGGCCTGCGCGCGCCGCGCCTGGAGCTCGGTCACGTCGAGGCGCGCCAGCATCTGGCCTGCCCTCACGCGGTCCCCCTCGTCCACGGCGACGGTGTCGATGCGCCCCGGCACCTGGAAGCCGAGCTGCGCCTCGGTGGCCTCGACGCTCCCCGACGCGGTGATGACGCCCGCGCCGGGGCCGCCGCGGAAGACGGTGAAGCGGAGCACCAGCGCCAGCACCACCAGCGCGGCGATCGGGATGAGGATCTTCTTCGGGTTCATCGCTGTCCTCTGCGGGGTCTGCGGTGCGTCGGTCACTGCGCCTCCGCCACGGCCGACGCGAGCCAGGCCGGCGTCAGCTCGCCGGCGACGCGCGCCAGCTCGATGCGCGCCGCGATCTCGCCGTGGCGCGCCTCGACGAGCGAGGCCCGCGCGCGGAGGAGGTCGGTCTCGGCGTCGAGGTAGTCGGTCTGCGTGCCGGAGCCGGTCTGCAGGGTGAGGCGGCGGATGCGCACCACCTCGTCGAACTGCTCCGCCGCCGTGGCGAGCGCGGCCACGCGGGCGTGCGCCTGGCGCAGCGCGCCGAGGGCGCGGTCCACGCTCTGTGCGAGCGCGAACTCGGCCTGGCGCACCTGCTCCGTGCGGACGCGGTAATCGGCGTCGGCGCGGCGGATCTGGCTGGCGCGCAGCCCGCCGGTGAAGAGGGGATAGCTGAGGGCCACGCCCGCCTGCCACTCGCTCCGGAGGTCGCCCTGCGAGGAGGTGCGGTCCACCCAGTTGCCGAGGAGCTTGACCTCGGGGAAGCGGGTGGCGCGCACGGCGTCGAGCTGGGCGAGCCCGGCGAGTGCGGCCTGGCGCGCCTGCTGGAGATCGGGGTTGGCGGCCTCGGCGCGCGCGAGGAGGTCGGCGCGCTCGGGCACGGCGGTCGAGTCGCGGAGGTGGAGGGGCGAGAGCCGCGCGCCGCGCGCGCGGTCCACCGGCACGTTCGCCAGTTGCGAGAGGTCGCGCTCGGCCACCTCGAGGTCCGCCACGGTGCCCTCGCGGTCGGCGCGGGCGCGGGTGACGGTGGCCTCGATGCGCAGGACCTCGACGCGGGCGGCGCGCCCGGCGGCGAGGAGCTGGTGCACGCGGTCGGCTTCGGCGGCGAGGGCCTCGAGCTGCTGGTCCTGCGCGTGGAGCACCCCGCTCAGGGTGAGGACGCGGAGGTACGCCTGCGCCACGCGCGCGAGGAGCGCGGCTTCGGTCGCGTCCACCGTCGCGCCGGCGGCGCTCTCGGCGGCGCGGGCGGCGCGGATGCGCCCCGCGCGGGCGCCGAAGTCCCACAGCGTCCAGGTGAGGGAGGCGGAGCCCTGTTCCGTCGTGCGGTCGAAGACCGGCGGCGAGGCGAACGTGAGACTGTGCAGCGGATACACCAGCGAGGGCAGCTGGTAGCGGGTGAGCTGCGCGTCGAGGGAGAGGCGCGGGAAGAGGGGCGCGCGCGCCTCGCCGACGGCGGCGGCGGCCTGCTCGCGGCCCGCGCGGGCGGCGGCGACGGTCGGGTAGCGCTCGAGCGCGCCGCGGAGCGCCTCCGCCAAGGTGAGGCGCGCGGTGTCCTGCGGCGCCTGGGCCTGCGGCGCGGCGGCGGCGAGCGCGGCGGCGAGGAGGGCGGCGATCATGCGCGACGCTCCGCCGGTGCGGTGGCGCGGGCCAGGGCGAGTACGAGGGCGGTGCCGTTCATCGGGCACCGGCCTTCCGGTGTGCCGGCGCGTGCGCGGCGGGGGCCGCCGTTCCCGCGCCGGGGGCGCAGGGAGCGGCGAGGCCGGCGCGGATCACGGCGGCGGCGTGGACGGCCATGCGCTCTGCGGTCTCGGGGTCGCCGACCTCGAGGCCGGCGACGGCGGCGATCACGGGGCGCGCGAGGTTGAAGTAGATCGGCTGGGACATGACGCTGAGCGTCAGGAGGGTCGGGTCGCCCGCGCGGATGGAGCCGTCCTTCTGGCCTTCGACGATCACGCCGGTGAGCACGGGGAGGATCTCGCGGAAGGTGCCCGCCATGGCGGCGTTGATCTCCCGCCCGCTCGCCAGCTCCCGGGCGATGATGGCGGGCATCTGGGGCCGCATCCGGATGTGCTCGAACACGGCGTGCACGATCGCCTCGATGCGATCGAGGGGCGGCATCTTCGCGCGGCAGACCTGCGCGAGGCGCCGGCCGAGGGGGGCGACCTGCGAGCGGAGGACCTCCTCGTAGAGGCCCTGCTTCGAGCCGAAGTGGTAGCCGACGGCGGCGAGGTTGGCCTCGGCGGCGACGGCGATGTCGCGGACCGTGGTCCCCGCGTAGCCCCGCTGGGCGAAGAACTCGCGCGCGACCTCGAGGATCCGGTTCGGCGTATCGGTAGGGGCGCTCATCTCGGTCCGACTCCTCCCATGCCGGGTGCCTCCCCGGCGGACTGACATTCAAACGTCCGTATGATATCAAACGAACGTATGACTGTCAACAACAGCCCCGGGGAGTTTCGTGCGCCGGGGACCTCGGGGGGAGACCGCGCCGGTGAGCAAAGATAACGTCTTAACAGACAAGCGATTAGACGATATACGACTGATTCCCTTGCATTTGTAGACGCCGCCCGTATCTTCGATTCCTGTCACGCCCAAGCCAGTCAGTCGATTCCGCCGCTGCGCCGCCTGGCGCTGCGGACGCCTGGTACCTCTCAGGGGAGGTCGTATGTCGTTGCGCCGATGGTCGGGGACAGGCATCGCAGGACTGGCGTTCGCCGCCGTGCTGGCGGGTTGCGCGAAGAAGGAAGAGCCCGTCGTCGCCGCGGCCCCCGCGGGTCCGGCGAAGGGGACGCCCGAGTGGGAGATGCAGAACGCGATGAGCGCGGCGCCCCGGGCGGTGGCCTCCGGCGCGACGCTGATGAAGTACGGCGCGACGCCGACGGCGGCGCCGATCCAGCTCCGCGCGGGAACGAATGGCTGGACCTGCTTCGTGGACAACCCCGGCTCGCCCGGCAACGACCCGATGTGCTTCGACGCCGCCTTCGCCGCGTGGGCCACGGCATGGATGGGCCACAAGCCCCCGCACATCACCGCCTTCGGCACCGCCTACATGCTCCAGGGCGGCACCGACGCCAGCAACACCGATCCCTTCAAGGACGCGCCCGACTCCGGCCACGCCTGGGTGGACACCGGCCCGCACGTGATGGTGGTCGTGCCCGACGTGCGCAGCCTGAGCCACATCTCGACCGATCCCAGGAACGGCGGCCCGTATGTGATGTGGGGCGGCACGCCGTACGCGCACGTGATGGTGCCGGTCGCGGCGGTGGGGAGTGCGGCGCCGGCGGCGGGAGCCACGCCCTAGGGGCGCACGAAGAGCGCGCACGAAAGGCGGCGCACCGACGCACCGTGAGACCAAGCAGAAGTGCCCAGGAGACGTCCTTCCTGGGCACTTTTGCCATTCAGTGACTGGCGCCGCGGCGCCCGCGCGTCAGGCGTGTACCGGCGGCGCCGGCCACTCCCCGCGCGCCGTCTCGTACGCCAGCGCCACCGAGAGGAGCGCCGACTCCTCGTACGCCCCCGCCGCGAACTGCAGCCCGATCGGCAGCCCCGCCTTCGAGCGCGCGCACGGCACGCTGATGGCCGGCAGCCGGCTCAGGTTGTAGGGGTACGTGAACCGCGTCAGCGCGTAGCGCGGCAGGTCGCCCCCCGGCGCCACGGGCTCCATCGCCACCCGGTTCTCGAAGGCGAGCATCGGCACCGTCGGGCCCGCGAGGAAATCCACCGCGTCGAGCACCCGCCGTAGCGCGTGGCTGAACGCCTTCCGCCGCTCCAGCGCCACCAGGTACTGCGCGCCGCCGATCTTCCCCGCCGCCTCGAGGGAGCGCGCCACGTCCTCGCCGTAGTCCCCCGCGCGGGCCGGGAACCACCGGCTGTGGAACGCCAGCGCCTCGGGCCGCACGATGGCGATCCCGATCTCGAAGCATTGCTCCAGCTCCGGGATGCGCACCGGCCGCACGTCGGCGCCGAGCTTCCTCAGCACGTCGAGCGCCGCGCGCACCCCCGCCTCCACCTCCGGATCCACCTTCTCGAAGACGAAGTGCTCGGGGACGCCGATGCGGACGCCCCGGAGCGACGTGCGCCGGACGAGCTCCGGCTTCACTCCCGTCAGCGCCTCGAGCCCGAGCGCGGCGTCCTCGACGGTAGCGGCGATCGGCCCCGCGGTGTCGAACGTCTTCCCCAGCGGGACGATGCCGCGCGTGGGGACGAGGCCGTACGTCGGCTTGAGTCCCACCACGCCGCAGAGCGCCGAGGGGATGCGGATCGAGCCCGCGGTGTCGGTCCCCGTCGCGAGGGGGAGGATCCCCGCCGCGACCGCGGCGGCCGAGCCCCCCGACGAGCCGCCGGTGGTGAGCGAGGGGTTCCAGGGATTCCCGGTGGCGCCGTAGTGCGGGTTGTCGTTCGTGGTGCCGAAGGCGAACTCGTGGGTGTTCGTCTTGCCGAGGGAGACGGCTCCCGCCTCGGCGAGGGCGCGCACCACCGTCGCGTCCCGCTTGGGGATCCACTCGCCGAGGATCCGCGAGCCGGCGGTGGTCCGCAGCCCCTTGGTGGCGATGAGGTCCTTGTGGGCGATGGGGATCCCCGTGAGGGGCCCCGCGGCGCTCCGCGACTTCCGCCCGGCGAGCGCCTCCTCGGCGCGGCGGGCGGCGGCGAGGGCGCCCTCGGCGTCCACGGTGATGAAGGTGTTCAGCTTGGCGCGGGTGCGCTCGATCGCGGCGAGGGCGGCTTCGGCGAGCTCCACGGGCGAGAGGCGGCGCGCGCGTAGCTCGGTGGCGAGGTGGCGGATCATGATGGTAGATGATAGAACTACATTCACCGGACGCCAAGACGCCGAAACACAGGAGTCAGAAGCCAGACGCCAAGCGCCCAGGGGCGCGGCCGGTAGATTGGTGTAAGTGTTGTAGGGTGTACGTTTCCTCGGTGCGTGGGTGCGCGGTTCACGGTCAACGGGAGCGGGAGCGAACATGAGAGCGATGCGTGCGGCAGTCCTCTTCGCGGCGTGCGGTCTCCTCGCGGCGTGCGAGAAGGAGCGGCAGGTCCCCGCCGCGGACGAAGCCCCGATCCCCGGCAGCATCGCGGACAAGGTCTCGCGGGCGGTGGCCGCCGGCCCCGAGTGGATCGCGGCGCTCGCCACCGTCGACCAGTGGCCGCTCGACGATACGGCGCAGTTCGTCGTCGTGCGTGCCGCCTCGGGCTCGTGGACCTGCTTCCCCGACCAGCCGGGGACGCCGCGCGTCGATCCCCTCTGTGCCGACGACCAGTTCTTCCGCTGGCTCACGGCGTGGCGCGACCACGCACGGACCCCCCAGGTCAACGGGATGGCCGTCGCCTACACGCTCAAGGGCTTCCAGGTGGCGAGCGCCACCGACCCGATGAAGGCGCGCCCCGACTCGGGCAAGGCGTGGGTGGAGCTCCCCCCCGCGGTGCTGATCGCGATGCCCGACGCCGCGGCCTACCGCGGGATCGCGGTGAAGCGCCCCGCCGCGGGGCCGTGGGTCCTCTGGTCGGGGACGCCGTGGGCGGTGATGGTGGTACCGATGGCGGAAGTGACGATCCCGGTCGCCCCGACCTCGTCGAAGAAGTAGTCAGGTGACAGACGCCAAGACGCCACGTCCAGAGGGACAGGGGCCAGACGCCAAGACGCCAAGGGGGGTACGGTGAGCGGTAGGCGGTACACGGTTGTCGTCGCGTGTCTGGCCGTCGCGCTGGCGCCGACCGCCCGCGCCCAGGACCTCCTCGTCCAGGCGCGCGGGGCCGCGGAGCGGGGGGCGATGGACACCGCGTACACCCTCCTCCTCCGCGCGGTGGATCGCGAGCCGAGGCGCGCCGAGGCGCATTTCTGGCTCGGCCAGGTGGCGGGGACCCGCGCCGCGGAGCACCGCAACCTCAGCAGCTACTTCCTCGCCCGCCGCGCCAAGAAGGCCTTCGGCCGCGCGGTGCAGCTCGAACCCGAGAACCCCGCCTACGTCGAGGGACTCGGCAGATTCCTCGCGATGGCGCCGGGCATCGTCGGCGGCGACCGCGACTCCGCGCGCGCCCTCGGCGAGCACCTCCTCCGCCTCGACCGGATGCGCGGCACCTTCTTCTTCGCGATGTACATGGGGCGCGGCTCCCCCGCCGACCGCGCGCATGGCGAGGCGCTGATCGAGCAGTTCGCGGCGCACCCCACCGGCGGCCGCGAGGGGCAGGTGCGCCTCGGCCTCTACTTCGCCCGCGGCCGCCCCGAGCGCGCGCTCCCCATCGGCGAGCGCCTCGTCGGAGAGGATTCCACCGACGCCCTCGGCCGCCTCGTCCTCGGCAGCGCCCTCGTCGCCCTGAAGCGCGATCCGGCCGCCGCCGTGCGCCACCTCCGCTGGGCCGTCCAGCACCCGCCGCCGGTCACGACCGACGGGCGGCAGTACTGGCCCCCCATCGTCTGGTACCTCCTCGGCCAGGCCCACACCCAGGTCGGCGCCGCCGACAGCGCGCGGGCCGCGTTCGCGGAGACGTTGCGCCTGGAGCCGGGGTTCCGGCGGGCGCGGACGGCGATGGACTCGCTGCTCAGAGGCCAGTAACCAGACGCCAAGGCGCCAAGGGTGGACCCTTCGCGGTGCGCGGTCTCCGGTCCACGGTAAACGGACAGCCCGGACCCTCGTCCAAGGATACGGGTACCAGACGCGAGATAGTGTTCCCGCGTCCCCCCGATCCAACGGGGTCTCCGATGGCAACAACCGATCGTAGCGTTTCCGCCGTTATCCTTCTCATCGGCGTGCCCCTGGCCTTGGGGTCGTGGGCCTGCGCCCCGCAGCCGCGCGAGTTCGACGTCTCGCCGCAAGCGACCGAGGAGCGGGTCCCGCCCCCCGGCCCCGTGGCGGCGGATCTCAGCGGCAACTGGGAGCTGAACCCCCGCGAGAGCGACCAGCCGGGGCAGAGCCGCGGTGGCGGCGGCGGCGGCGGAGGCGGCCGGGGGATGGGCGGCGGCCGGCGCGGCGGCGGCGGCCGCGGCGGCTACCCGGGTAGCGGCGGCGTGCCGGGCACCGGCGGCGACTACCCCGGCAGCGCCGGGATGCCCGGGCGCCCCGAGGGGTACGGCGGGAGCGGCCGCTCGGGTGGTGGTG